>QBMN01000076.1 GCA_003241845.1 Shackletoniella antarctica | reverse complement strand
CCCCCAGGCAAGCCTGGTTAAACCACCGTCGAGATAACGTCATAGGGTTGAATTAAGGCCTAAAGCTTACGGCACTAATCACGGCACCAATCGAACCCAATCCCAGCTGTGTAGGCTTATCTGGGGGCAACCTACAGATCTTGAGCTGGGCTGGGCATAGCGCAGCAGTGGCGCGATCGCGCCGCTGTTCTCCTGAGAATATCACAGGACTTTTGGTGACGGTTTTTGGCCGTAGAGTTTTTGGCCGTAGAGTTTGTGGCTGTAGAGATGATCAACCGTTATATGACGATCTTTAAAAATCCTTTACCGCTGGGGTCTGGGGATGCTGGTTGGCTAAATCGAGGGGAAGTCTGGGTGAATGGCCACCACGCGGGCCTCGCTGAGGGCCATATAGCTGGTCTTTAGATCATCCATGAGCGCCGCGGCACCACGAGTGTCGCCTAGGGCACAGGCGATGGAAAGGTGATGCTGAAGATGGACGATCGCCCGGTTGTGGTCGCCCATGGCAATGCTGGCCAGGGTGAGCTGGGTCAAAACGCGGCGGGTGGTGCGGTTGTCTACGGCCCCCTCGCCAGCTTTCTCACCACCGTCGCTGACGGTCAAAAACCGCTCGTAGCAGCTGATCGCCTGGGGGTATTCCCGCAGGGTGAGGTAGGTGTTGCCCAGGTTTTGAAAAATCTGGAGCTTGGTACTGCGATCGCCCAGGGTAGTCGCCATCATCAGGCTGGCTTCGTAGAGGGTAGCGGCCTGGCGGGTGAGGCCCTTAGCCCGGTAGATCATGGCCAGGTTGTTGAGCGATCGCATTTCACTGGGGCGATCGCCCATCTTTTTGGCCAGGTTCAGGCTTTGGCCCATGTACTCTAGGGCACGCTGTAGGTTGCCCAGGTGGCGATAGCTGTTGCCCAGGTGGCCCAGGGTCTGCTGAATCAGGGTGTCATCTTCTAATTCGCGGGCAATACGCAGGCACTGCCGCCCGTAGTCGGCTGCCCACAGATAGTCGGCTACTCGGTAGTAGAGGCTGGCTAGGGTGAGCAGCACCTTGGCCTGGCGCTGTTTGTCGCCTAGGTTGCGGTAGCTCTGTAGCGCCTGCTGAAGCAGGGCCAAAGCCGGGATGTATTGCCCTTTGCGCAGGTGGGCCAGCCCCTGCTTCAGCCATTGAGATGCCTCTGCGGCCTGGCACTGGTGATAGCCCTCGGCAATGCGCTCGGCCTGGGCCAGCAGCGACGGGTCTCGGGGCACACGCACGGTGGTCTCGTCGGCGAGAATGTAGGTGGGGCGAATGGGGGGAGTTGAGGAAGTCATAGGCCGAAGTCGCAGAAACCACTGCGATAGCATTTAACGGGTAGGCATAGCGGTGAAAACAGTTCGGGTAGAATGCTCTGTCTTTATCGTAGGTTCATGTTCCCTCGGTTGACACCGTGCATTCACGACCCCTTGCTGGCGGTTAGCACGACTCCTGCGCAGATCAACTGAGATTTTGGTGATCTTTGGTAATCTTTTGAAGAACTCTGTGAGCCAAGGCAGCGTGTTTGGCAAAACGTTCTCGGCTCGCCGACCCCTGCGGCCACAGCCTTAGGACAATTCTGGCAACGAAAATACCCAAGGATTTTGCTGCCCCCCAAGGACGCAGGCTCTGCGCCCCTACCTGGTGGTATTTTCTTTCCTGGAGACCTCCTTAATGGAATCATTAGCAGCCATTTAGAAATGATACCGAGGCTGGGTCGCCCCCGCCTCTACCCTAGGTTAAGCCTGCTGCCCCTGGTTGCAAGCCACTACATTACGCTCCACTGCTTACACTGGGAGTAGATTCTTTGTTGTCGTAGCTGTTGTAATTCTGCCCGTGGCATCCCTTCCCCTCCAGGACGAAACTCTGCTGTTTGAGCCTACCCCCGCCCAGGAGGATGCTCTGGCGGTGGTGTTTGCCTTCCCGAATGAATACAGCGTGGGGATTACCAGCCTGGGCTACCAGGTGGTGTGGGCCACCCTGGCCCGCCGGGCCGATGTCGAGGTGAGTCGGTTGTTTACCGATGGGTCAGAACCGCTGCCCTCGACCATTGACGTGCTGGGGTTTTCTATCTCTTGGGAGCTAGATTACGTCAACCTGCTCACCCTGCTAGAGCAGCTAGAGGTGCCGCTCAAGGGGGGCGATCGCACCGACCACCACCCCCTCGTCTTTGGCGGCGGCCCGGTGCTCACCGCCAACCCCGAACCCTTCGCTGACTTCTTTGACGTGATCTTGCTGGGGGATGGCGAAACCCTGCTGGATGACTTTATTGACGCGCTGGTAGAGTTGAAAACCGCCTCCCGGCCCGAAACCCTGCGCCGCCTGGCCAGGGTGCCTGGCGTCTATGTCCCCGCTCTCTATGACGTGACCTACGACGGCCCTACCGGGGGCGTGCGGGCCATTCACCCTTTAGATGCCGATATCCCCGCTACGGTGCAAAAGCAGACCTACCGGGGCAACGTGCTCTCGGCCTCCACCGTGGTCACCCCCCACGCCGCCTGGGAAAATATCTACATGGTGGAGGTGGTGCGCAGCTGCCCAGAGATGTGCCGCTTTTGCCTCGCTAGCTATCTCACCCTGCCCTTTCGCCCCGCCAGCCTAGAAGACTCGCTCATGCCCGCCATTGAGCAGGGCCTAGCGGCCACCCGTCGCCTCGGGTTGCTTGGCGCGTCAGTCACCCAGCATCCAGAGTTCGACACCCTGCTCGACTATTTAAACCAGCCTCAGTTCGACGATGTGCGGGTCAGCCTGTCATCGGTGCGCACCAACACCGTCACCCCCAAACTGGCCGAAACTCTCACCCGCCACGACAGCCGCTCGATCACCATTGCGATCGAGAGTGGCTCAGAACGGGTGCGTAACATCGTCAACAAAAAGCTTGAAACCGACGACATTGAGCAGGCTGCCGTCAACGCCAAGGCGGGCGGTCTCAGCGCCATGAAGCTCTACGGCATGGCGGGCGTGCCCGGCGAAACCATGGACGATCTAGAGCAAACCGTTGCCCTCATGCTGCGGCTCAAAAAAGCCGCCCCTGGCCTGCGGCTCACCTTTGGGTGCAGCACCTTTGTGCCCAAGGCCCACACTCCCTTCCAGTGGTACGGGGTCAACAAAGCAGCTGAGAAACGGCTCAAGTATCTGCAAAAGCACCTGCGCTCCAAGGGCATCGACTTTCGTCCCGAGAGCTACAACTGGTCGGTGATTCAGGCGCTGATTTCGAGGGGCGATCGCCGCCTTGGCCCGGTGCTTGAGCGAGTCCGCCACTACGGCGACACCCTCGGCAGCTACCGCCGCGCCTTTAAAGATTTCCAGGGCCAGATTCCGCCCTTGGAATACTATGTCCATGCCGACTGGGATCTGGGTCAGCCCCTGCCCTGGGATCACCTGCTGGGGCCACTGCCCAAAGCCACCCTGCAAAAGCACTTTGAGTCGGCGGGGGCGGGGGTAATGGTGATGTAGGGATGGATTATCTCGATCCGAGTCCAGTCACGGGATCCTTATCTCTACATCTAACCAGCGGCAAAGTTATACAGCAGCAGATAACCTCAAGCTTCCATCGCAAATCTTTTCGCTACGTGAAAATGTAGTGTTGAATTGCTTTATCTACAGAACATCTTCCTCTAATTGCAAATCACGCAAAGAGTACCTTTTATCCACTGACCTGTCAGACTTTTCAACAACCTCTGCCACAACACGACGATTTACCATAGGGCCAACTCGATCATCAATTTCCTCTCCAGCACCATAGATTTTTTTTGTTTCGCCATTAATGCTAATTTCGATCCAATCATTATCTAGATGCAAGTTACGTAAAATCCCTTTGAAAGATATGACTCTGTCCTCTGATGGCTGCAAGGATTTAGGTTCGTTTTTTTTAAGAACTTCCTTGATCACTGAACGAGTTTCGGGAAAGAGAACCACGGGACGCGGCTCAATATCGCTACTTGATTTGATTTCGATTTGATCAAAAGCCTTGCCTGTGAGCGGTGGTGCGAGATCTTGAGCTGATTTCAGAAATGCTTTTCGATAATCTTCCTTGGGGACAATTGCTATTAACTCACCTTCTGGATCTTGCGTCGTTGCTCGAATAACTTCAAGGAACTTTTTAGTGATTTGTTCTACGCGCAGTTCGGCTTCAGCAGAAGACATGCCTGGAAAACTAAGTTGTTCGTGGTCTTGTGGCTTACGCACTCGAACTGCAAACTGATAGCTTCCCGGAAGAGCCTGAAAAAGCCAAGGATCACAATATCTCCTGACATCCTGAGATGGATTGCCACGCGTACGGAGAGGCAAATCCAACAACATTTCAGTCGTCCTGTAGAAAATCTTGCTGATTTGATCAACTTTTCGGAGAACAAGGTCTAGAGGAGCCGCACCATATAAAATTTCCCCGCCCTTTACAGAAACGAGTACTTCACCTTCAATGAACTGAATGCCCGATTTCGCAAGGGATTCTTCGTAACGTATAACTTGAAGCAACTCTTCTAACTCTTGTACAGCGAAAGGAGGCAGAAGATCAGTCGCCAACCATTGATGAGCAATCTTTTTGGCTTGCAAGAATTCTTGGGCTTTGAAATAAAGAGAGGCAGCACTTATAGCCGTTATGCCAATTGTTCTTATTTTGTTAGGATCAAGGTTATCTAGGGCGTCAACTTCCGCTTCCGCAGCTAAGCAGTAAAGTTCAGCAGCTCGGCCACCTTCATGCCGTCTGTATAACTCCTCTGCTTGGCTTGCATACGCTTCACTACGAGTATGATGAGCTAACCAACTCATGACGCTTCATCGACTGTTTGAAGTAGTATCAACTGTACCCGAAATCCAATCACAGCTGCTAAAGCAGGTAGATTGCTATGACCTTGCCTTGCTTGTTCAATCTTTACACGAAGTCGCCTCTTTGCCTCTGATTTGTCAGAATGTGTGCCCGAAACCTCAAGTCGGAAACAATTCTCTAAATCTTCTAAGTCTTGCTCTGATGGTGCTATGTAATAATCTGCGCCAGTACGTGTTTCTGCTCGACGTACAGCAACCATTCCTCTCAACAGTTCTGTGGTCGCAATTGCAAAGGCATAAGCTCCATCTCGTGTAGCATCATCTGTATTTGCCCAAGCTGCTTGAACTCTATTGTCAGCTACCTCCCATTCTACTTTTGCAACCGACTCGACCTTATCATCTTCCAAAGTAAATTCTTTAGGAGAACTGTGATGTCTATCAAGACACACTCTCGCAGCTTCAAGATAGCTGCTAGCCAAAGAGGGTGTGAGCGCTTGATGGCGGTTAGCCATGTTTTGCAAAGGTAGAAGAGGTGGATTACTCTCAGTCAAGTCAGTCAAGATGATGCCCCCAATGCAGAATATTAGCTTAAAGCTCCTCAGCCGATCTAGCTGGCTTGCATATAAAAGTGCCCAAATTGCAAGGTTCTATTAGCATTAGCCGAGAAACTGAACTGTCAAACTTCTGGGGTGTTCTTTGCTACAGACTTCGCTGATATGCGGCTGACCAATTAGCTATCACCTGATTACCGGCACCCCAAACTGTCCCGCGTCGCCACCCCCGTGGTCTCATTCACCCCGTCGGCGCGTTTGCACATCTGCGCCGTCTGAAACCGATCAATAATCGCCCCGGAGAAATCGGCCCCGGTAATATTGGCATCGCCAAAGCTGCTGCTGGTGAGCAGGGCATCGGCAAAAATTGCGTTGGAGAGATCGGCCCCGTCAAAAATGACGCGATCGGCAAAGGTGCCCGACAGGTCAGCCCCGGCCAGGTTGGCCCGCAAAAATGACGCCTTGGTGAGAATGGTCTTGCTCAGGTCGGCCTTCTCAAAGTTGGCCTCCCGCATTTCTGCCGCCGCAAAGGAGGTGCCCGACAGCTGTTTACCCGCAAAATCGCGAAAGCTGAGGTCGGTGAGGGTGTAGTCAACGGCGTTGTCTTGGGCGTAGGCGGTGGGGGCGAAGCCAAGCCACCCAGCAACCATAACGATCAGGGCGCAGACTACAGCCATTGCTTGGGGGAGGGGAAGGAACATAGCTGGGGCAACCGTAGGATGGGCAAAGGGCGCTAGACTTTGCCCATCAAAACTCAGGTCTAGATCGTAATGGGCATGTCTTGCCCATCCTACAAAGTTTTGGGGCGGTGCCGCAGCGGAGTTATTGCTTCAGACGATCAAATCTAGGGCCGTTCGCAACGGCTCGGGCAGGCGGCGCAGCACCCGGCGAGTGCTGACGTCAACTGGGGCTAGGGTAACGCTGCCCTCAATGCAGGTTGCTTGGGTATCGGCGTTTTGAATGTCGTAGTGCCACACAAAGCGCACGCCTTTGGTCGCTGCCAGGCGGGCTTTGACCAGAGCGGTGTCGCCCAGGGTGAGCGATCGCCGATACTTCAGCGCCAGATCCACCACCGGTAGGTCTACCCCAGCCTTCACCCAGTCGGCAAAGGTCAGCCCGCAGGTGCTGAGGTAGTTCACTCGGGCTTCCTCCATCCAGGCGACGTAGGTGCCGTGCCAAACAATGCCCGCGTAGTCGGTGTGGTGGGGCTGTACCGTAACCCGGTGCTCAAACCAGCGAAACTCTTCCATCGAGGCTTTCTCTATATTTTTAAAGCGATTTATTGGGGCGGCCAGCGGCAAGACTCTACTACAAATTATGAATCGCGCCAAAATAGGCCCAAAATCAATGCCTATGATGAGCTGAGAACACCACAAAAAAACCATGATTGAAAAAATTCTTTTGGCCGACTCTGGCACCGGCAACACCGAAGCCATGATGAAGGCGCTGATGGAAATTCCCCTGGTGCAGCGGGCGGTGGTGACGGTGCTGCACGTGGTGCCATCCCAGGTGTCTGCCGAAGCCATGGCCGCCAAGTGGGAATCTGGGGGCCGCACCCTGGCCACCGCCATTACCAACCTCAGCCTCGACCCCAGTCGGGTCAGCGCTGTGCTGCGCGAGGGCGACCCCAAAGACGTGGTGATTCAGGTGGCCGAAGAAGTCGATGCTGACCTGATCATCATGGGTTCGCGGGGCCTCCAGGGGCTCAAGGCCATTCTCGAAAACTCCGTCAGCCAGTACGTGTTTCAGCTGTCGTCGCGGCCCATGCTGCTGGTCAAAGACGACCTCTACAGCATTCGCCCGATCAAGCGGGTGATGGTAGCGATGGATAAATCTGACTCGGCCAAGGAAGGGTTAAATATCGCCATTTCTCTGCTGCGCGACATCAAGGGCGGCGAGCTGACCCTAGTGCATACGGTAGCTAGCCTCAAGGCCAAACCCTTTGACATAGCCAGCACTGACCCCAACCAAGACCCAATTTTGGCGGAGGCCGCCGCCGAGGCGAAAAAATACGGCATCAATTACAAGCTCTCCGCCCCCGAGGGCAAGCCGGGCCGCCGCATCTGTGAACTGGCCGAGGATCGCCATACGGATTTAATCATCCTCGGTTCGCCCGATCGCCGCCCCACCATCGCCAAGGGGTTGCCCGATCTAGATAAGGTGCTGGGCGAGTCGCTGACCGACTTTGTGCGGGTGTACGCCCCCTGCCCGGTACTGCTCACCCGCATGGCGGGCTAAGGATGCCCCTCCTCGGAGGGGAAGTAGGGTCGTTGTGGAGCCTGTAAAAATTCGTAATGGAAACGATCATCAAATCGGTCTAAGTTAAATAAACGTGACCCATTAATAAAATAATGGCAGTTAAGTTCTCAGCTTTTGAGGGCTTCAGCTTTTGGGAGACGTCTTTAGCTTGGGAAGGCATTCTCTGAGAAAGCGTCGTCTGGGCAGTCACTGTCTAGGCAGATTGCTTCTCTAGGCGACCACTGTCTGGGCAGGCCCTGTCTAGGCAACCACGATCTGGGCAACCACGATCTGGGCAACCACGATCTGGGCAACCACGATCTGGGCAAGCATTTTCTAACCAAAACTCCGCTTAAACCTCACCTTTAATTAACCTAGAGCGAGACAGTCAGCATGACTAGCAACCTATCCACCGAGCTGCGCGAAGGCACCAAAAAAGCCCATACCATGGCCGAAAACATGGGCTTTGTGCGCTGCTTCTTGCGCGGCGTGGTCGAAAAGAATTCTTACCGCAAGCTGGTGGCTAACTTCTACTACGCCTATGCGGCGATGGAAGAAGAGCTAGAGCGCCACAAAGATCATCCCGTGGTCTCTAAGGTTTACTTTCCTGAGCTACACCGCAAGGCGTCTCTAGAGGCCGACCTGGCCTACTACCACGGCCCCAACTGGGCCAGCGAAATTGCGATGACCCCCGGCGGCAAGCGCTACGTGGATCGCATTCGCGAAGTGGCCAACACCCAGCCTGAGCTGCTGGTGAGTCATTCTTACACCCGCTACATTGGCGATCTGTCGGGTGGGCAAATTCTCAAGGGTATTGCCCAGCGGGCAATGAACCTGGCCGAGGGCGAGGGCACGGCCTTCTACGAGTTCCCCGAAATTTCTGACGAGAAGGCGTTTAAGGTCAAGTACCGCGAGTCGCTGGATGCGGCTCCGGTGGATGACGCCATGGTGGCTAGCATCGTCGAAGAAGCCAACGATGCCTTTGGCCTGAACATGGAAATGTTCAAGGAGCTGGAGGGCAACCTGGTGAAGGCCATTGGCCAGATGCTGTTTAACACCCTGACCAGCCGCCGTCGTCGCGGCAGCACCGAGCTGGCCACCGCTGAGTAAACCCTGACAACACTCCGGTCTGAGATTTAAAGAAGGGGCAGCGAGGTATCGCTGCCCCTTCTTTATGGGGTTTCTCGGGAGGGTCAAGTTAGCTGCCGGTCTTGGGCTGTATCTGAATGGTGACTGCCGCCAGGTAGGGGATTTGTCGGTGCAGGTGGGCTTTGACATGGGCGGCGATCGCCCCCCCCTCCGCCACCGAAAGCCCTGGCGCTACCCCTAAATCAACCTCGCCATAGAGCCGATGCCCCAGCCACCGGGCCTTAACCTGGGTGACGGTAGCGCCAGCAGACGTTTCCACCCCGTGCTCGATTTCGTGGCGCAGGCGCTCAGTCACCTCTGGCTCTACCCCATCTAGCAACCGGGTAAACACCGTCTGGGTCGACTGCCACACCACCCGCAGCAGCACCAGGGTGATCACCAACCCCATCACCGGGTCGGCCCAGGGGTAGCCCAGCCCCACCCCCAGGGCGCTAACCAGTACCGCCAGGCTGACCAGCCCATCGGCGCGGGCGTGCAGCCCATCAGCCACCAGGGCGGCGCTGTTGATCTCTCGCCCCACCCGCAGGCGAAACAGCGCCACCAGCTCGTTGCCGAGAAAGCCAATAATTGCCGCTGCCGCCAGGGCCGCTAGATGGTCTAAGGGCTGGGGATGGCGCAGGCGCTCAATCGATTCATAGCCAGTGAGCAGAGCGCTAAAGAAAATCACCGCCACGATCGTCACTCCGGCTAGATCTTCTGCCCGACCATAGCCGTAGGCAAAGCGCGGGGAGGGTTTGGCGCGGGCCAGCACAAACGCCACCCCCAGGGGCACCGAGGTCATGGCGTCGCCCACATTGTGAATCAGGTCGGCCATCAGGGCGACGCTGCCCGAGAGGGTAAAAACAATCGCCTGGGCGATCGCCGTCACCACCAGCCCCACAAACGACCATTTCACCGCCCACAACCCCCGCTCAGAGGCGGCGATTTCAGGATCTATCGCCCCGTGGGTATGGGCGTGAGCACCATGATCGTGGGCGGAGTGCCCGTGATCATGTCCGTGAAGCGTTGCGAGGGCAATTACCTCTGTTTCACTAGAGCCGGGGGGTGGGGATGTTGAGTTGGGCATAGTCGGTGTGGCGAAGCTACTGGAGCCTTAGGATACCTGCTACAAACATGATCGCCCACCGGCAGAGTCCTTTAAACCACAAAGCCGGGGCGACAGCTTGTGTCTCCCCGGCCTCTAATCTCTATCTAGCTAATCTCTACCTAGACTAAAACGATTGACCTAGTCGAGGTCAGACTTCTTTACCAGGTGGGCCTCTAGGAACCACAGACGCATGTCAATGGTGCGAGAGATCTCGGTATAGAGGTCAGCGGTATCGGCATCGCCCAGGTTGTCGGTGGCGTCGATGGCTTCGCGCACATGCTTGCCGTAGGCGGCAAAGCGCTCGGCCAGGGCGGTGACATGCTCAACCCCATCAATGGCATTGAACGGATACTCGGGCAAAATCGACTCGGCAGCGGCAACGCGGGCGGTGCCCATGGCGGTGCCCCCCAGGGCGGTGACGCGCTCGGCCACCATATCGACATAGCCTTCTAGCTCGCCAGCCAGCTCGTCAAACAGCTCGTGGAGCTGCAAGAAATCCATGCCCTTGACGTTCCAGTGGGCCTGCTTGGTCTGGGTTTTGAGATCGAGGGTGGCGGCGAGGGTCTGGTTTAAGATCTCGGCGATCTGCGATCGCACATTGGCCGCCATATCAATGCGGGTCGGGTAAAACCGACGCTTAGCTTCAGTTTTTACAGGAGTTGCAACCATAGGGCCTCTCTTTCTATTTGAAAATCGAATCTATCTGCCAACCAAATTTGTCAACTACACTTGTCGACCAAATCAACTACCAACAAACCTGCCGCAGGGTCTGTTGGCGAAATCCTACCACTTCGGCATTTGGCATTGCTCAGTCGGCACCTCTATATCATACTCGTTATGGGTACGACTTGCAACCTGCTTAAATAACCTGTGTCCGCAGTCCCCCGGCTTTATCACATTAGCTCAGCCATCTCAGTCCCACCTGTATCTAGGGGCAGAATTTGGAACCCAGTTTGAATTGGGCGATCGCCGCTACTGACCCAGTTCTAGGCGCACCTGCTCAACCAAATCTGCGCTTACCTCTTCGGCCTCTAGCGCACGGGCCGCGTCTTCAATGTGCTTGCGGGCCTGGGCACGCACAAAAAACGGAATATTTTTGAGCTTGGCTTGGGCATCTGCCGTCCAAAAGAGACCATTATCCATTAGCGAAGCCTGTCTCCAATTGCAATAGATGCCCACATCCTATATGGATCGCCGGGGTCAATGTAAGGTTTTTGCCAAGGTGTAATGTTCCGTCGGGAATTGCCCCCCTTATCGCCGTAGGTTAGGGTGTCGGCCCACCTTAGCCAGCTGGGATGGCGAAAGCACCCAGGTGATCGTGAACAGCTATGGCAACTGCCCCTGCGGCTGCCATAACCGATCCCGATTTAAGCGACCTCAGCAGCACCGCCCGTCCCCGGAACCCCAGCCCCTGTTCTAAAGTCCTGACGGTTTGGGAATACTGACAGGAAGCTGGCAAAAGGCCCTTCGACCAGAGTTTGGTACAAGTTACTAGAGAGCGTCATGGTAGCAACAACCCATTACAGAAGAGATGAGATCTCCCGTCCATCGGCTGCGGCTGACCCGGAGTTTGCCCTCACCGCCCCCGGCGACGATGAGAACGGCCCGCTGCATGACTTCTCTGTCGCCGACCCCAATGACAGCGCCGATGACAGCGACTTCGAAGCCGACACAGCCGCAGTGCTCAAGGGTCAACGCACCACCGACCTAGTGCGCCTCTACCTGCAAGAAATTGGCCGGGTGCGGCTGCTAGAGCGCCATGAAGAGGTCTCGGAGGCCCAGTGCGTTCAGGGCTATGTGCAGCTATTAGAAGATTTAACCCAGGCCGCTGAGCAGAACGGCGGTATTTTGGCCACCTACAGCAAACTGCTGCAAACCCGCGATCGGCTCTCGTCGCAGCTGGGCTATCGCCCCTCCCTAGAGCGCTGGGCCGCCGCTGCCGAGGTGCCCATCACCGAGCTCAAGCCTACCCTGGCCGAGGGTAAGCGGGCCTGGGCTCAGCTCAGCAACCTCGCCGTGCCCGACCTAGAGAAGGCCGTCTCCGAAGGCATTCGCGCTAAGGAGCACATGATTAAGGCCAACCTGCGCCTGGTGGTGTCGGTGGCCAAAAAATACCAAAACCGTGGTCTAGAGCTGCTCGACCTGATTCAAGAAGGAACCCTGGGCCTAGAGCGGGCGGTCGAAAAGTTTGACCCCACCAAGGGCTACCGCTTTAGCACCTATGCCTACTGGTGGATTCGCCAGGGCATTACCCGGGCGATCGCCACCCAGAGCCGCACCATTCGCCTGCCCGTCCACATCACCGAAAAGCTCAACAAAATTAAAAAGGCCCAGCGCAAGCTCTCTCAAGAGAAAGGTCGCACCCCCTCGGTCGAAGACATCGCCCGCGAGCTAGATATGACCGCCGACCAGGTGCGCGAAGTGCTGCTGCGGGTGCCCCGCGCGGTTTCGCTAGAAACCAAGGTGGGCAAAGACCGCGACACCGAGCTGGGCGACCTGCTCGAAACCGACTGCATGTCGCCCGAAGACATGCTGATCCGCGAGTCGCTGCGCCGCGACCTGCAACAGCTGATGGCCGACCTCACCACCCGCGAGCGGGATGTGATCAATATGCGCTTTGGCCTCGGCGACGGCACCCCCTACTCGCTGGCCGAGATTGGCCGCGCCCTAGAGCTGTCCCGCGAGCGGGTGCGCCAAATCGAGTCGAAGGCGCTGCAAAAGCTGCGCCAGCCCAAGCGCCGCAACCGCGTCCGCGACTACCTCGAAGCGCTGAACTAGCAAGCCCTCTCCGCTGCGGGGCCTGGCAATCAGCTCAAGACTTGAGCTGATTGCCCGGCCTCTTTTTAGGGCATTCTCATCCCCTGGCGTTGACGCCGAGGTTTTGAGGGTTGGCAAGTCAGGGATCATGACCTGGGCTTGGAGAAAGTGCCATGGGTGGAGACAACCCTGTCAAGGTGGGGCAGATTGAGGGGGCAGTCCCTTAGATTGACCGCTGAGCCAAAGACTAGAAGTCCAAGGCTCAAAGCCGAAATCCTCTGAAGAGGATTAGAGGCTGGCTATCCCAGTCTGCTTTCGCAGACTTTCGCAGTGAGCCAGGGAGTTCACTCCCTGGTGGTTGTAGCCGGAGTCCTTTAGTCTAGAGGGGCATTTCGGGAATCGTTTGGCCACCTCGACAGGGCTGCCGCGGTGCAGATAACAGCTTGCCTACGGCTGTAGCAGCAAGCCACAGCCGCGAAGCAGGAATTTGGCCTTTAACTTTCTTAATGCTTGCTGCGGCTTGTAACAACGCTGGAACAACTATCTCTGGGGCTTGGGTCGCTAAAAGCGCGGCGAAATGTAACAAAAGTTGCCTTGACGCTCTCTTAAAGTTACGCGACACTACATCTAATGGATACGCTGCTTTCGTAATTAATACGGCCTGTTGATTTTTGCAATCGCGGGTGGCGAGTTATCTATTCGATGCACGGTTGGCATTGGGTTAGTAAATTCGCTTGTACTGCTAGGGATAAAATACTCCCCCCCCTGCGGATTGATCGGCTGACTACCCTGCCCTCGTTCCGCATACCCGCATACTTAGAGGCTAAAGAGGCTGAGCAATCATGGAAACCTTGGAATTTATCATCTACCCCGACGGTCGGGTCAAGGAGACGGTAACCGGTATTGTGGGTGCTTCCTGTGCTGAGGTAACTGCGGCTATCGAGGCCCATCTCGGCACGGTGGTGGCTCATCAGACAACCTCTGAGTATTTTGCCCAGCGCAACGAGCAAACGGCTAACGAAACTGTTTCTGCCCAGACCGCCTACAGCCAGTGGTAATTTCTCGATTTTTTTAGTCCCTATACAACCCGTAGAAGATGTCACACTTTAGCCAAATCAAAACCAAAATCCGCAATCTCGAATCCCTTAAGCTAGCCCTCAATGACCTGGGCACTGACTGGAAGGCTGGCCCCTGCGACGTGCGTGGCTACCAGGGCCAAACCCAGAGCGCTGAAGTGGTGATTGCCCAAGACAATGGCTATGACATTGGCTTTCGTTGCAACCCTGAAACCAGCGACTACGAGCTGGTGGCTGATCTGCAATACTGGCAGCAGCCCCTGACTGTTGAGGGCTTCCTCAGCCAGGTGACCCAGCGCTACGCCTACAACGCCGTAGTCACTGAAACCTCTCGCCAGGGCTTCCAGCTGGCGGAAGAGCAGGTGCAGAAAGACGGCTCTGTGCGGCTGGTGGTGCAGCGCTGGAATGGCTAAGGCACTGACTAATTAACTTTGGGAAAGGGGCTGCTAGTGGCCCCTTTCTTAGTATTGGCCCAGGGTTTGGGCAGTTGTAGAGCGGCTAACGCAATGACACATTTTGATAGACAGTCTACCGGTTTTGAACCTGAGCTAGGCGGGCAGCTGCGCCAGGTTGAGGAGCGCACTGGCTACGAACCTGAGCTGGGCGGTCAGCTGCGCCAAAAGGGCGTCTACGTAGATGAGATTACCTGCATCGGCTGCAAGCACTGTGCCCATGTGGCCCGCAATACGTTCTACATTGAGCCTGACCATGGGCGATCGCGCGTTTACCGCCAAGATGGCGACTCCGAGGAGATCGTCCAAGAGGCGATCGACACCTGCCCGGTAGACTGCATCCACTGGATTGACTACACCGAGCTGAAGGAATTAGAAGGCGATCGCCAGCACCAGGTCATCCCTGTTGCCGGGTTCCCCGTGGATAAGGCCATGTCTACCCTGCACCTGCGTAAGGCCAAGCGCAAAAAACAGTCATCGCAACACCCCTAGCCTGGTGCTCATGCCAACCTAGCGCTAACGGCACTGGTTCAACTGGTGGGCAGGGCCACCCTTACGGTACATCTCATCCCCCAAGTAGACCCTGGGGCTTAGCCATTAGGGATGAGCTTGAACTGGGGGCACCACCACGACTTCCCCAGACGGTAGAAACTGTACCTCTACCGTGGTTGATTCGTCTCTGACCACTCCAGAGATGGTGCGACCAGGCTGGGGTAGGGAGAAATTGTTTTGGTAGGTGGCGGAAAAGTCATTGAGAGATTCCAGGGTCGTTACGGTACCATCTGGTTCCAGAGTAAGCCTGTAGCGCAAAGGCGCAGCCAGATTCGCTGGCGGTCGCCACTGCTGCTGAAGGGTGAGAGTTAGAGCCGTGATCCAGTCTAGGGCAGAGTCAGGGGCAGCGGTGGCGGCGATATCTGGGCTAGCGTCAAAGGCTTCAGGGGCACCAGGGGATCTTAGGGTATCGGGCCGGGCGGCGTTGGGAAACTGTTCAGCGGCCATACCGGCGTCAGGGCTTTCGCCTTGCTCCCCCTGCGCCTCGGCCTGGGGAGGATAGGCCGGAGCTGGGGCTGTAGCGGTCTGAGGCCGTCTAGCCTCCGGAGCTGGGGAGGTAGGGACTTGAGGTGAGGTCTTGGCAGTTCCAGGCTCAGCCACTTCACCCGATGGTGCTGATGTGGTTGTTGGCGCGGTGGTGATGGGGGCTGGTACCGCCTCGCCAGTGACGGCTCCAGTTGCGGTACTGGCGTCAGCGGTGGGCGCAGATTCCTCTAGGCTCTGCTGGCGGCTGTCGGCGGGTGATTCGGCGGTGGCCCCATTGAGCGTTTGCGATTCGCTGGTTGGCGATCCATCGGGGGAAAAGACAACGGGGCTAGGCGCTGTGGTGAGAAATTGGTTGCCCAATAGGGCCGCAATGCCCACCGCCGCCACCGACCCAAGCCACAGCGGTAGCTTGGGTCGCAGGCGGGCCTTGGGCAGCGCTGCATCGGGGATAATTTGGAGATTGCCGTCGGCCTGCTCTAGGGCATCGGCCAGGTCAGACAGTTGCAGGGTGGAGAGTTCTACCACTCTGGGGGGTGCTGGCGGCGCCGCCAGGGTTATCCGGTGGCGGGTTAGCCCCACCGGCTGAAGGGTATTCTCACCCCGAGTAACGGCTCCTCCGGTGGCCAGGGCGTCGGCACTGAGCTGCTGCTGCACGTAGGTCTGCGCCAAATCTGCCAGGGCCGAAAACTGCGGTTCTCGACCACTGGTCTCAAAGATCACGGCCTGGGTAGCCGCTGCCCTAGTCTCCCCAGGGGCATCGTCGCCATGGACTTGCAGGGTAAAGCGCGATCGCCCCAGCACCGGGCGACCCGTTACCTGGCTCAGGGGCGACAGCTCGCCCACCAGCCGTAGGGTGCAGGTGCCCGCCGCATATTCGTAGGAGGTGATGGTGGCGGTTTGGGCCATGGACTTAGGCGGGGTGGAGTGGGGTTACCGGTTCAGAATTCAAAGGGCAAAATTCAACAGTTTGTTTATGTGATGTCTGGGAGTTTTCTCCCATGCGGTGGGCAGGGTTCACCCTACAGTGGCCTACTTCTCGGTGCGATCAAGGAGGGCGAGCCAGAGTTTGCGGCTGCCACCAGCGCCACTGTAAAACAGCAGATCGACCAGCAGCTTTAGCCCTAAGGCGGTGAGTTCATCGGTGGTGGCGGTTTGGTCGCCCTCCATGCGATCTTGGTAGGCATTGCTAAAGGCATCGAGATAGTCGCCTAGTTGGGCGGCGCGGTGCGGTGGCTGCCCCTGGGCTAGGGCCTGCTCTAGCCGCGCTACGGCCTGGCGAATGGGGTCGCGGTGATTAGCCGCTAAATGGCAACTGACCAGCACTAGGGCGCGGGCTTCGTCCACATCGAGCTTTTTGCGGCCCTGACCTTTGCGCAGGGGGCTGGCCTGGCGCAAGCGCCAGAGATTGACGCGATCGCTCAGCAAATCCGACACCCCCAGAGCATCCGCTGCCGCCAGCATGGCATCAGACCCCAGGCCCGTTAGGGCTTCTAGGGCCAGCAGCACCAGATCGAGCTGGGCCTTGATGCTGTGCAGCTGCCGCAAAGTCGGCTCACCCTGGGGCTGGGCTGGGTTTAGCTCACTGTTTAGCTTTTTGAGGGAAGGCGGTTCCACCGGGCGGCCCTGTTACTAACGTAGGGGATTGGGCTAATTGTGGCACGGGGGTTGCAGTTCTTGAAACGGGTTTATGGACAGGCGGCGATCGCTAGACTATGAGGAACCGGTCAATGCCGCCCTCGCTCAATTGAAAACGCTAGAAATTTCATCTTTGGGGTTTCTGGCCGTGATTTAAGCACCCAATCTGTACCCATCGAATGGCCAAAAGCCTAACTATTTCGTTAAAGCCTAGGGAATACTGTACCCATGTGGGCGTGCGGGGCGATGACCAAAAACGACAAAACCTCGCCATTTGGCGAGGTTTCAATCAATCGGAGCGGCGGGATTTGAACCCACGACCCCCACTACCCCAAAGTGGTGCGCTACCAAGCTGCGCTACGCCCCGGTCATGCTCAATTGTGCTTTTTTACAGTAACACAGTAGGGGCATAACCCCTAGCAATATCTAGTGAAATTTCTTGATGGACTAGAACGGTGTGAGGTGGTGGATGGCCTGGGTGATTTGCTGGGCTGAGGTCGCATCCCATGCTCCTTCACAGCGACGGCCTGAGCTGAGGATAAACCGCAGACTATAGGCATCAGGCAAGCCCTCCGCTTCGAGCCAGAGGTCATTGGCTTCGGCTTCGCAGGTGAGCCGTTCTTCATCCATGAGTTCAGCGGCGATCACACCCATGGTCTTCCGCAGATCCAACACCAGCCGACAAAAGGTCTGAAATTCAGACTCAGTCAGCTCAACAGCCCATCCACGGCCCGCCAGCAACGCGCAGTAATGAGTGGCGGATGGGTTGGAACCCAGCCGCCAGCCATCGCCTTCTTTTATCAACCGCTCGCCCATCGGCTTAACAGGTTAGAAACCACCTACTCGCCGATAATTCCAGGCTGAGTTAGCTCATCAGACATCTCAAAGATGGCTCGCAGCACAGGCTTCATCTTGGGGTCTTCGTAGTTTTCAAAGTCTTCAAAGCGTCGCCGTTGAGCTCGAGTAGCTACCTGCACCGTAATCCGGTAGCGGTTCGATGCTGCCCGAATCAAATCTTCGGTACGTCGCATAACCTGAGTGCTGTCAAAGGGGGAACGCTTAACCATAACAACCTAAATAAATAGCTCAGACACCCATAGTACCAAGAATTTCAGATGTAAGGTTGGTCGCCATCGTCGATGCTAGGCGGTGAGCCTAAACACTTGAAGACTTATTTTGTAAGTGATGCTTGAGACGGGTGGGGTTGCCCTCATCCAGTACGCGACCTGCTTCCAATAAGAAAGCGCGATCGCAGTAGTCTAATTCCACCAGTCGGTGGGTCACCCACAGGGCTGTCAGACCCCGCTCTTTAACTAAATCTCGCACCCGCTTTACCAAGTCAATCTGGCTGTCGGGGTCGAGCAGGGCCGTGGGTTCATCCAGCAGCAGCACATGGCAGTGGCGGGCGATCGCCCCGGCGATCGCTACTCGCTGCTTTTGCCCGCCGCTAAGGGCATAGATAGGCCGCCGCTTCATCTCTAGTAAATTGATTGCAGCTAAGGCATCATCCACCCGGTTGCGAATCTCCGCCAAAGGCAAGTGCTCATCTACCAGGCCAAAGGCCACATCTGCTCCCACCGTTGGCATCACCAGCTGGTGATCGGGGTTTTGAAACACAAATCCCACCGGTTTTTCAACCGCCCACTTCCCCTCCTGGGGTTGCAGCAACCCCCCCAAGATTTTCAGCAACGTCGACTTGCCACTGCCATTGTTGCCCAGCAGCATGCAAAACTCACCGGGCTGTACAGTTAGCGAGCAGCCCTGCAACACCGACAGCCCCGATGGCCACTGAAACCACAAATTGTTGACCCAAATGGCACCAGGGTCTTTAGCCGCCACAATGTCACCGGGCACAGGCTTAGGCTCCTAGATATCGACTATCCACCGACTACTGATCGCTGCTCAGCGCAAAGAACCCAGGCGGACGACCCGAGGCAGTGGCAGTGCCGCTCTTTTCGAATATCTGTACTGCGGCCACCTCGCTACCTAAAATACTGATGCGTTTGTGAGGCTGCTGGTCACAGGCCAGTTCTAGCAACTGTCCATTACCGCTGCGCAGAGCGTCTGCAACTGAGTTGTAGACCGCCTCTGCCTCACTCTGTTCTTTTTTTTGTACAGAGAGCGGCATGGCCGTGTGCTTCAGGGTTAACTCAATCGTGAACATAGTTGAATACTACCTAGTAAGGGTTAGCGATGGCGGCGGCCTTTCCCAAGTCCGCTCATCATTAATATATAAGGTGTGAGCAATACATAGCGCTGGCTAGGTTGCTTAGGACACCCTTGATAGCCAATAGCCGAGCCTGGGGCGGCGAACTGGCGTGTAGCCATTTGCGTGCGAAAACAGCCTAATTCCTTGTGGCGACGGCCATCTATATAGAGTAGGGCGCATCACCAGATTCTGTTTGTAACCTCGAGGCCAAGGGGCAATCTGTGCTAGCTAGCACCCATCCAGGCCTTGTTAAGGCTGCTAGAGAATGCTTTTAAGCCGCCGCCAGAAAAATGACACGCCTGAACGTCAATATCAGCCCTTGGGCATAAGCAAGAATACTTATGAAAATCCCTGAAACCCAAAGATGATCTGGGTTTTCGGCCTAGTGTCTCCTGTGATACCCCTATAATGATAATTACGGTAAAGAATAGTAAACACTACTCATAATCTGTGGGTTGTTAGCTTGACGTTATGTCAGCTAGCCACTCTCGGATTAGAGCTAGCGCCATCATTTTCCGCGTATAAATCCAATTCAAGTCCAGAAATGGATTGCTCCCTCTGGGAACTCTACGGCTCTCGGGCCGTACTTGATGTTTCCCTTGTTGTTAGATAGTTACGGAGATTAGCGTATGACCATAGCAATGGGACGCGCGCAAGCCCAGCGAGGATGGTTCGACATTCTCGACGACTGGCTAAAGCGCGATCGCTTTGTCTTTATCGGCTGGTCCGGCATTTTGCTATTCCCCTGCGCCTTCATGGCGGTTGGGGGCTGGCTCACCGGCACCACCTTTGTGACCTCCTGGTACACCCACGGCCTCGCGTCGTCGTACCTAGAGGGCGCCAACTTTTTGACCGTAGCAGTCTCCACCCCCGCCAACAGCCTGGGTCACTCCCTGCTGCTGCTGTGGGGCCCCGAGGCCCAGGGCGACCTAGTGCGCTGGTTTCAGCTGGGCGGCCTGTGGGCCTTCGTGGCTCTGCACGGTGCCTTCGGCCTGATCGGCTTCATGCTGCGGCAGTTTGAAGTCGCTCGTCTGGTCGGTCTACGGCCCTACAACGCCATCGCCTTCTCAGGCCCGATTGCGGTCTTTGTCAGCGTATTTCTGCTGTACCCCTTAGGCCAAAGCAGCTGGTTCTTTGCGCCCAGCTTCGGCGTCGCCGCCATCTTCCGCTTTCTGCTGTTCTTCCAGGGCTTTCACAACTGGACGCTCAACCCCTTCCACATGATGGGGGTTGCGGGCATTTTGGGCGGTGCGCTGCTGTGCGCCATCCACGGTGCCACCGTTGAAAACACCCTGTTCAAAGACGGCGATAACGCCAACACCTTCCGCGCCTTCGAGCCGACCCAGGCCGAAGAGACCTACTCGATGGTGACCGCCAACCGATTCTGGTCTCAGATCTTTGGTATCGCCTTCTCGAACAAGCGCTGGCTGCACTTCTTCATGCTGTTTGTGCCGGTCACCGGCCTGTGGATGAGCGCCGTTGGTGTGGTGGGCTTGGGTCTAAACCTGCGGGCCTATGACTTTGTGTCCCAGGAGATTCGGGCGGCGGAAGACCCCGAGTTTGAGACCTTCTACACCAAGAACATCTTGCTGAACGAAGGCATCCGGGCCTGGATGGCACCGACCGACCAGCCCCATGAGAAGTTTGTATTCCCTGAAGAAGTGCTGCCCCGAGGCAACGCTCTGTAACGGGTTTACAGCCAACGGCTTGAATCAGTTGATTCAGGTATTTCACTAAGAGAGGTGCCTAGCGCCTCTCTTTTTTTATGCTGACCCTTCGGTGCGTATTCGCACAACTTCGACACCTCCTCCGAGGACGGGGGAAAACGGCTGAAATGGGCAGGTCAGATTCACTATGCAGTCTGAGGATAGATTGTGAGTTATTTGAAACGACAACTAGGTCATTGCCGCCGGAGCGGCAAACGGAGCAAGAAACCGGGCTTTGCCATCGACCGAGAAGAGATGATCCAGCCCCAGGTGATACCAGCAGGAGCGAGATTCAATGGCTACCGGACGTACGACGTCCAAGAGCTCGAGTTAAGCCGTCAGAACATTCGCTTTCAGTTAGCCGAATACGNGACTTTGTGTCCCAGGAGATTCGGGCGGCGGAAGACCCCGAGTTTGAGACCTTCTACACCAAGAACATCTTG
Organism: Shackletoniella antarctica; assembly: GCA_003241845.1. Taxonomy (GTDB): domain Bacteria; phylum Cyanobacteriota; class Cyanobacteriia; order Phormidesmidales; family Phormidesmidaceae; genus Nodosilinea; species Nodosilinea antarctica. The sequence goes on along the minus strand of QBMN01000076.1, from coordinate 7,505 downwards.
CTGAACGAAGGCATCCGGGCCTGGATGGCACCCACCGACCAGCCCCATGAGAAGTTTGTATTCCCCGAAGAGGTACTCCCCCGTGGTAACGCTCTCTAGCAACTCGTATATTGCTGGGCGCGACCAAGAATCTACCGGCTTTGCCTGGTGGTCTGGTAACGCCCGTTTGATCAACCTATCTGGCAAGCTGCTGGGTGCCCACGTGGCCCACGCTGGTCTGATTGTGTTCTGGACAGGGGCTATGACCCTGTTTGAAGTCGCTCACTTTGTTCCCGACAAGCCTCTGTATGAGCAGGGCTTTATTTTGCTGCCTCACCTGGCTACTTTGGGCTGGGGCGTTGGCCCCGGCGGTGAAGTGATCAACACCTACCCCTACTTTGTAGTGGGTGTGCTGCACCTAATTTCGTCGGCGGTGCTGGGTCTGGGCGGGGTTTACCACGCCCTGCGCGGCCCCGAAGTGCTAGAAGAATACTCGTCTTTCTTCGGCTACGACTGGAAAGATAAAAACCAGATGACCAACATCATCGGCTACCACCTCATCCTGCTGGGTGGGGGTGCGCTGCTGCTGGTGCTAAAAGCCTGCGTTTTTGGCGGTGTCTATGACACTTGGGCACCAGGCGGTGGCGACGTGCGCGTCATCACCAACCCCACCCTCAACCCCGCCATTATCTTTGGCTACCTGCTGGGTTCTCCCTTTGGTGGCGACGGCTGGATTGTCGGCGTCAACAACATGGAAGACATCATCGGTGGCCACATCTGGGTCGGCCTGATCTGCATTGGCGGCGGTATTTGGCACATTCTGACCAAGCCCTTTGGCTGGGCGCGTCGTGCCCTGATCTGGTCGGGTGAAGCCTACCTGTCTTACAGCCTGGGCGCTCTGTCGCTGATGGCCTTTATTGCCTCCTGCTTCGTGTGGTTTAACAACACCGCCTATCCCTCTGAGTTCTACGGCCCCACCAACGCCGAGTCGTCTCAGGCCCAGGCGATGACCTTCCTGGTGCGCGACATGCGCCTGGGGGCCAACATTGGTGCTTCCCAAGGCCCCACGGGTCTGGGCAAGTACCTGATGCGATCGCCCACGGGTGAGATCATCTTTGGTGGTGAGACCATGCGCTTTTGGGACTTCCAAGGCCCCTGGCTAGAGCCTCTGCGTGGCCCCAACGGCCTCGACCTCGACAAGCTGACCAACGACATCCAAGATTGGCAGGTGCGCCGCGCCGCTGAGTATATGACTCACGCGCCCAACGCCTCGATCAACTCGGTGGGTGGTGTGATCACCGAAATCAACTCGGTGAACTTTGTTAACCCCCGCCAGTGGCTGTCGACCTCTCACTTTGTGCTGGGCTTCTTTTTCTTGATTGGCCACCTCTGGCATGCTGGTCGCGCCCGCGCGGCTGAGGCAGGCTTTGAGAAAGGCATCGATCGCAACACTGAACCCGTGCTCGCCATGGGCGACCTCGACTAAGGTTGAGGTAAGGGTTAAATAAAAAGGCTCCTGACCTAGGTCAGGAGCCTTTTTGCTGCGATGGCCTCACACTGTCCCCTCCTGGGAAGGGACGATTAGACTTTTCTTCGATGCCGGCTTTGAGATCAGCTAGGCGATCTAGCGCCCCGGTGTATTGGGGCAGAGATAGCGATCGCCGCTCAAGGCTGGTGCCAAAGTAGGCCAGAATATCTGAGGGAGCAAAGCTGAGCTTGAAGTAGTCGGCAAAGGTGTCAGCCTGCCCAGGCTGAATGGCAGACAAGTCGGCCCTATGCTCTGGGGGAGAAGGCATAATTGGGGTAGGCAAAGGGCGATGAGGTCAGGTGATGGCGACGACGGCAGATGATGTTTGGCGCTTGCTGGCTGAATTGGTAGAGGCGCAGAAGGAAACAGACCGCAAGTTTCAGGAAACAGATCGGAGGTTTCAGGAAACAGACCGCCAAATTCAGGAAACAGACCGCCAAATTCAGGCGTCTACCCAAAACATTGAGCGGGTGAATCGCCAGTTAAGCCAGCAACTCGGGGCGTTGGGTGGCAAGTGGGGACAATTTGTTGAGAACCTGGTGGCCCCGGCTTGTAAAACAATTTTCCTGGAGCGGGGCATTCCGGTGCATCAGGTGAGCCAGCGGGTGAAGCGGTTTGAGCAAGGAGACACACTGGAAATTGATGTGTTGGTGCAAAATCAGCAGCATGTGCTGGCGGTTGAGGTAAAAAGTACCCTGGGCGTTGAAGATATCCAGGCGTTTATGGAGGATTTAGGTCGGTTTCACCAATTCTTTCCGGAGCAGGCGGGGCGGCAGCTCTATGGTGCGGTGGCTGGCATCACCTTTGACCCTGGGGCCGACCGCTATGCTTACCGGCAGGGGCTGTTTGTTTTGGCCCAGGCGGGCGATGCGATGACAATTTTGAATGATGCCGCCTTTGAGCCTAAGGTTTGGTTGTAGGGGGCGGTGGGTTACGGCGGGGCTGGGTGAGTCGGTTACTGGGCTGGGGCTGGAGCCGCCTAACCCACCCTACGGGTATTCTTTGGCAGATTGAATGCGTTACGCTACCGCTAGTATGGGCCGCTAACAAAAGGCAAGACCTATGCGAGTTACTGTCAACCTGCCGGATGATCTGGCTGCTCAGTTAGATAATTTACAAAATCAACTGCCGCAAATTCTTCAATTGGGTTTGCGAGAGCTCAATGCCACGCCTCAGGTGGGTTTTTCTGGTTTTGCCGATATTTTAGAGTTTTTAGCTGGGCTACCCACTCCAGAAGAAATTTTGGCGCTGCGTCCTTCTACTACTCTGCAAGCTCAAATTAGCGAGCTGCTTGAGAAGAGCCGCTCCACAGGGCTAAGCCAAGACGAAGAGCGTCTTTGGCAGAGCTACGAGTATCTAGAACACGTTGTTCGCATAGCAAAGGCTAAAGCTCATATCAAGCTTCAGCTCAGCCAGCCGCAATGACCTACATTCCCAACGCGTTGCGGCAGTTGGTGTATGCCAGGGCTAGAGCCTGTTGCGAATATTGCCTGATTCCAGAGGCTATGTCATTAGCGCCCCACGAAATCGACCATATCATCGCTGAGAAACACAAGGGAGCAACCACAGAAGACAACCTGGCCCTCTCCTGTACCCTGTGCAACAAGCACAAGGGCAGTGATGTTGCCTCGGTTGATGCTGATTCTCAACAGATTGTTCGCCTTTACCATCCCCGCCGAGATACGTGGGGCGACCACTTTGAGCTGCAAGACGGTGTTTTGGCTGGGCTGACACCGATTGGGCGAGTGACCATTACCTTAGGCCAACCGAGCAAAGCGTATCGAAGAGCGGCAACTGCTGCTAGGGGGCAAATTGTTGCACATACCTGATTAACCTTGCCAATGCGCCGGTTGCTGTGGGGGCGCATCGCCATGGGCGCAGAAAACCGGCGCATTGGTTGGCAACAGCTGCTAATGGTCAGGGCTGAGGCTCGACCAGCACATAGAGAAAGGTCTCTAGGCTGCTCAGCATCTCGATTACCTGCTGCTGGGCCGCTTCTACGCTGACCGGCTCTAGGGTGACCCAGTCAACAGAGCGCAGGGTGCGCCAGTGGTCAACCAGGGCCGCAAAGGCCATGGGGCCATTAAACAGCCCTAGCAGCAGCGCCGCCACGCCGCTATCGACAGGCACTGGGTTGAGCGTCGGCAAGTTAAGAAATTCGCTGAGCATCAGGGGCTGACGCTTGTAGATGGCTTCAGTGGCGGCAGCTCTGACCTTATCGGTGAGTAGCTGAGGGTGAAGCGTGACCTGGGCGGTTTGCCAGGTGGCTATATCCCACTCGGCTAGGGGCGTAGGTGAGGGCGTATCTGAGGGATGGCCGCACCAAAAATCTAACAGACGGTGAACGGGGTGCAGCAGCTCGTAAAGCGTGAGCCGATCTTGAATGCTGCTGTCGGCTAGGCCCATGGCCAGGTAGGCAGGCAGATTGTCAGGCTCGTTAAACAGGTCGGCCACCTCCCAGTGCCGCCAGTTGAGCATGCTCACAAACGCCAGGTCGGCCTTTTGCAGGGCTGCAAAGAGGTCGGCAATGCGATAGCCCTTGTCGCCCTGCAAAAGGTGGTTGGCCAAGAGCGCCTCGGCATTATCGTCGGTTTCATATTTGGGCAACCAACTCCGCTTCTTGAGATCTATCCCTCCGTTGAGTGCCTTCATGGTCTCTACCACAATAGGTATAGCCATCTCTTCTGCATCTGGCTCCATTAGCCCCATTAGGCCAAACAGCTCTTGGGCGCGAAAGAAGATCGCCCGTTGCAGGGCGCTGTGCAGGTTGGCGCGAATGATGCCCTCTGGCTTGAGCACAGACTTGAGAGCAGCTAGGCCACGGGCGATATCGTCAAAAAAGTAGAGCACCTCATCGCAGTTGATGTAGTCAAAGGCCATGCCCAGCTGGGGCAGGTCTTCGATCGCCAAGACCTGAAGCTCCACACTGTCTTTAAGGCCGTGGTGCTCTAGGCGCTGCTGGGCCAGCTCAACAGATTTTGGCGAGATATCTACCCCCACCACCCTGGCCCCTGGGTTAGCCAGCGCCAGCGTGAGCGCCTTGTAGCCAGTGCCGCACCCGGCATCTAAAATCAGCTTGCCCTCGGTGCTAATCACCCGCTGGTCGCGCAGATAGTAGGGGGTCACTAGGTTGTAGACAAACAGCTCGTTTGGCTCGTTTCTGGGCGACTGGTCAATGGGGTGGCGCGGATAGGGGCCAAAGTCAAACTGCCGCCGCATGGTTTCGAGAAAGGCAGATTGAGAAGTATCCATAGAGGCATCCTATACTGGTTAGAATTAGGGTATTTTACCGTAGCGGCCTAGATCTAGACCTTAAAAAACTAAGGTTATTTATGAGGACGTTTATAGGGAGTCGATTGATTTATTTCAGCTATAGGGCAATGGGTGGCTACTATCAATGTAAGCGTCTCTAGCCCTACGTTGGCTGAGCAGAGTCGTTCATGAAACGTCTCCTGAGAGAAGGTTCTGATATGCCACCGATTATTTAAGTCTCAAGTTTGCACGCTTGCTAAAATACTTAAAAAAGTTGAGCAGATATTTGGAATATCTGCTCAACTCTTGACTTCAATTTCTACTTAGGTCTTTAAGTCAAGGTTATCCCTTTTTAAAGTATATGGTGGCGGGACAAGTTGGTAGACCTGTTGTACCGTCAACACCGACTTCTTGAGCACCAGTTGCACCACCACGAACTGGCGGTTGAGTAGCTTCACATACGACGGCAACAGTAGTTGTTTCCGAAACGACTACTGGGCTACCAGCGGCATCATCAACTGTTTCTTCGTTGACTTCAGCAAGAGCTACACCGCCGATGTATGCTCGAACGGCTGCGTCTGCAGGAAGCCCATCTGCAGGACCCGCTGGCAGTGCTTGATTTGTAACTGTGGGCGCGGTCGTACTTTTTGTAATTTGGTAGTCATAGCTTTCCGTTGACTTAGGGATACCAAGACCAAGCTCTGCAATGCCGTCAGTAAAACCGTTTCTTTCTAGATAGTAAGCCTGCTGAGCCCGGTTCATGGAACCAACATAAGTCACCGCTTCAGACTGGCGGGCTTTGTTAGCCTGGTTGAGGAAAGAGGGCAGAGCAATGGCAGCCAAAATGCCGATGATGATGATAACCACCAGCAGTTCAATCAGGGTAAAACCGCCTTCTTCTTTTTTGGCGATCAGGTGGTGCAGCAGGTTGTTTTTGAAAGTAGTCTTCATAGGTTTGTGTCTCCTTGAGGGTAGGCGGTAGAGGTGTTGTTTTCGCCTGAGTTTAACTTACCCACTTGGTTTGCAGTAGCGATCACCCTGCCAAAAAAATGCTCTATTCGCTTCGGTAGCGGGGGGAGATCTTAGTTATCTACAATGTAGAGACTCGCCCTGGGCCGCTCAAATGCTTGCATTTGGGCAACCCAGGGCCGCCCAAGTGGGTAGACTTATACCCATAGCGATTTCTGCTTACCCCACCTCTCTACCGTTGATCACCGCGATGCTGCAATCTTTAAGTCAACCTCGCTGGGCCAAGGGCATTTTGGGTGGAGCGCTGTTTGCAGCCCTGCTGCTGGGGCTGGCGGTCTCGCAGCGGCAGTGGCTGGCCACCCTGCAAGACCGCAGCACCGCTGCCCAAAGCTATGAGCGCCAAGACCAGGCTACGGCGGCCACCCTGGCGCTGGCGCAAAAGCTGCCCACCTTTGGCTTTGACAACCTGGTGGCCGACTGGTTTTTTTTGCAGTTTCTACAATACTTTGGCGACACCGAGGTGAGGGCCGTGGCGGGTTACGACCTCAGCCCCGAGTTTTTTAAGGTGGTCATTCCCAACGACCCCTACTACCGTATGTTTTATCTCTTTCTCTCGGGCAGCACCAGCAACTTTGCGGCCCAGCCCGAGCAGAGCGTGGCCATCATTGCCCAGGGGCTAGAGCGGTTGACGCCCACCCTGCCCAACGACAGCTTCTACGTCTGGCGCTACAAGGGGGTAGACGAGCTGCTATATCTGGCCGATGGCGAGGCGGCTCAGCAGTCGTTTCAAGCCGCCGCCGACTGGGCGCGGCAGTCATCTCACCCCGACGCCGAGTTTATCGCCGCCAACTCCCAGGGCACCGCCGACTTTTTGGCCCTCAACCCGGTCAGCAAACAGGCCCAGGCCAACGCCTGGGCCAGCGTGCTGGCCAACGCCTTTGACGATGCCACCCGCCAGCGGGCAATCAATCGCATTGAAGAGCTAGGCGGCACCGTCACCATCAGCGAGAGCGGCGGCATTAGCCTACAGATGCCCCCCGACGACTAAACAGCCTTAGGCAAATAGTCGGCAGATAAAACCTGTTCGGTGGTGTAGCCAGAGGTCTCAGGCAGATCGCTATAGGCCAGCGGAGTTTCGCGCACCACCAGATCTAGCCCTGCTTGGTAGCCGACTGCGATCGCCTCTGGCAGGTAGGGCTTCAGGCTAGGGCTTTCTTCGAGCAGCATGAGAATCTCGCGGCGCTGTTCGCGCAGGGTGGCGACCCAGCTTTTGGAGCGGCGATCGGGCTGAAACTGCCACTTCAGCAGATGACCGAGCAAAACCCCCAGGCGGTTTCTCAGCTCTTGCCGCTGCTGTTTACCCAACGATTCAATTTCTTCAACCAGGTTGGCAATATCTAGCTCGGCCCAGCGCTGCGACTGTAGCAAATGCGCCTGCTGCTGAGTCCAGCCGTAAAAATCGGCCTCGTAGAGTGGCTGAGCGGTTGTGGTAGCCAGTGATTTGTCGCCCAGTGCCATGATCCTATTTACCTGGTTGGGTGTCTGGTCTCACCATAGCCTACGAGCCTCGGACTCAAAGTCCGAGGCTCAAAGCTGAAATCCTCTAAAGAGGATTAGGAGTCGAATGGCACTGACATAAGCTGAAATTAACCCTTGCAGATCGCCAGAAGCCTTGATCTGCCGTAGGGTGGGCACTGCCCACCAGCCTTAATTCAGTGACATTCCTCTAAAGAGGATTAGGAGTCGAATGGCACTGACATAAGCTGAAATTAACCCT
>QBMN01000075.1:4231-21221 GCA_003241845.1 Shackletoniella antarctica | reverse complement strand
CCTGCCCGCTGGTGCTGTGCGCCGCCCCCGCCTTCCCGCAACGGCGCGGCATCCCCACCCATCCCGCAGATCTCAAGCACCACGACTGCCTCCACTACGGCCACCGATCGCAGGAGAATAGCTGGACTCTGGTGGGCGATGAGCCGCACAGGGTCGCCATCAATGGGCCGCTGTACTGCAACAACGGCGAGGTGCTGCGGGCCGCTGCCCTGGCAGGTCTGGGCATTGTCATGCTGCCCGATTTCATTGTGGAAAAAGATTTGCAGGCGAACCATTTGCGCCCCATTCTGGCCGCCTACCCACCCCCGGCGATCAATATCTATGGGCTGCACCCGGTGAACCGCCACCTGTCGGCAAAGGTGACTCGCCTAGTGGAGTTTTTGGCCAATGCCCTGGCCCAGGGGCAACCTTAGAGTGCTCCATGAAAATAACCATCCATTTGCCATGGCTCTCCACCCTCACCCCTGCCCGTCTCCCTAAGGGAGACGGGTTCTGAATCTGGCTCCCCTTCTCCCCTAGGGAGAAGGGGTTGGGGGATGAGGGTCTAGCTTGGATGCTTTATTGGTTGGCATACTCTTGGACCCAGGGTTTGATGTTTTGGTGGCCGGGTAAGTAGCCGGGGCTACAGCAGCAGCGCCGCCCGCTCGGCCAAGCTTGATCGCTCGCCTTTGCAGAGAGTAATGTGGCCCGCCAAACCCTCGCCCTTAAACCGCTCGACCACGTAGGTGAGGCCGTTACTAGAGGCATCGACGTAGGGGTTGTCGATCTGCTCGGGGTCGCCCGTGAGAATGATTTTGGTGCCTTCCCCGGCGCGGGTGAGAATGGTTTTGACCTCGTGGGGGGTGAGGTTTTGGGCCTCGTCGACGATCAAAAACTGCTTGGGAATAGAGCGCCCGCGAATGTAGGTGAGCGGCTCAATCTGCAATAGCCCCTGGTCGATCATCTCCTCATGGCCGCGCCGCCAGTGCTCAGGTCGACCGCGCATGTCTTGGGTGCCAAAGATTAGGTCAAAGTTGTCGTAGAGGGGCTGCATCCAGGGGGTGAGCTTTTCGCGTATGTCGCCGGGCAGATAGCCGATGTCGCGGCCCAGGGGCACGATCGGGCGGGCGATTAGCAGGCGCGAGTAGAGGCGCTCGTCGGCCACTTTTTGCACCCCAGCGGCGATCGCCAGCAGGGTCTTGCCGGTGCCCGCCTTGCCCACCAGGGTCACCATTGAGATCGAGTCTTGCAGCAGCAGCTCAAAGGCAAAGCGCTGCTCGCGGTTGCGGGGCTGCACCCGCGACACCCCGGCGTGGGGCAGCTTGCCCAGGGGCACCAGCTTTCCGCTGCTGCCCTGCACCAGGGCCAGGGCGGTGTGGGCCGGGTTGGCCTGATCCACCAGGGTGACGCACTGGTTGGGGTAGAGGGGGATTTCGAGCTTGAGGTGGCCGTCGCCAAACAGCTGGCTAATGGCCTCAGCGGAGGTCATCACCTCCAGGGTGCCAGCATAGAGGTCGTCGTAGTCAACCTTATCGGTTTCGTAGTCTTCGGCCATCAGGCCCACGGCATCGGCCTTAATGCGCAGGTTGGTGTCTTTGCTCACCAGCACTACGGGCATGTCGTGGTTGTGCTTATACTCCAGCGCCACGGCGAGAATGGCGTTGTCGCCCTGGTCGCCCTCTAGCTCGGCGGGCAGCTGGCGCAGGGTGTCGCGGTGGCACAGGGCCACCGTCAGGGTGCCGCCCTTTTCGAGGGTAATGCCCTGCACTAGAGAACCCTGCTGGCGCAGCTCATCGAGGGTGCGCGACACGTAGCGGGCGTTGCGGGCGGTGTCGGCGGTGCCTTTTTTGAAGCGATCGAGTTCTTCAATAATGGTGATCGGCAGCACCACGTCATTGTCCTCAAACCTAAACATTGCCATCGGATCGTGAAGCAATACGTTGGTGTCGAGGACGAAAACTTTTTTCATTAGAGACCGGCAGTTAACACAGGGAAGCGAACGACGGAAGCAGTGGGGGCAAAGGAAATCGGTAGCTTACGTCTGACCCCAAAAGGTGTCCTGTCACTCTAGCGGATTTTGGCATGTCCTTGACAATCCGGAGAATTTCAGGGGATTGAGCCAAGGCTTAGGGAACTTTTCACAGAAGCCCAGAGCCAGGGTAGAACCTATGAAGTTTCGGAGATTTGAGGCGCTAGGCCTGCCGAATTGTAGAAAATGCAACATAAGATCGAGCAGTAATACGGATGCGTCTAATTCATCCCTGAGCAGTTCAGGGTTTAGCCCCAAGGGGCCATCGCCAATGGTGTGTGCAGCCATGGGCGACCGAGGGGAGATGTCTAAAGGGTCTCGTCTAACTGTGGTGCAACTAAATGCAATTAGACGACTCAGCCAAAGATGCTGAGCCGCCTCACCTGAACGTCACTGATACGCAGGTGCCATCTGCTACATCCATTCATTCACCTTTTCAACATTACGCGGAGTCCGTTAGAAGATGACATCTCATTCGATGAAGAGTTCGGTGAAAAGCTTTAAGCTGGCTGTCACCGTAGCTATATCTCTCAGCTTAGGATTTGCAAAAGTCTTGCCGATTCAAGCGGCTGCGATCGCAACGCCTACCCGCAACGAACAATCGCTAAAAAGCGAGCAGTTTAAGCTAGATCAATTTGAAGATCTTTTCCCAGCCCTCAAAGATGCTGGCAACGACCAGTACAAAAGCCGGCAAAGGGTCGTCTCCATGGAGAGCACAGAACCCTCCCCTACCAAGGCTAAGGGTATTAAAGGGGCTAAGGCGCAGTCTGAAGGAGAGCAGGGAGGCTCTGTCGGTGAGGGCTTTGGTGCTTTTGTCTTATTTGCCACCATTTTCTTTATTTTATATAGCCTGTTCTTTAGGCAAGGCAGCGCTGCCGCCCCTCAACCCACAGCTAAAGTAGCTCCACCGTCTCAAGGTGCTCCTGAGGACACAGTAACTACCCCAGATCTTGCCGGCCCGGCAGACCCTGCTGTTATTCCTACCCCAGCGTTGCTGCCAGGGCTGCTGGGCCTCGGCCTCAAGCTACTGCGGCAAAAAAAAGCTGATTCTCAGCTCTCCCCTGAACTGGAGGTGTCTTAACGGATCGTCTTAACGGATCGTCTTAACAGATCTACTGAATTAACAGCTATAGATTGACGACTGCGGTCGGGGGCGGCAGTGCTCAACAAAGTTGCGCTGTTGTCTCCGCCGCAATGCTCTATTCTAGACGGGTATAACGCCCATCTAAGGACAGGCAAAGCGGCCATGAGACTATCCCAAATGCTGTTTGTCACCCTGCGGGAAGACCCGGCAGAGGCCGAAATCCCCAGCCACAAGCTGCTGCTGCGGGCGGGGTACACACGGCGCATTGCCAGCGGGGTTTACGCCTATCTGCCGCTGCTGCTGCGGGTGCTCAACAAAATTTCTGACATCGTGCGCGACGAGATGAACGCCACGGGAGCCCAGGAGTGCCTGCTGCCCCAGCTGCAGCCCGCCGAGCTGTGGCGCGAGTCGGGCCGCTGGGAAACCTACACCAAGGCCGAGGGCATCATGTTCTCGCTGATTGATCGCCGCCAGCAGGAGATGGGCCTCGGCCCTACCCACGAAGAGGTGATCACCGCCGTCGCCCGCGACATGGTGCGCTCCTACCGACAGCTGCCGCTGCATCTGTATCAGATTCAGACTAAGTTTCGCGACGAGATTCGGCCCCGCTTTGGCCTGATGCGCGGCCGCGAGTTCATTATGAAAGACGGCTACTCGTTCCACACCGACGAGGGCAGCCTCAAAGACACCTACCAGGAAATGTACACCGCCTACAGCAACATTCTGCGCCGCTGTGGTCTAGAGTTTCGCGCGGTGGATGCTGACTCGGGGGCGATCGGCGGGTCGGGCTCCACCGAGTTTATGGTGCTGGCCGAGGCGGGCGAAGACGAGGTGCTCTACACCGAAGACGGCAAGTATGCTGCCAATGTGGAGAAGGCCGTTTCCCTGCCGGGGGAGGCAGTGCCCTCCAGCTTCACCACCTTTGAGAAGCTGGAAACCCCCAACACCCCCACCATTGACTCGCTGGCCAAGTTTCTCCAGTGCTCGCCCACCCAGATCGTCAAGAACGTGCTCTACCAGGCGGTCTACGACAGCGGCAAGGTGGTGCTAGTGCTGGTCAGCCTGCGCGGCGATCAGGATGTCAACGAGGTCAAGCTCACCAACGAGTTGACCAAGCTAGCCGCCGACTACGGCGGTACAGCAGTGCTGAGTCTGGGGGTGCCCGACGAAGCCGCCCAGCGCCAGTGGGCGACGAAGCCTCTGCCCCTGGGCTACATGGCCCCCGACCTAGGCGATGACTACATTCAGGGCGGCCCCATTCAGGGCGGACAGGAGTTGGAACCAGCGTTTTTGCGCCTGGTAGACGCCACCGTCACCGACCTGAAACACTTTGTCACCGGCTCTAACGAGGCGGGCCACCACACCGTAGGCGGCAACTGGGGCCAAGAGTTCACCCTGCCCAAAACAGTAGTAGATGTGCGCAAGGCGGCGGCGGGCGATCGCGCCCTGCACAACCCCAGCCAAACCCTGCAAACCGCGCGCGGCATTGAGATTGGCCATATCTTTCAGCTGGGCACCAAGTACTCTGAGAAACTGGGGGCCACCTACACCAGCGAAACCGGGGCTGAGCTGCCCCTGGTGATGGGCTGCTACGGGGTGGGGGTGTCGCGCCTGGCCCAGGCGGCAGTGGAGCAATCCCACGACAAAAACGGTATTGTCTGGCCGGTGGCGATCGCCCCCTACCAGGTGATTGTCGTCATCCCCAACATGGGCGACGATTTGCAGGTAGAGGCCGCCAAGGCGATTTACAAAGCGCTGCTGGCCTTAGGGGTTGATGCCCTGCTTGACGACCGCGACGAGCGGGCCGGGGTCAAGTTCAAAGACGCCGACCTGATTGGCATTCCCTACCGCATTGTCACCGGGCGTGCCCTGGGCGACGGCAAGGTCGAGGTGGTCGAGCGCTCTACGGGCATTGTGCAAGAGGTGGCCCTGACCGAAGTGGTGGCTCTGGTCAAGGGCTGGATCGACGACGAACTGCTGGCTAGCCGGTAGCGCGAGTCATATAAAACAAGGGCATATAAAACAAGGGCATATAAAAACAAGGGACGGGCGATGGAGCTTATCACCATTATTCTCTCGACCCTGCTGGGGGTAGTGGGCACCGGGGGCGTGGTGGTAGACACCCTCGCCGAGGCCGCCCTGCGCGACCAGATCGCCGGGGCCGAGTCATTGCAGGTGCGCATCGACAACGTGCCCAACTACCAGCTAATCAATGGCCGCATTGAGAAAACTCGCATTGCTGCTCGGGGCATCGAGACCCGGCAGCTGCCCGGCCTGCGCATCGACTCCATCGATCTTGAGACCGACGCGGTGGATGTGGATCTGGCCCGGCTACAGCAGGGCGAACTGGTGCTCGATGAACCGGCCCAGGTGGCTCTGCGCCTGCGCCTCAAAGCCAGCGATCTCAATGTCTTTTTGCAGTCGCCCCTGGTGCAGGGCTGGCTCGACAGCCTGCAATTTAGCCTGCCGGGGGCCGGGGGCGATCGCGAGCAAAACCGCTACGGGCTGGCCAACCCATCGCTGGAGTTTCTAGAGGGCGATCGCTTTCGCATCGTGGTCGATCTCGAAGACCGGGTCGCCGACGAAAATATTGCGATCGCCGTAGACCTGGGGCTGAGGGTGCTCAACGGCCATCGGCTTGCCCTAGTCGACCCCAAAATCACCGTCGACGGCGAAGACACTCCGCCCCAGCTACTGGAGTCGTTTGTCCAGGGTGCCCAAGAGCGGCTGACCCTGCGCCTGCTCGAGGAATCGGGCATCACCGCCCGCATTCTCAACTTTAAAGTACGTGACAATGAGCTGGATATCGCCATCTTTGCCAGAATAGAGCCAACCTCTCCCTTCTTGACGCGACAGAATGCGACGGCCAGCTTTAGAAGCTGTCCCCCCTGCGCCCTAGGTTGGCCCAGGCTGCCCTAGGCTAACTATGTGACCCCCTTTGGTACCTCACCATGGCCTACAAAGACAAGCTCCGGCAAATTCCCCTCGGCATTGTGGCCGGGTTAGCCACCCTGGTGCTGGCCTCGGGCGGGTCTGTGGCCTGGTTTACCTGGCGCGCCCTCAACCCGACTCCCCCGGTGGCAGAGTTTCCGAGCATCGATCTAGAGACCGATCCACTGCTGACGGTGCCCGATCCAACGGTGCCAACGCAGACCGCCGAGCAGCCCGTGGTTCAAGACCCAGCCACCCAGCCCGCCCCGGTGGAACTGACCGGCCAGGTCTACTGGCTCAAAGATGACGGCACCAGCTTTGAGCTAGTGGCTCAGTCCGTTTCTGTAGCCGCCGATGCGTCGCCCTCCGACCGGGTGGCGGCAGTCTTTGGCAATCTGCTCTCCAAGCCTGGCGACCCCAGCCAAGAGGCCTTCACCACCATCCCCGAGCAAACCCAGCTGCTCAGCGCCTCGGTCGAGGCTGACGGCGTTCACGTCGATTTGTCTGGCGATTTTGAAACCGGCGGCGGCAGCGCGGCCATGATCGGTCGCCTGGGCCAGGTGCTCTACACCGCCACCGCCTTCGACCCCGCTGCCCCGGTGTGGCTCTCGGTAGAGGGTAAACCGCTGACCCTCCTCGGGGGCGAAGGCCTGGAGGTCAGCCAGCCCATGACCCGCAGCGACTTCGACGCCGGGTTTCAGCCTTAAGTCGGCCATTCACCCCGAAGCCACAGGCCAGTTAAATGAGATTTCTGCTAGAGCTGATGGTTCTCGGTTTTACCCTGGCTGGGGCTGAGACTCTGCATGGTATTTTTCGCAATGCGGTTGTCGCCCCTAGGCTTGGCACGAAAAAGGCAAAGCAGGTTAGCCTGATCAGCGGTACTTTGATTCTGTTTGTCATCTGCTATTTCTGGATTCCGAACCTGGGTATTGACTCAATTGGGGGTCTGTTGGCAGCGGGTCTCTTCCTCGCCACTTTTATGGGGCTGTTCGATGTCTTGCTGGGCCGCTACATCATGAAGCTGCGGTGGAAAATGGTGCTGCGGGGTTTTGATCTAAGGCAGGGTAACTATTTGCTGGTTGGTCTACTGATTTTGAGCGGGATTCCCCTGATGGTCATGAAACTGCGTGCGTGATCAAACGGTGGGGAACCTATAGGCCGATAGTTCTACTCAGATTTTCTGAAGGTTTGACCCTCGCCAAGGGGCCGGCGGCGGCTAAAAACCCACTACAATAAGTACCCATGTTCTGCTAGAGCGCGTTATGGATTTGTTTACTCCGGCCCCGACCCGCTGCCGCCTGGGCAAGGTGGTGAAGTCTAACTCCCACTGCGACTACGTGGTGCAGGTGGACGATGCCCAGGATGTCTGTTCGCCGCCCTCGCCCGAAGACTGCGGCTTTGGCCAGTTTGTCAGCTTTGACAACGACAGCCGCCACTGGGCAGTGGGTCTGGTGTATAACTCTCAGCTGTTTAATCCGGCTTTTGCCAACAGTGGCCCCCGCCTCTCCAGCGAACCTGACCCGCTATTTACGCCAGATCTAGTGCAAGAAATCCGCACCCTGCTGGGGGTGGTGCTGGTGGGTTGCCTAGAAAAAGAGGACGATTCTCCAGAGGGAAAGCTCAGCCCACGCACCTACGGCAAGCAGGGCATTCCCCAGGTGGTGGTGCCCGCCAATACCTCGGTCTATAAAATGCCGCCGGAGCAGATCCACAGCTTTCACTGCAACCAGGGTGGGCAGACGCAGTTTAGCTACTACAGCCATCTGCTGCGATCGGGGGGCATGTTTGCCGCCCAGCTAGCCCAGCAGATATTGGCCGAGCTAGTCACCAGCGGCCTGTTTAGCGGGGCCGACCAAAAGGCGCTGACGGTGCTGAGCAAAGAGCTGAGCTGGAAAAATACCCTGGGGGCGATTCGGTAGGGATAGGTTTTTAAGCATCCTATTCCCGTCGAGGCTCTAACGGCTAGGCGCTGAGGGCCTAGTACTTGACCAAGCTGATTGTGACAAGCTCTAACAATCTGAGGTTTAGGGTGCCAGGTATCTGGTTCAAGGCAGGCCGCAAACCTAACACCTTGCACCCTCACTAAGGGACACGCAAGAAAATAAGGTACCCGTTGCCATCTTTCCTATTGGTGCATTGCTGCGCGAATGCACCCTACAGTGATCAACGCTTCCGGTACTTTATTTAGGCGCACGTCCCTAACCTGTCACCTTTGGCTTGGCAGTGACTATGCCAAGGTGGCTAGACACAGCAACAGGGTTTCAGTCCATTCCACGGTGGCTCCGTAGGTGTCGCCGGTGTGGCCCCCAAGGCGACGATTAAGCCAGGCCCCCAGAGCCAGAGAAAAGCCCAGCCCGCCCAGCAGGGTGATGCCCACGAGGGCCAGCTGATGGGGCGATCGCCAGACCCAGAGGCCGTGGAGCGCCAGCGCTAGCCCCAGCCCCAGTAGCCAGTCCTGGGGCGATCGCCTATGCTCTCGATGCAGCGCCCCTTTGCCCTCGGCCCGCAGGTAGGGGTAGCGGGCGATCGCCACCACCTGCCCCCAGCGGCCCCAGACCATGGCGGCAACCAGCACCCAGCCGCGTCCAGAGCCTAGCTCAGCTAGCGCCAGGGTTTTAAGGCCGAGAATGGCGATCGCCGCCATCACCCCAAAGGCCCCGCTGTGGCTATCGGCCATCGCCGCCAACCGCCGCTGCGGGTCCATCACCGCCAGGCCGTCGGCGGTATCCATAGCGCCATCTAGGTGCAGCCCTCCGGTCAGCCATACCACCAGGCCAATTACCAGGGCGCTGCGGATTAAGGGCGGCGTGCCCAGCCGCTCTAGAGCCAGATCTACCCCGACCAAACCGACTCCCAAACCCAGGCCCACCACCGGGGCCAGCGGGGCGATGCCCTCAAAGCGGGGTCGCCACCCCGGCGGCAGGGGCAGCTTTGTGTAGAAGAGAATAGCGCCTCCCAGGCGGGCAACCCAGCCGGGTCTAGGGGTGATTTGGTTGGGCTGCGCGGGGGGCAACGGAGTCAAGGGTTCACCTCTGCGCATGGCTCTGCGCTAGGAACAACATTTCGGCAAAATTACTGAGACCTTAGCATTTTGGTGGAAGGCTTAATCTCTGGGCCTTTGGCCGAATGATGTCAGGGATTACCCTCCTATCCGGGGTATTGCCAGGCAGATCATTCCCAGCGATATCGAGTATCGTGGATATAGACTCGCAGGAGCGATCGCCACAGGCCTTGCTCCACAGCCAACGTAGCGTGGTTAAAAACCCATGAATCACGAGCGTGCCAGAAATTTGAGCGTCCCCGCTCCTTGTTTAATTGATAGCGGTGTCGTTGTCAACAAAACCGACATGCTCAGGCTTTTACAAGACCTGGGGCAAGTGAGATATCGTCACCTGCAAGACGACATTTCCATCGCCGAAGGCCAAGGCCTGGTGATGGAGGTCTTTGCCGACAACCAGCAGGCCACGCTGGTCGCCAATCATACCCTATATATCAACGTTTATAGTTTTGATTGCCTAGAAATCGGCAGCACCGACGCCGACGGCAGCTATTTTGACCTAGTACAAGACAACCGACGACTGCGCCTGATGCCGCAGTCAGACCCGATGCACGAGCAGATGACGCGATCGCTCAACACCGCCACTCTAGAAGCTATGGTCGCCGACGCCCTCTCCGCCAGCTGGGACGCCTGCCTCGACGATGATCGCAACTTCCTTGAGTAAGCTTCAGCCTATCTGTTTATGTTTCAGAGGCTTAGTCAACGGTTGAAAATCCTTCGGCAATAGCCTTGTTTATCCGAGGTAACTCGTTAACCAAGAACTGCTGCCAAAACTTGTTGATATCTTCAGATATCTCGCTCAGAGAGGCATCCGGGCTGAGTTTCTCAGACGTGACCATAGAAATCAGCCCCAGCCAGCGCTTTTCTGGGCTTAGTTCGTTTTCTATAAAGCCGGAAATATTATGATTGACAAGGGCGTCATAAACTGCCTGACGATTATTCTGATCGCCAGGCCCTAAAATCAATACAAGTTTGACCTGAGGAGGTCTAATAGAAAATGGCGGATCTCTTGGCGAACCATGCCCACAGCTTCAAAAATGTTGAACTGGTCTAGAAGGCTTTCTAACCGTTCGAGATCTTCGTTATCGACTACGAACTGCTCTAGAAGGCCTCTATCATCGTTTCCGTGCGGTTGTAGAGTACCCAAGTCTAATCTCAAGGGGGATCTCAGCCCAGATACCCCTTGAGACTACCAGGCTATAACAACGTGGGCATGGTGTCGTCGTGGGCGGAGTTAGGCTTGTTCGTGATCCACACTGACTGGTAGGGGGCCAGGTTGTAGACCTCGCCCTGGTCGGTGAAGCGATGGCCGCTGATCAGGTCATACCAGTCGTCGGTGCTGACCAGGTTGAGGTCACTCAGGCGCAGCTCTTGCAATTGATCGCTGAGGTTGTGTACTGAAAAGATGCTCTGGTCGCGGGTCAGGCTCTGCCGCCAGAAGGCAAACAGCGCCCGATTCATGGGGTGCAGAGTGTACTGGGTGGCGTTGGGGTGAAAGGAGGTCTGTTGACGGCGGATCTTGATCAGCCGCTTGAGCTCTTCTAGCACGCGGGCGTGGGGGGTGGTGGGGTCGGCCAGGTTTTTCTCTAGGGTCTCCAAGTCCCACTTGTAGCGGTTGATGGTGCGGTTGTGGCCGGTTTCTTCGACGCCCTCGGTGTAGTTGTGGGTGGCCAGCAGGCTGTGGATATAGAAGGCGGGAATGCCCTCCAGCGCCATCATGACGGTTTGGGAGCAGAGGAAGCGCTCTACCTGCCACTGGTCTTCGCCCTTGACGGTGCCCTTGAGGGCGTCAAACAGCGAGATGTTGATCTCGTAGGGCGACTCGGTGCCGTCGGGGCGGCTGCGCATGCTGATTTTGCCGCCGAAATTGCGCATGGCGGCGATCAGCTGTTCGTACTCGCCGCCGGTGAGTAGCCCTTCTGCGGGGCGCATGCCAAGGCCGTCGTGGGAGGCGGTGAAGTTGAAGTAGGCGCAGCCGATAGGGGCGGGTGGCATGCTCATCATCCAGGTTTTGAGGTGGTCTGAGCGGCCCTGCATGAGCGCATTCAGCAGCAGCGGCGGCAGGCTGAAGTTGTAGATCATGTGGGCTTCGTTGCGGTTGCCGAAGTAGCTCAGGTTCTCGCGGTTGGGCACGTTGGTTTCGGTGATTAGCGCAATGCCGGGGTCGACCAGCTGCAAAATTTCGCGAAACAGGCGCACTACAGCATGGGTTTCGGGCAGGTGCATGCAGTTGGTGCCCGCCTTTTTCCACAAAAAGCCCACCGCATCGAGGCGAATGTAGCGTGCCCCGGCCTCAACGTAGGCCAGAATGATTTTGACGTACTCGATCAGCACGTCGGGGTTCTCAAAATTGACGTCGATCTGGTCGGCGCTGAAGGTGCTCCACACGTGCTTTTCGCCTGCGGTGGTCTCGACCGGGGTGAGCAGAGGGGTGCTGCGAGGCCGCACCACCTGGGAGAGATCTTCGCTGGGGTCGGCGGTGATGAAGTAGTTGCGGCCAGGCAGTTTGCCCTGCTTAAACTGCTGAAACCACTCGTGCTCGCTGGAGATGTGGTTGATCACCAGGTCGGCCATCAGGTTGAAATTGGTGGCGATCCGCTTGACATCTTCCCAGCTGCCCAGCTCGGGGTTGACCTTTAGGTAGTCGATGATGGCAAAGCCGTCGTCGGAGCTGTAGGGGAAGAAGGGCAGAATGTGGACGCCGGTAATGGCGTCGTAGAGGTGGGTTTCTAGAAACTCGGCCAGTACCGATAGGGGAGGGCGATCGCCGTCGATGATGGTGTCGCCATAGGTAATTAGCAGAACGTTATTGTGGTTCCACTTCTTGAGATCTTCTCGGCCAGAGGGGCACAGGGTGTCTTTAATCAGAGCGAAGATTTCGGTGGTTAACCACTCGGCAGTTTCCGGGGGGTAAACCCTTTCTAGCAGAGGTTTGATGTTGTTAGTCACGCGACAAAACGGTGGGCTATCGGGGGCAATAGTGGGCTGATTTTCTGGCTGATTTATAGGGTAATGCTGAGCGGCGGTCTGGGCAGAACCATCGCGATGAGCGCCGGGAGCAGATTGTTTAGTACGGTCTTTAGCTAGGGTCATATCAACCTACAGTCTTAGATAGTTGTTTACAGTAGTCTTGGCATCAAAAAGCCGGTGCTGGTAGGAAGAGATTTTCCCAACCAGCACGGTTTTTTAGACTGTGGGAGCCTGTTGTAGCCAGGCTCAGGCTCCGGGGAAGCTCTGGCGCTAAAAGCTGTGGGCCACCGCTCGGTCAATAACCTCATCCCGGCTTAACTGGGGTGAAATTAATGCCCAAAGGGTTCCCGCTACCGTTAGCGAGAGAGACATCGAGAGTAGCTATGGGTGAGGGCAGCGGCAGCGTCTGGGAGTCTGCTTTGCCCCTGCTTGAGTGACCGATTTCAGATGAATTTAGATGGATGTTGAATGGATGTCAGCGAGATGCTGGGTAGAAACTAAGTTCGCGGGTGCCCCCTTCGATAGTTCTGATGGTGGCATAGGTAAGGCGATCGCACCCACACTCTCCCCCGAAGTTCATGGCTTTTTAGGTATTTCTTCGGGGTCTTTACAAAGGCTAAGCACAGGGCTTGGCGGCGGGCTGCGTAGAGTCTGCTGCTGGGATGGTTTTGCGAAGAGTGACCTGTGGACGCGAGGCAGGGTTTCGAGTCACTGGTGATGGCGCGGGGTGAGGATGGGGGCGCAAATTATACCGATGTCAACACCCGTCAAAATTCCTCAATGGCCTGGATCGCTTCTACATACTGTTTTTGAATATCTTGACGGTCTAGGTCTTCGGCGATGGCGTCTTGGCTGCTGTGGTTAATCATCTGGGCCTGGCGTCGTAGGGCAGTGCGATCGGCGGAGCGGTAGGTAAAAGGGGCAATTGCCGCGATCGCTTCTAGCAGCCTCACGGTAACCGCCACGCTTGATCGCCCGTATTGCCGAATTTGGTTAAAGGCCGTATCGGTGACATCGGCAAAGGTCAGCGGTAAAGCCATCATGCGCAGCTGGTCTTGGTCGTCGTACCGGTAGGGCGACGGAATATCTCGCTGGGCTAGTTGGCATAGGGTCGCGCTGAGCTGATCGATACAGCGAATCGCCGTAAAAGGATCGTTGACGCCTGGGGACAGCGCCCGCACGGCAATTTCAACCAGTTGGTTAACTGAGAACTCAACATCTTGCTGATTGGTGCGTTTTGAGCCCAGCACAAAGGCTTGATCAATCTGAGCGGCCAGCGGCTTGGTGACGTTTGCTGTAGGAAAAACCCGCATCAGTTCACACCCCTGCACCATAAAGCGGCCCGGATGTTGCCGAACCTGAAGAATCAGGTTGTGGTCTTTGGCGATCTGCATGAGCTGCCCCTCGTTGATCGCCTGAATGTAGCCGCTGTCTTTGGTGTTGATTGGGTAAGAGTTGCGGTTAAAGTCAGCCGGGAGCCTGGCCGTCTCGGCCTCGGAGTCTGTAAAGCCGCGTCCGATGGTTTCAGGAAACCGGCGGTTGATCGCATCCTTGAGATCGCTGCCGACGTGGTGAACGATGTTGTCAACCTGAATGGATGCAGCGGCATGGTGGAGAAAGTAAATCAGTACGCCAATGCTGGCGATCGCCAGCACAATGGCGCAGGTCACCGCAACGTGGGGCACAAACTCACTGCCTTCGGTTTCATTGACCGTGCGCAGCACCATCAGGCTGTACACAAAGGTTGAAATAAAGGTGCCCAACACCACCTGGTTGCCGGTGTCTTGCATAAAGTTGCGCAGCAGGCGCGGCCCAAACTGGGACGACGCCAGCTGCAGCGCCACAATGGTGATCGAAAATGCCGTGGTGGCCACACTCACCATAGAGCCTGCGATCACCGAGAGCACCGCCCGCGACCCGCTCGGCCCCAGGGAATAGAGCCAGCTCACATTGCCAATGATGTTGGGCTCTAGGTTCTGGTCGATGCTGATGGAAAAAAACGAAAGCGCGAGCGCCAGCCCCACCATCAGGGTGGGCACAAACCAAAAGCTAGAGTTGAGAGAGTTCCAGAGCTTGCCTACCTTGGCGTATTTCATGGGCGCAAAGATTCCTGGGGCAGTGGCAGCATGGTTATGATCGCCCCATTGGCCGTTTGAATAATACCCTGAGTGCTCTGTTAAGGCTACAAGATCGGCAGCTTAGGGATCAGCAATTAAATAACATCCCAGCGTCATTCCCGCGCAGGCGGGAATCCATAATGGGTCTTCTGCTGACGTCGGTATCTTATTTCAACGCCAGCCCCTTAAGTTATTTAGCAGCGGCACCAACGGTGGCCAAAATTTGGGGCAGGCCAATCTCGCTGCACACTTCGTAGAACGAAGTCACCGGCGGGGTCTCAAACAGGTGGGCGATCTTGCCCAGGGTTTGCTCGTAGACGACGTCTTGGTGGCCGTCCATGTCTTCAATGCTGTTCCAGAGAATGATGGCGATGCCGCGATCGCTGCCCGGCTCTTGCAGCAGGTAAGCGCCCTGAAAGCCTCTTTCGTAGGTCGATACGGCTTTTTCGTAGAGCTGGCGGGCCTCGCTGAAGCAGCCTGGTTTAAACTCACCAATGGCTACGTAGGCGTATTTGTGGCGGAGAAAGTCGTCGAAGTCGCTCATATAACGGAGGAAATTCTAGGTTTTGCAATACATCCAGTGTCGATCAGATGGGCGTCACTGGATTGTTTTCTTACCTAGGCTTTAGATTCTGTTACCGATCTTCTAACAGGCGCTGGCCCCAGGCTTTGAGGGTCTGCCCTAGCCGCTGCCCCAGATTTTGAGACAAAAGCTGCCAACCTTGCTCTAGCCGCTGCCTCCAGCCGCGAACCAGGGGCAGCGTCACCACGATCGCCCCTGCTTGATAGGCCACCTGCACCTGGCGATCGCGCACCCGCACCGGCAGCGGTACGGTGTGCTGAAAGTAGTTGAGGCCCAGCCCCTGCATCAGCGGGCGGCGGTAGCCCGACTGGCGCTGGCCCGAAAAGGTGAGGGTTTTGCCCGTGGCTCGTACCCGCACGGCCGGGGGGTCTACCCCCGGCAAAAAGGCGGTGACGATCAGGGCGGCGGCAGTGATTTCAATCTCGACGGAGGGCAGCTGGGTGCGGCCCGAGGCCGAGACGCCCAGGGGCATGAGGGCGGCGGCGATCGCATCCATCTGCGCCTGGGCCGCGCCCAAGCTCCAAATCGGCGGCTGCCCCATCGGTGGCCGACTGAAGGGTTGCTGAGACGACTGCCCGGTGGCCATAGCCCTGACTCCTGTTCTTTCTATACTTAAATCATCGCGGTCAGCCCCCGATTTCGCAGGTCGGGAAAGCCCTCAGCCCTAGGGGGCATAACCGCCATGGGGTTGAAGCACCGATTGGGTAGACAAGGTCTCGATGACGAAGAAAGTCCTCCACATCGACATGGATGCCTTCTACGCCTCCGTGGAGCAGCGAGACTTTCCGCAGTATTGGGGTCGGCCCCTGGTGGTGGGCGGGCGGCCCGAGCAGCGAGGGGCAGTGGCCGCCGCCAGCTACGAGGCGCGACAGTACGGCATTCACTCGGCTATGCCCGCCAGAATCGCCCAGCAGCGCTGCCCAGAGCTGATCTTTGCGCCGCCCCGCTTTGAGGTCTATAAAGCAGTCTCGGGGCAAATTCGGGAGGTGTTTCACCGCTACACCGACCTGGTGGAGCCGCTGTCGCTGGATGAAGCCTACCTGGATGTCACCACCAACGCCCTGGGCGAACCCTCGGCCCTGGCGATCGCCCGCCGCATCAAGGCCGACATTCTCGCCGCCACCCAACTCACCGCCTCGGCGGGGGTGTCGGTGAATAAATTCTTGGCGAAAATGGCCAGCGGCCAAAACAAGCCCGACGGCCTGACGCTGATTTTGCCCGAGCAGGCCGAGGCCTTCATGGCCGCCCTGCCGATTGAGAAATTTCACGGCATTGGCCAGGTCACCGCCCGCAAAATGCATGGCCTGGGTATTGCCACCGGGGCCGACCTGCGCCCGTGGGCCGAGGCCGATCTGGTGCGCCACTTTGGCAAGGTGGGCCGCTTTTACTACCGCGTCGCTCGGGGCGAAGATGATCGCCCGGTAAACCCCAATCGCATTCGCAAATCGATTGGGGCGGAGCGATCATTCTCGCCCGACCTCACCACCCTAGCCGAGATCACCGCCGCCCTAGAGCGGGTAACCGCCGAGGTAGTGCGCCGCCTGCGAGACCAGCCCCGCCGGGGCCACACCCTCACCCTCAAGGTGAAATACGCCAACTACCGGCAGATCACGCGCAGCCGCACCTTCGTCGCCGCCATTGGGGCCGAGTCGCCCCTGCTGCCCTGGGCGCAGGTGCTGATGGCCCATCTGGACCGGGGCCAGCCCGTGCGCCTGCTGGGTCTCACCCTGTCGAACCTAGAACCCACCGGAGAGCCTGACTACAGGCAGCTTTCCCTGGAGGTGTAGAGGAGGCCTGGACAAATAGCAGGATGTGAGCGAGAAATTCTTTTTGGCCAAAACTCTACCGAGAGCGATCGCCCTCGGATAAGATTCTGTATTGCCCGCCCGCAGGAAAGATCGCCCGTGTTGCAGACCGCAGACTTTGAGCAGAGCGAACAGCAGATTCAGCGCCTACTCGACCCCTTTGGACGATTTGGGGTAGAGCTGGGTCTGAGCCGCATTCAGCGGTTGTTGACTGCTCTGGGCAACCCACAAGACCGGGTGCCCCTGGTGCATGTGGCGGGCAGCAACGGCAAGGGGTCGGTGTGCGCCTACCTGACGGCGGTGCTGACGGCGGCGGGCTACCGGGTAGGGCGCTACACCTCGCCCCACCTGGTGAGCTGGCGAGAACGCATCGCCGTCAACGAGCAGATGATCGCGGCAGAAGCTCTGCTGGCACGGCTAGAGCAGGTGATTGC
>QBMN01000075.1:0-4221 GCA_003241845.1 Shackletoniella antarctica | reverse complement strand
CATTGACCCCGCCCAGCCCTCGCCCACCCAGTTTGAGGTGTTTACCGCCGCCGCCTGGCTGCACTTTGCCGAAACCCAGGTAGACCTGGCGGTGATGGAGGTGGGCCTGGGGGGCCGACTCGACGCCACCAACGTGGTGGATACGCCGCTGGTGAGCATCATTATCTCCCTCAGCCGGGAGCACTGGCAGCGCCTCGGCCCCACCCTGGCAGATATTGCCTGCGAAAAAGCCGGGGTGCTGAAGCCAGGGCGACCCGCCATCGTTGGCCCGCTGCCCCCGGAGGCAAAAGCGGTGGTAGAGGCAAGGCTGAAAGAATTGGGCTGCCCGGCGGTGTGGCCCGCCCCGGCGGTGCCATTAGAGCAAGGGCAGGCCCGCTGCGGGGAAGTGACCTATCCCCTAGCGCTGTTGGGCGATCATCAGCTGGTGAACTCTGCCGTGGCGATCGCCGCCCTGCAAAGCCTGCGCCACCAGGGCTGGAGTATTTCGGAAAAGGCGATCGCGCGCGGCATGGCCCAGGCCCGCTGGCCCGGTCGTTTGCAGTGGGTGCGCTGGGGCCAAGCCCCCCAGGGCTACTCGCTGCTGCTCGACGGTGCCCACAACCCCGCCGCCGCCCAGGTGCTGCGCCACTACGTTGATCGCTGGTGGCCCGACCAGCCCGGCGATCCCCAAAGCACAACCTGGCTGATGGGCATGCTGGCGACTAAGGATCACAGCGATGTTTTTGCGGCCCTGCTGCGCCCAGGGGATGCCCTGTATCTGGTGCCCGTGCCGGGCCACGAGACGGCGGTGCCGGGGGAACTGGCGGCGATCGCCCGCTCCGTCTGCCCAGATTTATCCCGTTGCGAGATTTATGGTTCGTTAGGGGAAGGGTTGGGGGCGATCGCCGCAAGCCCCAGCCAGCTGCGCGTGCTGTGCGGCTCACTCTATTTAATCGGCCACTTTCTCGCCACCGAACCTCACCAAGACAGCAGTCCGGCAAAAGTTCTATAAGATGACTGTATTCCTCACCCTCCATGGCTATGGTTTCGCCGCCCTACTCCATTCCCCAGGCTGACCCGCCCCTGGCTCCCCAGAGGCACTTGCCCACCATGTACGAGCTCCCCAGTGAGCACGTAGCGGAAACAGGCTTGCCAGACGAATTTCACTACCTACAGCCCCAGCTGCTCAGCGAAACCTTCCGCCTGGCTGACTACACCGCCGACCAAATTTTCACCGCCGGCAATCTCAACCTCTACTACGACGTTCGCCACCCGCTCTGGTACAAGCGGCCCGACTGGTTCGCCGCCCTCGGCGTGCCCCGACTCTACAACAACACCGATATGCGCCTCAGCTACGTGCTTTGGCAAGAGGGGGTCAGCCCAGCCATTGTGGTCGAGCTAGCCGCTCCCGGCACCGAAGCCGAAGACCTGGGTCAAACTATGCCGGAACCTAGCCAACCGCCGACCAAATGGAGCGTTTACCAAGATTTGCTGCGGGTGCCCTACTACGTTGTCTTCAACCGCTACAGCAATAGCTTCAGAGTGTTTTCCCTAGTGGCGGGTAGCTATGAAGCCATGACCGACGATACCCTGCGCTACTGGCTGCCCAACCTGGGGCTTGGGGTAGGGCTGTGGCAGGGCGAGTACCGCGACATCTACCGTTCGTGGCTGCGCTGGTACGATGGCAATGGTCAATGGCTGCCGACTAGAGCCGAGCGCCTGGCCGAGCGCCTACGTGAACTCGGAGTAGACCCCGACGAGGTTTAGGCAGGCTCAACTCCTAGCCAGAAACTACTAGCGCCCCCGGCCCTTACCGTAGCCCAAAATGCCGCCCATCAAGCCCCGCACAATTTTCTTGCTCCGGCGGCGTTTTTGGATTTTGACCTCTCCTTTTCCCTTCACCTACCCAGCCTAAACTCATCAAACTTTACCACCGCCGACCTCGGCAGGCGAGTGTCAAAGTAATAGCTGCTGACGGTGCCAGTCTCCGTCTCAAAAATGCTGAAGGCAGTAATGTCGTTGCTGGCCAGGTAGGGCAGCGCGTTGCCCTCGTCATTTTCTAGCGGGGCCAGGGTGGGCACCACCGGGTCGAGGCCGTTGGGGTCGCCCTGGGCGATGTAGTCAGTGGGGGAATAGGTCACAGACGATCCCTCAAGGGTTTCCGGGGGCACCGGGCGCGATCGCTCTTTCCAGAAGGCGTTGTAGGTGTTGCCCACGTTTGAGGTTTCGAGGTAGTGGGTGCCCTGGGGCGACACAAACCGGTTCCACAGGTGCGAGTGACCGTAGAGCACCAGGTCAACTTCGGCCTGCTCTAGCAGGGGCACCAGGTCGCGCATGATGTGGTCTTGATCGCGGGGATAGTCGTAGCGCACGGCCCCTAGACGGCCCGCATCATCGCGATCGTAGCGGCGCACCGGGGTCGTAAAGGCCGGCACAATGTTGTCGCCCAGGGTGTGGGGCGGGTGGTGAAACATCACCACCTTATATTTCGCCTGGCGAAAGGCGTCGCTGGCCAACTCTTGCTCTAGCCACTGGTACTGCAAGCTGCCCCGCTCGATGGGTTCAAAAATATGCTGGCCGTGGCCCCAGTTTTGCGGCGTGCCTAGGTCGGCCTCGCGCTCTTGGTAGCGACCTCGGGCGGTGGTTGATAGATTGTAGGGCCGCCAAATCTGAGTGATATAAAGCGAGACTAGGCGCACATCGCCAAAGGTGGTGGCGTAGTAGCGGCTGGTGGTCTCGGGGCGATCGGGGTTGGGCACTTGGCTCACCGGCAGGCTGAAGAGTGCTTCGTAGGTGTCGGTGTTGAAGGAATTATCAATAATCCACTGGCGGCGCACAGCGGGGTCGCCGCTGGGGTTAAACAGCTCGACGTTGGCGTTGTAGATCGCCACTGCCGCCGCGCGGGGAATCGGCTGATTAAACTGCTCACCTAGCGGGGTGGTAGCGGCAAAGCGCCCCATCACCTCATGGTTGCCCAGGGCCACAAACAGCGGCGCGTGCTGAATGATCTCACCGCCTCGGTAGCGGGTGGTGCGGCCCTGGCGCTCTAGGGCATAGCTGGTCTTGCCCTGGAGACAGGGAAAGAACGCACAGCCCCGGCTGTCGTCAAACCACTCCGAGGCGCGATCGGGAATGTTGACCAAATCTCCCGCAAAGAAAACGGCATCCACCGGCCCCACGGTTTCGCTGACCTTTTGTAGGTTAGCGGCGGTCATGGGCATATTTTGGTGGTCAGAGGTGAGCAAAATCTTTAGGGGCTGCCCCGCTGTTGGTGCCCCCGCCAGAGTAAATACCTCGCTTTCGACCTCGGAGCCGTCGGCTGCGGTGCTGGCCACTCGGTAGGGCGCCCGCTGCCCAGGCACGAGGCCCGTTGCGATCGCCTCGTGACGCCAAATCGGGCGCGTCACCACCTGCCCGCCAGAAGCATCGTACCGATCCCAGCGAGACTGGCCGTCTTCGCGAGTGCGGGAGAGCCGGGTGGTAATGGCCGCCGCCTGGTTGGGCAAACTGGTCTGATTGGCCTGATTGATCTGGCCCGGCGACCCCCAAAACACCCGGTGGTTTTGACCCTCAAACTCGGTAAACCACACCACCCGCACCGCGCCAGGGGTGGGGTTCTGCAAAAACGGATCGGTCAGTAGCTGAGTTGGCACGGCTGTCACTTCACTAGGGGGGGCAACGGTGGACAAACGCGGCTCCAGCACGATCAAAAGGGTGGCTGTTAGCACCAGCAGCAGGCCCGCTGTCAACAAGGTCACGTCTTCTCGCCGCATGGTTTTGCCCCTTTTTGGGTAGCGCCCTTACAGCCTAGGGTAGTGGCAAACCACGACAATGCAAAAACTGTCCGTTTACAGACAACAGGCGCTAAAACCTGTGCCATCTTAGGAACAGTAAATGATGACATTCACGGGCTTCGGGCAATGGGCATGATCATGGCTTTTCCCCTTCAGCTTAGGCTGGGCAAGCGCTCCCTGCGGTTGTCGGGGGGTGGCCTGCTGCTGCTGGTTTCCCTGGGGCTGCACGGGCTGCTGCTGGGCCTCCCCCTGGCTGAGTCTGACCCGGCTTCCCCAGACTCGGTCACCGAGCTAGACGAGCCGGTCGAGGTGATTGATGTAGTGCGTTTGCCAGCGGCCCCAGAGACTGAGCAACCAGAGACCTTAGTACCTGCGGCGATCGCGTCCCAGGCTGCGCCCCAGGCGGCTCGCCCGGTTCAACCCAGCGCCCCAGCCGCCCCTACCGCCC
>QBMN01000074.1 GCA_003241845.1 Shackletoniella antarctica | reverse complement strand
GGGCTTTGGCTGTCGTTGTTATAAAGGTAGAAAACGCCGCCAAATACAGCTGCTACTACTGCTAGTATCAGGCCTAAGATGACGCCGGTAGAGACACCGTTGTCGGCTCGCAGCCTGGCGTTTTCTTCGTAAGCTCTGGCTTGAGCAGCGCGGCGACGATCTTCCTCTAGCTGATCCGCCGATTTGCCTTGCACATAGCCGTCGCGGTAGGCAATTTCGTCTTGGGTAACGGGGCGACTATTAACTGTGGCTTCAAAGGGTTCAGGGTTAGAGGGTTTGCTTCTGTTATCAGGGTCAATATTTTGAGTAGACATGTATTATCCTACTTTTGATGAGTTCTTTAATGACAACACTCCGGACAGTTTTTGATAGGCAACGGTGGAATGCGGGTTTCAGCCCTCTTTTACAGTGGTCTAGCCAACGAGGAATCAAGGGTTTCAGCGCTTATCTGAAAAAGTGTCCGGACTACTGTAATGAGCGTTGTAGCTAAGGTGCCCCTGGCAGATGCCCTTAAAACTTTGTTCATGTTCGTTCAGTGTAGTAGCAGAAGGCAAGTAACTTTCTATACCCAAAGATTGATACAAAGGGGTGAGATCCTAAGTTTTTCCCTTTACCTTAGGCAGGGCAGGCTTAGGAATAGCACGAACTGTCTTAAGCAGATTTCTAGGAAAGAAAATACCAGCTTTAATCCAGCAACTATAGCCGTTGTCGGGTCGGCACTGCCCACCATTGGGAAACTATTTTCCAGAAGCCGCCTAAGAGGAGCGTAAGCTCTGAGCGATCATTGCTCCTGGTCTATATATCTAAGGTGAACTAATTGCCCTGGGTGACGTTGTAGAGCTGGTAACGCTCTTCGATCAAGCGATCAACATCTGCGGCAGCCAGTTGTTTGACGTAGTTGAGCTTAATTTCTTCAAGAAAATCGACCACCAGGGTCTCTATCTCTTCAACATTCTCGTTTTCTTTCAGCTGAACCTTGAAGGTATCGCCGAGTTTTTGGATCAAGTCTCGAGTCAGGCCGCCGCCGGTCTCGTTTTCGAGCGAGCCTTTAAGCGCATCGTAGAGGTTGGCCGACAGCTGAGCTACCACCCGCTGGGCCACCTGGTCGGGCAAATCGCCGATGCCGGGCAGCTGCCGAAACCCTTGGTAGCCGGGGGTGCTGTCAAAGGCTTGGGTAATGGTGTGCTTGAGCAGGGCGTCGATTTCGGGCTTAACCTGGGGCAGCACATTGTATACCGTTAGGGCCGCCAGCCGTTGAGCAATCACTTCTAGCTCATTGACGCCGCCAACATCAATATAGCGACGCCCGGCGCCGGGATCGAGCAGGGCTTGCCTGGCGCTGCCGTCACGCACCAGCGACTGCATCTGATCGATGATGCGCAGCACTACCATTTCGGTAATTTCTATAGCCACCTGGCTAATGGCAAAACGGCTGATGCTGTTTTGAATGGGGTCGAGGTTGATCAGATTTGACTGGTTGATGCGAATGGTGACAGGGATGATGCGAGACAGTGCCAGCCAGGGCAGCCGCAGCCCGCTGAAGGGGAAGATCAGCAGCAGGTCGTACCAGCGCCAGAGGATGGCATCGCGCATGGTGAAGTTTTTGTAGCGGCGAGCAAGGTAAAAGCTGCGGGCCAGCAGCTCTAGGCCAAACAGCAGGTTAAACCAAATATTAATGCGCCAAAACAGATCGATGAACCCGCCGTGGACAGCAGTTTGGCGAAAAAAGCTGGTGTTCATCAGCGGCCTGATTTCGCCGTTAAAGAAAGCGATCTCGCTGGGAAAGCCCGCTTGGTTGAGGTGATCAA
The DNA here is from genome assembly GCA_003241845.1 of Shackletoniella antarctica. Lineage (GTDB taxonomy): Bacteria > Cyanobacteriota > Cyanobacteriia > Phormidesmidales > Phormidesmidaceae > Nodosilinea > Nodosilinea antarctica. The sequence continues at coordinate 19,562 of QBMN01000074.1, read as the reverse complement.
AGTCCCAAAATTCGACAAACGAATCAGTGGCTGATTCGTTATCCATGCGATCGCGCAGGCTGTTTTTAATCCGCTCTAGATTGCCCGAGCGATTGGCTACCTGAAACGGGTTTTCGTTGATCATGGCCGCACTCTGCTGCTGGAGGTCTAGCAAAATCTCCTGGGCGGCGGCTGAGGTCAGCCCCGTCTGCGACACCTGCTGCTCCAGCTCATCCACGGTGTCGAGATAGTTAGTGGTAAAACGGTGGGGTTCAATACCTTTAAAGGTTTCGCCGTACCAGGTGGTCACCCTAGGCAACAACCGCAGGTACTGGTCGCGTAGAGGAATGTAGCTCAAATCGCCAATCACCAACGCCAGATTGAGCAGCGCCACCAGGGCCATTAGGCGCTCAAACCAGAGCGCACTGGCGCGGCGGGCATCGTACTTAGAAAATTCGCGGCCATTGGATGATTTGCGGGGGCGAGATAGGGCAGCCATAGTAACGGACTTTAAGTACATTCCTCTGAAACAATGCCTGGAATTTGACGTTTTGTCATCCTCACAGGGCTTATTCTGCCCAGATTCGCTACCATCGTAATTAATATTTGTTTACAAAACTGCCTGCGAACCTGCTATGACCGCCGCCGTCTCTACCCTCGATAGCTCTCAGCACACCTACTGGCCCTGGCGCGACCAGGCCATTCACTACGTCGTGGCCGGTGAGGCAAAAGATGACCGGCCCCCCCTGCTGCTGATACACGGCTTTGGCGCGTCTACCGACCACTGGCGCAAGAATATTCAGGGTCTTCAGGCCGACTTTCAGGTGTGGGCGATCGACCTTTTAGGGTTTGGGCGATCGGCCAAACCCAACTGGCAGTACAGCGGCGACCTGTGGCAGGCCCAGCTCCACGGGTTTATTACCGAGGTGATTGGCCGCCCTGCGGTGCTGGCGGGCAACTCTCTCGGTGGCTACGCGGCTCTGTGCGTGGCAGCAAACCATCCTGAGTCTGCGGCAGGGCTGGTGCTGCTCAACAGCGCCGGGCCGTTTTCTACCTCAGCCCAGACGCCGCCGCCGCCTAATCCGATCTCAAAGGCGATCCAATCGCTGATGCTCCAGCCGCTGCCCAGCTGGCTGTTGTTTCAGTACGTGCGCCAGCCTTCTACCATTCGCCGCACCCTGCAACAGGTGTATCTAGATAAAACCGCCATTACCGACCAGCTGATCGAAGACATTCGCCGCCCGGCCCTCGACCCCGGTGCCCCCAGGGTGTTTGCCTCGGTGTTTAAGTCGCGCCAGGGCGAAAAGGTGGATGAACTGCTGCAAAAAATGAGCTGCCCCCTGCTACTGCTCTGGGGCGAAGGCGACCCCTGGATGAACTGCCGAGCGAAGGGAGCGCAGTTTCGCGAGCACTACCCGATGCTGATCGAGCACTACCTCCAGGCGGGCCACTGCCCCCACGACGAGGTGCCCGATCAGGTGAATGGGTTACTGCGAGACTGGGTTCTGGGGTTAGAGATCTAGCTGTGCCTGGAGAGCAGGCAGGTCATCTTTGAGAAACACCGCCATGCGACCCAGGTAGGCGGTACCGGCGCGATCATAGGCAATCTCTTGCCAGTAGGCGAAGCGATCGCCTTCGCGCACCTCCCCCCGCAGCACTAGATTTTCTCCAGGGGCGGGCCTGGCCCCACGGGCTGGGTAGCGCATTAGCACCGTTCCCTGGCGGTAGTCGTTAAAGATCTCTTGCCCATAGATCTCCCGCAGAGATTCATCGAGGCGATCAGTTGTAATGGGGTTGGCGTGGTCAGCAATGCCAAAGCGCTCGGTGCGAATCTGGCGGCGGTTTTCCGCCGGGCTGACGCCGCCGACCGGGAACACCGAAGCCTGGAAGGTGAACCGCTGCCCTGGGGCAGCTAGGCGATTAATGGTAAGGCGCTCGTTGGTGGCGGGGCGGAGGGTGGGGTTGTTGCGAATCCAGGTCTCAGCCAGGGTAGCGGTTTGCCCTGGAATCGCCCAGCCGGGTGAGGCGCTAAGTACGAGGGCTGCTATTGCCCATCCCAAACTACGGTTAAACCCCATCGCCCTGCCTCTCAAGAAACCCGTGCCCGATGATAACAACTGTGGGCGATAACGAAGCAATAGAATGCCCCCATGGAGAAGTTTCCACCGGGGCATTCTGGTATGGGGTTAGTTGGGCGATCGCCCAGGAGTCTATTCCTCTGGCAGGGGAGCAGGGCAGTTCCCCTGCCAGCATGTACAAATAGCTGTTTTCGCTGCCAGACTTATCGCTAGTATTCGGGCACTGAGGCATCGACCTCTTGGCTCCAGGCGGCAATACCGCCCTTCACATTGGTGCCTTCAATGCCGTGCTGCTTGAGAATGCCCAGGGCCTTGGCCGATCGCCCGCCCATCTTGCAGTGCACAATCAGCCGATGGCCATTGACCAGACCCTTGACCTTGTCGATGCCGTCGCCGTTTTCAATGTCGGGCAGGGGCACCAGCACCGAGCCAGGAATACGGGCGACCTCGTACTCGTTGGGGTTGCGCACGTCGAGCAGCAGCACGTTGCCGTCGCCGCTATCGAGCACCTGTTTGAGTTCGGTGACGGTTATTTCAGAGATATCAGCCAAGTCTTTCTCTGCCTCCATGCGCGCCTGGGGAATGCCACAAAATTCTTCGTAGTCGATCAACTTTTCGATCACGGGGCGCACCGGATTGGGGCGCAGCTTAAGTTCTCTAAAGGTCATCTCCAGGGCATTGTAGAGCAGCAGGCGACCGCTGAGGGTGGTGCCCGCACCCAAAATCACCTTGATGGTCTCGTTGGCCTGAATCACGCCGATGATGCCGCACAGCACGCCCAGCACACCGCCCTCGGCGCAGGAGGGCACCAGCCCCGGCGGCGGCGGCTCGGGGTAGAGGTCGCGGTAGTTGGGGCCATCCTGATAGTTAAACACCGTCGCCTGGCCCTCAAAGCGAAAGATCGAGCCGTAGACGTTGGGCTTGCCCAGCAGCACGCAGGCATCGTTGACCAGGTAGCGGGTGGGGAAATTGTCGGTGCCGTCGACCACCACGTCGTAGGGTGCAAAAATGCCGAGGGCGTTTTCGGCGCTGAGGCGGGTCTCGTAGAGATCGACCTGGCAGTGGGGGTTAATTTCGAGAATGCGGCTCTTGGCCGACTCAATTTTGGGCTTGCCCACCCACGACTCGCTGTGGATTACCTGGCGATGCAGATTTGACTGGTCGACCGTGTCAAAGTCGACGATGCCAATGCGGCCAATGCCAGCGGCGGCTAAGTACAGCAGCAGCGGCGAACCCAGGCCCCCGGTGCCCACGCATAGCACGCTGGCGGCCTTGAGCCGTTTCTGCCCGTCGAGGCCCACCTCCGGCAAAATGATGTGGCGGGAGTAGCGCTCGTACTCCTCTTTTGTGAGCTGAATATCGTCCAGGTTTGGGTTGAGCATGGCCTCGGCAGAGAAACTGTGGCGGTAAAAACAAAAACGGCCTAGGGCACGACCGTTTTTCACATCATTTCAGCTTAGGACAAGAACGGGGCTTTGTTGGCAGATGTTCCGATCATTTTCACAGGCTCGCTCTGGAACCGGTGCTGGTCGTCGAGCCGCCAGCTTTTGAGGTCAACCACCCGGCCCTGAACCACAGACACAATCACGTAGGAATAGACGGGCCAGGCCAGGGCGCGATCGCACTCCGAGGGCACCGCCGGGTGGTCGGGGTGAGAGTGGTAGATGCCGACAATCTCTAGCCCCCGATCGCGGGCCGATTTTTGCACCCGCAGCAGGTCGGCGGGGTCAATGTAGTAGCGATCGCCCAAGCTGTGATCTCGGGGCCTATCGTCCTGGTCATTTTTCTGGGCTTCTGCCTGGGCGTCGGTATAGCCCAGCAGCGAGGGTTGCCAAGCATTCTCTACCGCGACAACCTGTACAACTGAGCGGTAGGCTTCAGCATTCTGGGCTTCAGCATTCTGGGCTTCAGCATTCTGGGCTTCAGCATTCTGGGCAGCGGCACCAGAAGAAGGCGCAAATATCCGCTGCCCCACCAAAATGCCGCAGCACTCGGTGGGATAGCTAGCCGCTGCCAGCCGGGCGATCGCCCGGCAAAGCCCCGCTGCCATCCGTAGCTCAGCCATCGCTCACCCCCAGTACGGTGCCCTCCTCCCCTAGATATCTTCAGGGCTGTCGAGGTTGCTGATCGACCGCTCTAGGCGAGCCAGGGCGCGGTTGTAGTTGAGCACGGCGGTGACCCGGTTACCCTCGGCCTCAGTCAGGTCTCTAATGGCGTTGATCACCTCTAGCTGGGTGCCAACCCCAGCGTTAAACCGTAGATCAGCCAGATCAAGCGCCTCGTCCGCCTGGTTCACCGCCACAGAAGCGGTGTCAATATTGGCCTGGTTAGCCACCAGGGTGTAGTAGGCCTCTTCTACCTCAATGCGGATGCTGTTGCGGGCATCTTCGAACTCGGTCTCGTCGATTTGAATATCGATGTCGCTTTGGGCCGCCCTGGCTCTGGCCCCACCGCCGTCAAACAACCGCCAGCTCAGCTGTGCCCCCACCGAAAACCCATCGTCGAGGCTAGCACTCGCCCCGGTCGAAGAACTGAGCAAGCTTTGCACCCCGTACTGACCAAACACCCCTAGACTGGGGCGCAGGGCCGCTAGGCTGACCTGGCGCTGGGCATCGTTAAACTCCCGCTCTACCAAAAACTGCTCTAGCTCTGCCCGGTTTTGATAGGCCAGCACAATGCTTTCTTCCAGCGAGAGCGGCCAGGCCCCAGCGATATTGACCGCCAGGGTCGTGAGGTCAATGGCAGGTTGGATGTTGAGTCGGCGAGCCAGCTGGCGCTGGGTGATTTGTCGCTGGCTAATGGCCTGGGTCAGGGTTTGGCGAGCGTTGGCCACCTGCACCTCGGCTTGCAGCACGTCAAACCGGGTGCCGACCCCGACCTCTTCTCGCAGACGAGTATCGCTGAGGTTGCGCGCGGCGGCGGCCAAAAAGGCCTCGTTGATGCGAATTTGCTCCAGCGCCTCTTGCACCGCGTAGTAGTCGGTGGTGGTGGCCAGCTTTAGCTCCTCACGGGTTTGCTCAACCTGAATCTCGGCCAGGCGCACCTGGCGCTCTGCCGCCCGAATGCGGGCCGATCGCTCCCCCGAGAGGCCCAGGTCGTAGTCAGTTCTGAGGGTGCTTGAGAGGCTGGTGCTTGTTGAGTCGCCGCCGCCAAACCCCGACCCGCCGCCCCCAGGAGAAGACGAGTTAGTGGTTTGCAGGTTGCCGCTGAGATCTACCGTGGGCAGCAGCAGCGATCGCTCTGCCTGCAGACCGGCCTGGGTGCGATCGAGCTGAAATAGAGCAATACGCAACTGTTCGCTATTGGCAAAAGCCAGATTGATCGCCGTCTCCAGAGAAAGGGGCTGGGTGCCAATAATTTCGACCTCCTCGGGCTGCGTGGGCACCAGCAGCGGGTTGGGGTCGGGTGTCAGATAGTCGGGCGGCGTGTCGAACCCCTCGTCGGTGGGGCGCTCAGATTGGGGCGGCGCAGCGCCCCCTACGCGTGACGATGCGCCCGCTCCATCGCCCCCTCCATCAGTAGACAGGGGTACGGCGGCCTCCCCAGGCTCTAGCCCTGAGGTATCGGCCTCTGGCATCAGCGCTTCGCCTGGGGCAGCGGGTAGGTCGGCGTCGCCTGGGGAGTCAGAGTCAACCTGGGCTACGTCAGCCCCAGATAAAACCTCAGACAAAGCCCCAGGCAAATCTTCAGATAGAACGGCAGATTCAGGAGCGGCCAGCCCTGCGGCAGACCAGCTAGACAGGGCAATACCCAAGCTCAGCGGCAGTAGGCGGCGGCGATAGGAGTAAAACATAGGCACCATGGGCTATCACTAGCAAACTTGAGTCACCAACGGGAAAAATGGAAATTTTCTACCCCAGCTATTTAGCATATCGGCATCCGGCTTGAGTTTAGCCCGCCCTAGACGATCTGCGCCCTAAGACAGAGCCAGCTTCTGCCCAGGGAGAGCGGGATTGACCACAAAATTTTTCCGTCAACAGCTTAGCAAACTAAACGGTTTAGTACAATCAGGTGGGCGTCCAGTAGCCAGCGGCAGGCTGTAGGTCAGCAAAATAATAGCTGGGTAAATCGCCGCAGCAGGCTTTTGCCAGAGCGTCTGTGTCATCTACGGGCAGCACCGGGCAGTCCAGCTTTTGGCTAACCTCAGCCACGCTCATATCGTCTAAAAACAATGTGTCTTGGGGATCGCCTGAGTCGCTGGGCTTGAGCATGACGGTAGGCAGCAGCAGCGCATCACCCAGGGGTATACCGCGCAGCCCCAGCAGCAGATCGTGGCCCGTCAGCAGGCCGGTAACGGTCAGATCTCGGCCCCAGTAGTCGCTGGCCAGGGCCGCCAGTCGCACCGTCAGCCCATCGACGGTGTTGAGGCGGTTTACGATCGGGCCAAAGGCATGCTCTACCGCATTGCCAACCACCCAGGTGAGCGTGCGGGGCGAGCTGACGGCCTGGGGCAAATATTCTTCGGCAGACTGGTCAAATTCTTTAAGAAACTGACGAATGGAGCCAACCCCGTTGCCCAGCTGGGGATAGTCTTCGTAGTGGCTTTCGGCGGGCACCTCTTGCTGGGCCAGCAAAAACCACTCGTCGGCCAGCCAGACAAAGCTGGTGCCAAAGCGCTGCTGGCATTCTCCTTGAAACGCCTGCACCTGGTCAATTACCTGCCGCGCCTGGGCCTGAGTAACCGGCGTCAGCTCGTCGTCGGTGGGGCGAAACCGGGTAAGACCCACGGGCACCACCGCCGCCGAGGCCACCGCTGGCACATCGCCAGCATGAAACCGAGCCAGATCTCGCAGGGTGGTGGCGAGATGGTCGCCATCGTTAATGCCGGGGCAGACTACCACCTGGGCGTGAATTTGCAGCCGCTGGGCCTGGAACCAGGCCAGCTGGTCGAGGATTTGCCCCGCCCTGGGGTTTTTTAGCAGGCGCGATCGCACCTCGGCCTCTGTTGCATGCACCGACACGTACAGGGGCGACAGCCGCAGTTGGGCGATACGCTCCCACTCCTGGGGCAGCAGGTTAGTCAGGGTGAGATAGCTGCCGTAGAGAAAGCTCAGACGGTAGTCGTCGTCTTTGAGATAGAGGGTATTGCGCTTACCGGGGGGCTGCTGGTCGATAAAGCAAAAGGGGCAGGCGTTGTTGCACTGCATCAACCCGTCGAATAGGGCGGTCTCAAACTCTAGGCCTAGATCGTCGTCGATGTCTTTCTCAATATCGACCCGGTGGGTCTTGCCCTTAGCATCAAGCACCTCTAGGGCCAGATCGTCATCGGCGCAGAGAAAGCGGTAGTCGATCAGGTCGCGGGGCCGCTGGCCATTGATAGCGACCAGGGCATCCCCTGGCTCAAAGCCGATGTCTGCGGCGATGGAGTCGGGCAGCACGGCGGTGATGCGGGCGGGACGAATTGCCAGGGCAGCCATAGCTGAGCTCTAAGATGAAAAAGGGCAAAATATGCCCTCCTATCTTAGATGTTTTGCATTTTCCCAGTCGCTAGGGCCAGCAAGATTGCCGCCCCAAAGGCCAAACGGTACCAAACAAATACCCAGGTACTGTGCTGCTTCAAAAAGCGAATCAGCCAAAAAATAGCCAGATAAGACGATACCACCGCCGCCAGCAGCCCCCCTAGCAAGGGCAATAGGCCAATGGCACCCAGGCCGCCCTCTAGCAGCCCCTTAAGTTCTACTAGCCCAGCGAGGGTGATGGCGGGCACCCCAAGCAGAAACGAAAATCGGGCAGCGGTTGCTCGCTCTAACCCCATAAACAGACCCGCCGTTAGGGTAGACCCCGATCTTGATACTCCCGGAATCAGCGCCAGGGTTTGAGCCAGGCCCATCAAAACTCCGTCTTTGAGATTTAGGGTTTCAAAGGTGCGCTTGCGGGTGCCGACTAGCTCAGCCGCCGCCAGCAGCACCGCCATAATCATCGAGACCACGGCAATAGTGGCGCTGCTGCGGAGTGGCGAGTTGTCAAAGTCGGGGATGAATAGTTTGATGAACAGTCCTCCAATAACGATGGGGACAGTGCCCAGCAGGATGCCTAAGCCAAGGCGAAAATCTGAAGAATCAAACCGTTTCTCTAGGGTTGCTCGAACCATGCCGACGGTCACCTGGCGCAGATCATCCCAGAAATACCAGAGAATTGCGGCAATGCTGCCCAGCTGAATCACCGCTGTGAAAGCCACCCCAGGGTCGCCCCAGCCCAGCACAACCGGAATCATTTTGACGTGGGCGGTGCTGCTAATGGGCAAAAACTCGGTTAGCCCTTGCACCACGCCAATCACGATGGCCTGCCACAGCGACATATCGGTCAGCATCGCCCCCTGATCGCCACCGGCTTGGGCCAGCCAGGGCAAAAAACCCATAAAACATATAGCCATAGAAAACCTCAATTAAGTGCTTGCGTCCCGCCGTCCAGTCACCGCTTGATGACCAGAGCTAGCCGCCTATTTGCCCTGCCTATTCGCCCTTAATCCATCCCTAAATCTAACTCTGGCGATTACCAGACCAGCTTTCCCAAGAGGTAGAAAACTTTACAAATAAATACATATACTGAATAAAAGGCCCGCAGCAGCTAGGCCGCAAATCCCTTCCTGGCATTGTACGGAAACTCCCCCCGGCCTACGGTGAGAATATAAATTCTTTGTGCAGGCTTAATACCAGGGCAGATTGCCTTAACAGAGGCTTACCTTTGGTTTCTGCTGCTCAGCGCCGTAGCATGCCCCAGGGGGGCATGCTATCTTAACAACAGTTAACTAGCTCTCAGGATTCCATTGAGTCTTTCCTACTCCAAAAAAGTATCTCCCCTGTGGTTAGCCCCGGCGATAGACTGGGTGTCTGCTTCTCGGCTGCAGCTTCAGGTCTTTGCGGCATCCCTAGCGCTGGTAATTTTGCCCGTGTTTGTGCAGGCCCCCCTGGTGCGCTACTTTCCTTGGGTGAGCCTGGCGATGACCCCCCTGTGGTTAGGGTTAGGAGCCTGGATGATGAAGCGTCCTCGCTTACACCTCTGGGGCGACCTGGTTGTCGGTTTTGGCTGGATCTGGCTTACAGGTTCACTATATTGGGGCTGGTTTCGGTGGGATCCGATTGTGCATTTGCCCATTGAAGCGCTGGGGTTGCCGATCGCACTGGTGTGCTTACATCGGGGTTGGGGTCGCGTGGGCAGCTACTTTTTTCTGGGGTCGCTCCTGGGTACAGCCGTCACCGATCTCTACATCAACTGGATGCATTTGTTTCCCACTTGGCGGCAGTTAATGCTGGTCAACCCCGATGTGGCGCCCATGGTGCTGCGGGCGGCCAGCGCCTCTCTGGAGTCTGATGTAGCTGCTTGCCGAGCAGTTGTTTTAGTGCTGTTTTTGCTGGTGGCCACGGTAATTGCCCTCACCACCTCAAGGCAGCCGGCCTGGTGGGCCTTTGGCGGGGCTGTGTTTAGCACTCTGATCGTAGACGGGCTGTTTTTCTTGACCGCCTCTCTGGCCTAGGCTGGGTAAGGAATTGGCATATCTGGCACAATGGGGATAGATAACGGATATCTTGGGGATACCTGCTGCGATCTCGGCCTACTTTGCGGGTGATCGTGCCCTACGATTTTAATATGCCCACACCATAACGCTGTGACTTTTTCCTCTGGCCCCTACCTTACGCTCAAGACAGGCTCCGGCGATCGCCAGCTTTCGTTGTTAGGCAGCAACTACTGGACGGTGGGGCGAGGCGACGACAACAGCTTTGTGCTGCCCGACCGCTGGATTTCGCGGAACCACGCCATGTTTCAGGGCACCGACAACGGGCAGTTTTATCTAATCGATTTGGGCAGTCGCAACGGCACATTTATCAACGGTCGCCGGGTCAGCGTGCCAATCATCTTAAAAGATAGCGATCTGCTGACCTTTGGCCAAACCGAGCTGCGGTTCTTCTCGCCCACAGATACCGCTCAGGCCGCAGATATCACCCTGTCCGGGGGGCAGGGTGATTCTACTGCCACCGCTATGCTCCACGTGCGGCGGCTGATTTCGGTAATGGTGGTCGACATTCGCGACTTCACCGTTATGACTCGCCAGCTGGATGAGCAAGTGCTCTCCGAGGCCATTGGCACCTGGTTTCGCCGGGCTGGAGAGATCATCGGTCAGTACGACAGCTGGGTCGACAAGTACATTGGCGATGCGGTCATGGCCGTGTGGATTCACGGCAAAGATGGCGCAGATCGAGCCAGTATGGTGCAAATTTTGCAGGCGGTGAGCACCCTGGCCGAAATGACCAGCCAGCTCCACGAACAGTTTCCCCTGCCGTTTCCCCTGCGTATCGGGGCGGGTATTAACACCGGTTATGCCATGGTGGGCAATACGGGCAGCAGCGATCGCCCCGACTATACCGCCCTGGGCGACACCGTCAACTATGCCTTTCGCCTAGAGTCAGCTACCAAAGAACTGGGGCTTGACATTGCCATGGGCGAAACCACCTACGAGCATCTGCAAAAGGTCGGGGCCGACGCCCAGTGCTTTAAGCGCTTCACCGTTGAGCTGAAGGGCTACGAAGCAGCCATCACCACCCGCGCTAGCACCTTCACCGACCTAAACCAGTTTTTAGCCGAATATTCTTGATGATTCGCACTGCGTAGTCGGGAGATATCGAGGCGATTTACCAGGTCAATGCGATCGCCTTTGACCGCGCCAACGCAGCCAACCAGACGCTTTGGCTTTGTGCCCGCCCAAGCAAAAGCGCTGATCTGTAAATGCACCGCATCCGCTGGGGCGTTTCGGGTGCTCGAACTCCAGACTGAGGCCTTAGCGGGGTATCGGGGGCTGGTGCGGTCTCGACAATCTAAAATACCCAATGGGGCTAAGATCGGTAGGCAACTTCCCCCAGCACCCGCATGACCGCCTACTCTACCGCCCCCTTCAGCCCTGCCGAAATTTCCGCCGAAGGCCTCAAACCCGAGGAGTACGACGACATTGTGCAGCGCCTGGGCCGCCACCCCAACCGCGCTGAGCTGGGTATGTTTGGGGTGATGTGGTCAGAGCACTGCTGCTACAAAAATTCGCGCCCCTTACTTAAGCAGTTCCCCACCGAGGGGCCGCGTGTGCTAGTGGGGCCGGGGGAAAATGCCGGGGTGATCGACGCGGGCGACGGCCTGCGGGTGGCCTTCAAGATTGAGTCCCACAACCACCCCTCAGCGGTAGAACCCTTCCAGGGGGCCGCGACCGGGGTGGGGGGCATTCTGCGCGATATTTTCACCATGGGCGCGCGACCGATCGCCGTGCTCAACTCCCTACGGTTTGGCGATCTGGCCGACAGCCGCACCCGCCGCCTGTGCCAGGGCGTCGTGTCGGGCATAGCCCACTATGGCAACTGTTTTGGGGTGCCTACGGTAGGCGGCGAAGTCTATTTTGACTCTGCCTACAACGGCAACCCGCTGGTCAATGCCATGGCGATCGGCATTATGGAAACCGACGAGATCGTCAAATCTGGGGCAGCGGGCCTGGGTAACCCGGTGGTGTATGTAGGGTCAACCACCGGGCGCGACGGCATGGGCGGGGCCAGCTTTGCCAGCGCCGAACTCACCGATGAATCTGAGGCCAATCGCCCCGCCGTGCAGGTGGGCGACCCTTTTCTCGAAAAATCGCTGGTAGAAGCCTGTTTGGAGGCGTTTAAGACGGGGGCGATCGTCGCCGCCCAGGATATGGGCGCGGCGGGCCTCACCTGTTCTACCGCCGAGATGGCGGCCAAGGGCGGCGTCGGCATTGAGCTAAACCTAGACCTGATTCCGGTGCGCGAGACGGGCATGGTGCCCTACGAGTACCTGCTGTCTGAGTCCCAAGAGCGGATGCTGTTTGTAGTCGCCAAGGGCCGCGAGGCGGAGGTAATCGAAATCTTTGAGCGCTGGGGTCTCCATGCCGTGGTGGCTGGCACAGTCATCGCCGACCCGATCGTGCGGATTCTCTTTAAGGGTGATATCGCCGCCGAAATTCCTGCCCTGGCCCTGTCAGAAAATACGCCCATCTACCATCGGGACCTGCTGAGTGAACCGCCCGACTATGCCCAAAAAGCCTGGGCCTGGCGCGAAGACAGCCTGCCTGCCTGCTCTGTGTCAGGGATGGCATTGCCTGACGCGGAGGATACTTCCTGGACTGGAATTCTCCACCAGCTCCTGGCCCAGCCCACGATCGCATCGAAAGCCTGGGTCTACCGCCAGTACGACCACCAGGTGCAAAACAACACGGTGCAGCGCCCCGGCCAGGGCGACGCCGCCGTGATTCGCCTGCGCCCCCAGGAGTCGGTGCCCGGCTACCGGCCCGGAGCCGTGGCGCGGGGGCTAGCCGCCACCGTAGACTGCAACGCCCGCTACGTCTACCTCAACCCCTACGAAGGGGCTAAAGCGGCGGTAGCCGAAGCTGCCCGCAACCTCAGCTGCGTCGGTGCGCTGCCCCTGGCGGTGACCGACAACCTCAACTTTGGCAGCCCCGAAAAACCCATCGGCTACTGGCAGCTGGCCGAAGCCTGTCGGGGGCTGGCAGATGCCTGCCGCGAGTTTGAGACCCCCGTGACCGGGGGCAACGTCTCGCTTTACAACGAGACCGTCGATAGCCAGGGCAACCCCCAGCCCATCTACCCCACCCCCGTGGTTGGCATGGTGGGGCTGATCGATGACTTGAGCCGCACCTGTGGCCAGGGCTGGCAACAAGACGGAGATCTCGTCTATTTATTAGGGATTCTGGTAGAGCAAACCACAACAGCAGCCATAGCAGGTCAACCGCTGATCACCCTGGGTGGGTCAGAATACCTGGCGGCCTTGCACGGGCAGGCCACTGGACACCCGCCCGCCATCGATATGGCGCTAGAGAAGCGGGTGCAGGCGGCCTGCCGCCACGGCATTGCCCAAGGGTGGGTGCGATCAGCCCACGACTGCGCTGAGGGTGGCCTGGCTGTCGCCCTGGCAGAGTCTGCCATTAGCGGTCAGCGCGGTGCCGCAATCCAGCTTTCCTTAGATGCCAGCCAGACCGCTCAACGGTGGGATCGGCTGCTGTTTGGCGAAGGCGGTGCCAGAATTATGGTCTCCGTCAGCCCCGACCACCGGGGGGAGTGGGAGGCCTACCTCAACGAGCATCTAGCAGGGTTTTGGCAGGGGATTGGTGCCGTACAGGGCGATCGCCTATCTATCACCAGCCAGGATGGCCAACCTCTGATTGACGATGCGATTGAGCTCTTAGCGCAAACCTGGCAGACCGCCATTGAGCAGCGGCTAGCGACCGCCCAAGGGGAAGGCTAGCAACCCATCACCAGTCCCTGCCTCACCGTCTCTATTCCTTGCTTTTAGGTCTTTTTAGGGGAAACCGGGGGAAAGAAGGAAGGTGCTATGATCGGCACATGTTAAGGAGCCATTAAGCGGGTTAAGGGGGTTCGGTAGTCTCTAATGCTGTTTTGAAAACGCCCATCCTATGATGAAGCTGGGTTCGCACTGAGGCATACCTGTTATGAGATAGAGGTTATGAGACATGAGGTTATGAGACATGAGGTTATGAGACAGAGCTGCCAAATGCGTTTTCCAGACGTGCCTTAAAGTATTGCTCCACTGCCATTAGCATTCCTATAGCCACCCTGCACCACCAATGACGTTCCCCTCCGACGCTTGCTTAGACGAGTCCTGCGACTCTCCCTCCCTGGGCGATCGCCCCGACAAGCCCGAAGAAGCCTGCGGCATCTTTGGCCTCTACGCCCCCGACGAAGAGGTAGCTCGGCTGGCCTACTTTGGCCTATTTGCCCTACAGCACCGGGGCCAAGAGTCGGCGGGCATCGCCACCTTTAACGCCTCGGGCAGCCACTGCTATAAACACATGGGCCTGGTTTCCCAAGTGTTTGACGACCACATTCTCAAAGACCTCACCGGGCACATTGCCGTGGGCCACACCCGCTACTCCACCACTGGGTCTAGCCTGGCGTGCAATGCCCAGCCCGCCATGGTGCCCACCCGCCTGGGCGATTTGGCCCTGGCCCACAACGGCAATCTGGTCAATGCCGCCGACCTGCGTGAAGAGCTCATCGACCGCAACCACGACCTAGTCACCACCACCGACTCTGAGATGATTGCCCTTGCCCTAGCGGAGGCCGTCAACGACGGGGCCGACTGGGTGAGCGCCGCTGAAACAGCCTTTAACCGCTGCTACGGAGCCTTTAGCCTGGTGATTGGCACCCCTAGCGGCATTCTCGGTGCCCGCGACCAGCAGGGCATTCGCCCCCTGGTGCTGGGGGTGCTGGGCCAAGAGATTCCTGAGGTGGGGCAGCCCGCCCAATACGTGCTGGCCTCAGAAACCTGCGCCCTCGACATCATCGGCGCCACCTACGTGCGCGACATCGCACCCGGCGAACTGGTGTGGATTACCCCCGAGGGGATCAGCTCTCACCAGTGGGCCGCAGCCACCGAGCGCAAGCTCTGTGTGTTTGAAATGATCTACTTCTCGCGGCCCGACAGCATTGTCAACGGCGAGAGCCTCTACAGCTACCGCCGCCGCCTGGGCCACCAGCTGGCCAAAGAAGCCCCCGCCGATGTAGATTTGGTGATGGCGGTGCCCGACTCAGGGGTACCGGCGGCGATCGGCTTTTCGCAGCAGTCAAAGATTCCCTACGCGGAGGGGCTGATCAAAAACCGCTACGTGGGTCGCACCTTTATTCAGCCCACCCAGTCGATGCGAGAGGTGGGCATTCGCATGAAGCTCAACCCCCTTAAAGATGTGCTGGAAGGCAGGCGAATTTTGATCGTGGATGACTCGATTGTGCGGGGCACCACTAGCCGCAAGATTGTGCAGGCTCTGCGGGATGCCGGGGCGATCGAGGTGCATATGCGAATTTCGTCGCCGCCGGTCACCCACCCCTGTTTCTACGGCATCGACACCGACAACCAAGACCAGCTGATTGCGGCGACCAAGTCGTTAGAAGAAATTGCTCAGCAAATCAATGTCGATTCGCTGGCCTATCTGAGCTGGGAGGGCATGCTGCAGGCGACTTACCAAGACCCCAGCAGCTTCTGTTCGGCCTGCTTCACGGGTAAATATCCAGTGGAAATTCCGGAGCCTTTTAAGCGGGCCAAGCTCAAGTTTGAAGCCAAGCAACCAGTGGCCACCTAATCTGATTACCCCGGATTGGGTGGCAGTTATTCGCCCAAATCGGGGTAACTGTTTGCGAGAGATGACTTCAGGGACTCGCTTAAACACAGAGTCCCTGCTTTCGGGCTGGGGTTTAAGCTACCGAGGTAGCGCCACCCGCTGAGCGACGACGGTGCAGCAGTCCGGCAGCTCCAACGATGAGACCTAGACCCATAGCGGGTTCTGGTACGGAGGCTGGCGTAGGGGTTGGCTCTAGCGGTGTGGGGTTAGGCGCGAATTGAGGGAGATTGCCTTCAAATTTGTAGTTATGAAATTCACCACTGCCAGCCACTGATGCCGCAACCAGATTGCCTTCGACATTGCCGTTGTTGAAGTTGTAGTGGGCTTGGGTCGCCAAGACGCTCCCGGCGAAGGAAAAGCCGGTGGTAGACAGCTGGGTTGCCTCAACAAAGTTGAACAGCACGTTCTGCTTGTTGACACCGCCTAGGTTTAAGCCAAAGTTCGCAATGCTGACGCTGTCGCCAAAAACATTGAATACAACGGTCGCATCATTGTTGACGCCGCTGATGTTCAAATAGCTTGAGTTGGAAAACCAGTTTCCATCTAGGTTGAAAACACTGAGATCTGAGTTGTTACCTGCCAAATGGATTCCACCCCACTTATGTTCGGCACTGCCGGTTGTGCTTAGACCACCTAGACCCTTGGAGAGGGCGGACAGTTCTTGGTGAACAGCGGCAAAGTCGATGAGAGTCCCCTGGTTCACACCGCAGTTGGGAGTGCAGTTGAAATAGACGGGCGTATTGACGCTGCCGCCAACCAACGCATTGCCGCCGAAAATTTGACCGCCGTTGTAGGTCAAGTCACCACCGACCACTAGCCGGGTGTCGCTGGAACCGGCTAGGCGATCGCCGATGCCAAAGTTAGTGAAGGTGGCATTTCCACCAACTGCCACTCGACCCTCGGCATCAGAACTTTGGTTCATATCGCCAAAGACAAAAACGTTGTAGTCAGCAGCAATCCCAAAAGCGGAAGCCTGGGCTGGCCCGGTATAGATAAGCAGTACTGCGGGCAGCATTGCCCACAGCACAGTGGATCGGATGGAAAGTTTTATCATTATGCTTTGTTTGGAGTACCAATGCTGCTGACGCAAAACCGCCCTAATCCCCAGCTTAGACTGGCTGTGATGTAGACCCCATAAGGAATCGACGGAAGTTCAATGAAGTTTCTGCCGAAGCTCCTAATTAATACAAAGGGCTTATAAAGTAGCTTGTGTTAGACATTAGGAATTTTGCAACGGCAATGTGCTGTGGGCCAACCTGCACCTGCTGTTTTGGCTATCGCTGATTCCATTTGTGACGGGGTGGACGGGGGAGAACCACTTTGAGTCGCTGCCGGTGGCATTTTATGGCGGAGTGCTGCTGTTTGCAGCGATCGCCCACTACATTCTCACCCGAGCGTTGATCGCGGCTGAAGGCTGGAGCTCTGCCCTGGCGATCGCCGTGGGGCGCGACTGGAAGGGCAAAATCTTGGTAGTTTATGCGATCGCCATTCCCCTCGCCTTTGTAACATCCTGGCTGGCCCTGTTACTGTATGTCCTGGTAGCTGTGGTGTGGCTGATACCCGATCGCCGCATCGAAAAAGTCTTGACCTCTTGACGTAAAGCCGCCTACAGAGCTGACAGCACCGCCCCCAAGACAGCGCCAGTGACGGGGTTAACAACCACAATGTGGTTGCCCAGCATCACCAAAGCCGTGTTTTTAGGCTGTCGGATTAGGGATGCGACCATTTGGGGGAGGCGCAGCCGCCTGACCAGGGCATTGGGCAACCAGCGGCGGCGGGCAACAGGCTGCGCCACACCGGGTAGGATGTCGAGATGGGTCAAGACCTCTGCGGGCAAGCCTGCGATCAGAGTGGAATTCGCCGACTCTTCTGCGGTTGAGAGGATCGTAGCGATCGCCTCAATCTGCCCCTCGGAGAGGTTTTCTAACACCGCCGTGGGCACCAGCGCCACCTCTGTCGTGGCTGTCGCGACGGCTACTATATCGGTTAAGTCTTCTGAGGAGACAGTCATTATTTCCGTCAAAGACTCAGCTATGGTCAGGCTATCTGCTGTATCGGCAGATGGCATCTCGTCAATTTGAATCAGGATGGGGCTGCCTACAACGTCCTCCTGACCGGGGCTAGCCTGGGCTACAGTCCACAGGCTGCTGGCTACCACTAAACCCAAACCGACGCCTATCGTCCGCCGCCAAAGGATCATGAACGTTCTCCAAAAGATAGTGATGTTGATTGACTGACCAGCCCTGGCGATCGAGTCTTGCCTACTAACTGTTGGGGGAACGCGCAGCGGATTTCCCTAGAGTGGGGCGAGAGCCTGCCAGGAGTAAAGAGGCTGCAGCTGAAGGCACTCCACCTCTGTCCATCCATTAGACAAGTCCCAAGACTTACCCAGGCAGGCTAAAGGTTCAGTTTCCAAACTGGCTCGGTGGAGCGCCTGAATCACCCATCCACCATCCACCTACTACCGGGTCTCTGCGGTCAGCACTGGCTGTGGGGCCGCCACATTCAGCACCGGGTTTTGGGGAAAGAAGCCGTGGGACATGATTTTGAACCCGGCCTTGTGAACCGTCATAATCGGCCATTCCTCCGGGCGGGGAATGTGGGTGACGCCCTGGGTGTACCAAACCACCACATCCTGACCCACCAGCGGCTCATCGTCGGCTACCATCTGCGGTAGACCTTCCTTCGGGCCGCTCTGGTTGGGGTAGTCGCCCGCCGCGTACAGCTCATTGGGCTTGTACTGGGTCGCCCAGAAATGGTGGCCCGCAAACTCGCCCCGCTGCCGCACATTCGACGACTCGTCGGGGTAGAAGGTGGAGTTGCTGCCGGGCATCAACATATAGCCAGCGGGCATGCCCAGGTCATTCTGACTGGCTCCTGTGACCACCCAGGTACGGCTGCTGGCCATGCTCATATCGCGCACGGATTTAGCCTCCGAGGTGAGCGGGGTTGCCTCCATGGCAAAGGCGTTGCCGTAGGGGTTATCGGCCCCCTTGGGCAAGGCTTTCACATTCATTTCGGCCACGGTATTGGCAGAGCCATCCACATCAAAGTCAAGGCGGAAATTGAGAAAGTGCTGGTGGTTGACGGCCACTACATTTGGGGCCACCAGATGACCGTAGTGGTCGTGGGTTTCGGTGACATCTTCGGTGCCCTTGGCCAGCATGATGCCGGTGAGGTCAGTCTGCTCTTCGAGCATGCCGTCTTCGTGGAAGATCCAGCTGATGGCGTAGTCGTAGTTGCCGATCGCCGCCACCGTCGTCATCACCAACTCACGGCTGCGGCGGCCCTCATGGGTTTCGTTGTTGAAGTCGTAGTGCCGCCAGAGAATGCCGCCGTCGCGCTCGTACAGGCCGATTACATCTTCAAGCAGGGTGGGTTCGCCCAGATCATCGGCCATCAGAGCGTCTAGCAAAACGGCGTTTTGGGGTACCTCGTTGCCCAGGTACATGGGGGTCGAGAGCCAGCCAAAGCGGTATTCACCCACGTCAAAGGCGCTCTTGACCGCCCAGGTGGGGCCAGTTTCGGCGTAGGGCACCACCATTTCTGAAAGGCTGGCTCGGTAGAGAATGGGCCGCTCGACGCCATCTTTGGTGTAAGACACCTGGTACAGGGTCAGCCCCTCGCGGGGGTGCAGAATGTAGCGAAATTTCCAGTTTTGCCAGGTGACGGCATTGCCCTCTAGCTGGAAGGTCGTACCCTGGGGCTGCTGAATGGTCAGAGCCTTAGGGGATGGCTGAAGGGGGGCGGTGGTGGCTTCGTCGTAGTCAAAGTTGGCCGTAGAAAAAGGCTCTGCGCCCACATCAACCACGTCTAACACTTCTCGATCAGTCAAGTTAACCACCACCATCAGTCCTTCAATGGGGGCACCATAATAGTTGACGTAGTCGGGCTGGTAGTAGGTGTAGCCTCGCATCAGTCTCTTGCCGCTTGCCCGCTCGGCAGTACTGAGCAGGCCTGGTGCCCAGCCATCGACCACGGCGCTTTCGAAATCGGTAATACCTCGCTTTTCCATGGCGGCCTGCCAGCGGGGGTCAGCCTTGGCCAACTCACTCAGCAACTCAAAGTCTTCGTCAAGAATGGCGGGCTGCACGCCCGAGATTTCGTCCCAGGCGGTGAGTTCGGCGGTGGTCAAATCAACCACGGCTTCGTAGGTGATGTTTTTCACTGGCTCTAGCACCACCACAAAGGCAGATCGGGGTACATCATCCCCCGGTTGAAAGGCCCACACCAGTGCTTTGTCAGGTTCTTGCAGCGAAATATTGGGGAATCTAGCCTCTTCTGTCAGGGGGTGGGCTGCTTTAATCGCCGCCACTGCCGTTTGAATTTCGACCTCGGTGAGGGGGGCCAGGGGGTGG
>QBMN01000073.1 GCA_003241845.1 Shackletoniella antarctica | reverse complement strand
CCCAAAAATTCCCCCAATTTTCCCCCAATCCGCCCCCCAAACTCGCCTAAAGACGTCTAAAAATGGACAACGCGAAAAACCGAGGCTCCAAAGCAAAAGCCCCAAACCGTTGAGGTTCAGGGCTTTTCGCTTGATTTAACTGGATGCCAGGAGGCGGGCTTGAACCGCCGACACGAGGATTTTCAGTCCTCTGCTCTACCAACTGAGCTATCCCGGCTAGGGAGCGCAAATTTCAGCGCTCACTTAAGATAGCAAGCTAATGTCACCGCTGACAAGCTTAGGCCGCAGAAATGCGGCGATGGTCAGACACCGACCCAAAGGGCCATTTGCTCCGGGCAAGGCTTTGCCAACGCCTACTGAACTTCGCGCAGGCGGGCCACCTTGAGGTAAAAGCTGCCGGTGCCCTGACCAGAGTAGGCGCGCACCCGCACCGTGTAGGTGCCCGACTCGCTGATGCGGGCAAACAGCAGAGAGTTGGTAGTGCCGTCGGGGCCGTCGTCGTTTTCCCCAACGGTGACGCCGTCTTTGTTCATGAGAATGACCAGGGTGTCGAACTCATCGGAGATGACGTCGATCGCCACCTGATCGTCAGCTTCTAGATTCACGGTGTAGTCGCGGGCAAACCCACCCGCCCCAGTGGGAATGTCGCGATCGCTGAGGATGTCATTGACCTCACGCGCGGCGGGCAGTGGGATGGGGCTATATACCGGGGTCTGCGCCTTAGCCGGCAACGATGTCAACACTAGCGTCGTCAACGCTAAAGGAAGCAGCAGGCCGCGCTGGAGCCGGGGGTGAAATCGCATATATTCTGGGGTAAAGAGGTAAATCTGTCTAAAGGCACAAGGCCGTGCCCATTATGGCTCAAATCTTTTCTTTAGGTCACTTCAGGAATCAAAAAAGTCTAAACATACTCGGCGATCGCATCCCGGCGATCGTACCTTACCCATCTAGTGCAGCCTGACGGTTGCCCCTCAACCTTGATGGAGATGTGGCCCTGGGCTAGGGGCAAATCCCTTGAAAGCTTTAGGCCTAACTGTTTCATTTCACGGTTTCGTTGCTACACTCACAGACGACAACCGCCGTAGGTACGCCGTCTGTGTCCATGCTGGAGCGCCGCCGCTATCATTCACTGCCGTCAAAGTCTAGGCGCAAGCGGCGACTAGCTTTGCGCAGACGGGCGCGGGCGCTAATGACTATGGCCCTGCTGAGCAGTACCCTGCTGCTGGTAGCCTTTCGGGGAGCCAGCGAGTACTGGCAACAGCCCCTAGAGTTCACCCCCCGCCCGGTGGGTCAGATTGTTAACCGGGCCGAACTGGCCACCGGCATTCGTCAAATTCAAACCGCTAACGGTCGGCCAACCCTTACCCCCCTGCCCCTGTCCGAAGAGGTGTGGACCTGTGAAGTAGTGGTGATTGGCGGCACCCTGGGCGGGGTAGCAGCGGCCTCCCACGCGATGCAAACCGGCGTTACCACCTGCCTAATTGAGCTGACCCCGTGGCTGGGCGGGCAGGTGAGTTCTCAGGGGGTATCGGCCATTGACGAGTCGCGGGCAATGCGGTGGAGGCGCAATTTTTCCCCAAGCTGGGAAGCCTTTAAGGCGCTGATTAAACGCCAGCCGGTATACCTGGCGTCGTGGACCGGCATGCCAGCCCAGATGACTGTCGAGCAAGCTAACAGCTGCTGGGTCGGAGAACTGTGCTTTACCCCCCGCGCCGGGGCTACAGCCGCAGAGATGTGGATGCGAAATGCCGCTAAGGGCGCTCCAGATAGTCGCTGGGCCACCTCCACGGCCTTTAAAGGAGCCTCCTTTGATGCCTCAGGCCGCTACGTGACGGCGGTGTACGGGGTGCGGCGCGTCCCCCTCGACTCGGGCTACGTGCCCACGGGGCGGCTCTCCCAAGAGCTAGAGCAATGGTATAGCTGGTCTGACGATGAGGCCTACAACAAAATCCCCATTCGCCTACAGCCGCCACCCGACCGATCAATGATCGTAATCGACGCCACCGATACGGGCGAACTGGTGGGCTGGGCTAACCTACCCCACCGCCTGGGGTCTGACAGCCAGGCATTTACCGGCGAAGTCAACGCCTCGTCTAAGGATAACCCCGACTGCACCCAGGCCTACACCTACCCCTTTGTGCTGGCCACCCTGGACGACAAGAACGAGAGCCTGAAGACTCTTCAAAAGCTAGAGCCGGCCCTGAGCCGGGCCGACCACCGCAAAGAATTTGATCTAGAAGGGTTTCCGTTCTTTAACTTTGGCAGCGTGTTTAACTACCGCCGCATTGTCAGCCAGGTGCCGGGCAGCGGCAACGTCAACACCACCCGTCCTGGGGAAATGACCCTGATCAACTGGAACAAGGGCAACGACTGGCACTTCATGGATCCGCCCCTGGTGTTCACCGAAGAAGACGTGCGGCTGTCGGGACAGCACCAGGACTGGTTGGGCGGTCTATCGATCGAGTCGCTCAACTACGGCGAACTGCACGCCCTGATGTTTGCCGAATGGCTGATGGAAACGGAGTCCACCAATCAGCTGCCGCTGACTCTGCTACAAGGGGCAGACGCGCCCCTGGGCACCCAGTCGGGCCTCAGCATGGTGCCCTATATTCGCGAAGGACGGCGCATTCTCGGTCGCCCGGCCTACGGCCAAGACAGTTTTATGGCGGTGGAAGCTGACCTGCGCGAAGACATGACCGGGGGCCGCAATTTTAGCACCACCGCTGTGGCCCTGGCCCACTACGATATTG
Source organism: Shackletoniella antarctica (assembly GCA_003241845.1). GTDB lineage: Bacteria > Cyanobacteriota > Cyanobacteriia > Phormidesmidales > Phormidesmidaceae > Nodosilinea > Nodosilinea antarctica. The sequence goes on along the minus strand of QBMN01000073.1, from coordinate 27,829 downwards.
ACATTCACGGCTGTCGCTACCGCTCTGGACAGCCTACCTACGAGGCAGCGAGCAGCAGCATTAAAGAATTTGTGGTGCGGCCCCTGCAAATTCCCCTAGAGGCGCTGGTGCCCCAGGGGGTAGACAACGTGCTCATTGGCGGCAAGAGCATCGCCGTTAGCCACATTGTCAACGGGGTGACGCGGGTGCACTACGGTGAATGGAGCATCGGCGGTGCAGCGGGGGCGACGGCAGGCTGGCTTCTGCGCTACGCTAAACCCTACGATCTCACTCCCGCCCAGGTGGTGGTGACCGGGCAAATGCCTGCGCTTCAGACGTTTTTGCTAGAGCAGGGGTTACGCCCTAGCTGGTGAGATTGGCCGGTGAGATTTGTTGATATAGCGATGGCCATTGCGCTTAGGACACCTGCCCCTGCCCGGTTGAGAACTGGGACAGCGCAATGACGTATAGCCACCGCACCAGGGGTATACAGAACGTCCTAACGGTTCTGGCGATGGCTATAAACTCATCCAAGTCCAGCAGTGGAGGTCTCCCGGTCGGAAAACTACAGATCCCGAGCTGGACTGGGTATAGGCAAAGGCTAGCTATTGCGCTGGCGCTTCTGCAGAGCCTCTAGCATCTGCTGCTTAACGGCCTCGGCCCAGACGGTAAAGTCTTCTCGGTTTTCTAGGGCGCTGCTGGCCGACCGCGACAGTGAGTAAGACGATTGCGATGATTGTAAAGGGGACATAGCTATACGCAGAATGCTTATGCCTCTGATATAGCAAATCTGAGGGGGCTGTTGATGACGCAATATGCGCCCTCTGCATCGACTAGGCCAGGTCTTGCATAAAGGCTGAAAATTAGGACTCTAATAGCCTAGTTATCTGCCTGGCCCTGGATTTTTTCGGCTTCTTGGAGCGCCATGGTTTTGTTGGCGGCGTAGGCCTGCACCCGGTCTTGGGCAACGGTGTAGCGATCATCCTCAGGAGGCACCTCAGCCATTAGGTCTGAGGCGCGCTGCCAGCGCACGGCCAGATCGAGCCAGGCGGCGGCAGTGGTGGCGTCTCTGCCGTCTTCGACCGACTGCTGGGCAATGCGTACCGCCAGCACGAAGGGGTCTTGGCCCGCAGGCACCGCTGGAGCCGGGGCGGCGGTGTCGGGCTGCGATCGCAGCCCCAGGTCAACCCCCAGCCAGTCTTTGGTAGCCCAGCCCACCAGCAGCAGCAGCAGGGCCAGGCTGGCGCCGCCAATTAGCCCGCGCCAAAAGGCACTGCGGTTGCTGGCGGGTTTTTTCTGATAGACATCGTCTAAAAAAGGATTGCGCTGGCGCGGGGCGCGGGCATCTCGCCAGAGGCGGGCCACCAGGTGGGGCCGCTTGAGGGTGATCGGCTCTGACCAGAGCAAACTGTGCTCGGGGTCGCGCTTGATCTCGTCAAGCCACAGCAGCTGCTGTTCCTGCACAATGCGGCTGTTGATGTTGACCCGGCTAATGCCTCGGGGGCTAATCGACTCCAGCACGGTGCGCACCTGACCCACCACCGTGTCTTGCGGCAGGCCATCGGCGGTGGGGGCTTCGACCAGCAGCTGCAAAATGCCGTTGTCTTGAATGGCTCGGGTGCGAATGCTGTCCCTGGCGAAGTGCCCATTCAAGATCTGAATGATGGCGGCTACGCTTCCCTGACGGGCCTGAAAGTCGATGTCATCAATGGTTGGGGGCATGGCTTAGGGCTGCTGATTGCCGCGAAGATTCGCCGCAGGGGGCAGGTGTAGACGGCTGATCCCGAGATTATATCAACCGTTGCCCCAGCCGGAACGCCTGTGTAAAGACACAGCAATATCCCATCGGTCAGTTTTACCGCCGTGGCGGTAAAACTGACCGATAAAACTGGCCTGGCAAACCCGACCTATAGCAGGTGCTGAAAGCGATCTTCGGCCCCGATCTGCTTGACGGCGGCTTTGATGTCTTGGGTGCGGTCTTTGCGCACCACCAGGGTGGCGTTGCCGTCGCGCACGATCACCACATCCTCTAGACCAATGGTGACGATTAGCTCATCGGGGTCGGCGGCGTAGACAATGCTGCCCTCGGTGTCTAGGGCCACGTGGGTAGCCAGGTCAACGTTTTTAGCGTCGGGCTGCTTCAGCAGGCGCTCGACAGCGTTCCAGTCGCCGAGGTCGTCCCAGCCAAAGGTGACGGGCATCACGTAGGCGAGATCGGTGTGCTCCATCACGGCATAGTCGATGCTGAGCTTGTCTAGGCTGAGGTAGGCGTCTACGCCGGTGGCGATCAGCGCCTGCATCAGCTCTGGGGCGTGGGTCTTGAGCTCGCCAATCATGACCCCGGCGGAGAAGATGAACATGCCGCTGTTCCAGCTAAAGCGGCCGCTTTCGATGAAGGTTTGGGCGGTGGGGGTGTCGGGCTTTTCGGTGAAGCGGCTGACGCTGTAGGCGCTGAGGCCGAGGTATTGGCCAGCATCTTCGCCCTGCTCGATGTAGCCGTAGCCGGTGGCGGGGTAGGTGGGGGTGATGCCCAGGGTGGCGATCGCCCCCTGATCTTTAGCCAGCTCGGCGGCGGCCCGCAGGGTCTGGCTAAAGGCCGCTTCGTCGTCGATCCAGTGGTCGGCAGGGAAGAAGCCCACCAGGGCATCGTCGCCGTAGCGCTGGGCCACTTCTAGGGTGGCCCAGGCCACCGCTGGGGCGGTATCGCGGCCCACGGGTTCGATCAAAAGGTTGGCCTCGGGCAGCTCGGGCAGCTGTTCGCGCACGCGGTCAGCCAGGTGCGACGCGGTAATCACCCACAGGTTTTCCCAGCCGTCGGCGAGGTCGAGCAGACGGTCGGCGGTGGCCTGCAAGAGGCTGCGATCGCCGCCGTCGAGGCACAAAAACTGCTTGGGGCGGGCTAGGCGGCTCACCGGCCAAAACCGTTCGCCCTTGCCCCCGGCCAAAATAATAGGAATCAGTGTAGCCATAGGAATTATGTTAGTTATGGGGGTTCAAAATACGTCAGTCGGGCGGTTGACCTGCCCAGTATCTGGACAGTATCTGGACAGTTAAGGGCTGAATCGTTGAGCCGCCCAGCAGAGCATTCAGTCTCTGTGACCAATTGACACTCAAGCGACATCCTGACCACGGCCTGGTCGCCAACGGCATGGCCCCAGACCACCTGCATAAGTGGCTCAATCCTATCCCCTGGCAGACGAGATCAGGGCGAAATTCGCTTAATATTGATTAACACATCAATCTACTGCAAAGTTTTAGCAGGGCTCTGGAACAACTTCCTGGCTTTGCTTTTTCGGGTCTTAGTGCTGGGGGCTGTTGGGCCGGTTGACTACCGGATCTAAACCTCACTGAAGCTACATAAGAAAATCGTGACAGCGGATATGGTGGTAGGGCGTGGCAGCAAACAAGCAGGTATTCATGACAACCCCCTCGCGCAGTGCTAAAGCAGACGTTGAGACCAAAGAAGTTGAATCTATTGAATCTCAAGAAACTGCCTTGACAGAGCCTGGACAGATCTCGGGGGTAGATCCTGACCAGGCCGCCGAGTCACCCCTCACTGCACCCCACCGCCGCGGAATCAGTCGGCTCGCTAGCGGATTGCTGTGGGGCAGCCTGTTTGTCGGCACCGCCATTACCTCTGGGCTGCTGGGGGCAGCAGTGGCTTTAACCCTTCCCTTGCCCGGCTTTTTAGGGGGCGAAACTCGGCCCGCCGCCAGCCTCGGCGACCTGTGGCAGGCAGGGTTTCGCTACCAGGTGACGCGCCCGGTCAACATTTTGGTCATGGGCATCGATGAAGTGCCCGAGGCGACGCCCAACTCCAGCGAGGTATTTGGGGGCCGCACCGACACCCTGCTGCTGGTGCGAGTTGATGCCGAGGCTGGCACCCTCAATGTGATGTCGATTCCCCGCGACACTCGGGTGCAGATACCGGGCTCTGGCATGGATAAGATCAACCAGGCCAACGTGCTGGGGGGGCCAGAGCTGGTGGCCCAGACCATCGGCTACAACCTGGGCAACATTCAGGTCGACCGCTACGTGCGCATCAACACCACCGCCTTTCGAGAAATGGTGGATTTGGTGGGGGGCATTGAGGTCAACGTGCCCACCCGCATGGAGTACACCGATCGCACCCAGGGCCTCTACATCGACCTCTACCCCGGTTGGCAAACCCTCAACGGCGACCAGGCCGAGCAGTTTGCCCGCTTTCGCCAGGATAGCGGCGACATTGGCCGGGTGCAGCGCCAGCAAATGCTGCTCAAGGCCCTGCGAGAGCGGTTGACCAATCCCCTGGTGATCCCTAAGCTGCCCCAGGCGATTCGGGTGATGCAGCGCTACGTTGACACCAACCTGACCCTAGAGGAGATGCTGGCGATCGCCAACTTTGGCCTTGAAATCGAGTCTGACCAGCTGCAAATGGTAATGCTGCCCGGTCGTTTTAGCACCCCAGATGAGTTTATCGCCAGCTACTGGCTGCCCAACTGGGATGCCTCGGCGGCGGTCATGCAAAACTTCTTTAAAGCCGACGAGCTGGGGCTGTACGCCGATAATTCCCAGGGGCGCTACGTGACCGACCTGTCGATTGCAGTGCAAAATGCCTCTGATCGCCCCGACCAAGCGGCGGCGGTCGCCCGCTACCTACGCGACAACGGGTTTGAGAATGTCTACACCATCAGCGACTGGTCAACCCCCATGGCCCGCACCGAGGTGGTGGCCCAGCGGGGCGACGTGGAAAGTGCGCGGTTGGTTGAGTCGCTGCTGGGGGTGGGCCGCGCCATCTCTGAGTCGACCGGCGACCTGGGCTCTGACATCACCATTCGCGTGGGGCAAGACTGGGGCGATCGCCCTGACCAAAGCCCCGGCCAAAGCCCCGAGGCCCCAGCCCAGTAATCTATGTTTGGCGCATACTCATAGAGCGCGTGTTCAGCAATCTAGCCCTTTGCCCCTTCACCTTTCATGCAGTATCGACGCTTTGGCCGTACCGAACTTCAAATGCCCGTCTTCTCCTGCGGCGGCATGCGGTACCAGCACTCCTGGAAAGATGTGCCCCGAGAGCACATTCCCCAGAAAAATCAGGAAAACCTAGAGGCCACCATTCGCCGTGCCCTAGAGGTCGGCATTAACCACATTGAGACGGCGCGGGGCTACGGCACCTCTGAGGTGCAGCTGGGGCAGATTTTGCCGGGGCTAGCGCGTGACCAGATCATTGTTCAAACCAAAGTCTCTCCCACCGCAGACCCCGCTGAGTTTCGCCAGCACCTGACCCAGTCGCTCGATAACCTGGGGCTAGAGACGGTGGATTTGCTAGGCATCCACGGCATCAATACCGCCGAAATCCTCGACTGGGCCCTGCGCCCCGGCGGCTGCATGGCGGTGGCCCGTGAGTTTCAGCGCCAGGGGCGGGTGCGGTTCATTGGTTTCTCGACCCACGCGCCCACGGCGGTGATTCAGCAGGCGATCGCCTCTGACCAGTTTGACTACGTCAACCTGCACTGGTACTACATCAATCAAGATAACTGGGCGGCGATCGCCACCGCCCAGCGCCACGACCTCGGCGTCTTTATCATCAGCCCGTCAGACAAGGGCGGCCACCTCTACAGCCCTCCCGCCAGGCTGGTGGGGCTGTGCGACCCGCTCAGCCCCATGGTGTTTAACGACCTGTTTTGCCTCAGCCACCCCCAGGTACACACCCTCAGCATTGGGGCCGCCCGCCCCACCGACTTTGACGAGCACCTCGACACCCTGCCCCTGCTAGAGCATGCTGAGCACCACCTCAAGCCTGTATTAGAGCAGCTGCACCACCACGCCCAGCGCGTCTTAGGCGAAGACTGGCTGCGCACCTGGTCGCAGGGGTTGCCCAGCCCCGACAAAACCCCTGGCAACATCAACATTCCCGCCATTCTGCGGCTGCGCAACCTGCTGCTGGCCTTTGATATGGAAGACTACGCCAAGGCCCGCTACAATATGCTGGGCAATGCGGGGCACTGGTTCCCTGGCGAAAAGGCCGAGAACCTCAGTCAGGTCGATTTGTCAGATTGTCTGCGCCGCAGCCCCCACGCCGAGACAATTCCCCACCTGCTGACAGAAACTCACCAAAAGCTGGCGGGTCAAGCCATGGCCCGCCTGTCTAATGCCTAGCCTGAATTGTTCACCAGAGCAGAAGTCAATGGCTGTCATTCCCGTGAAAACGGGAATCCACGCGGGAATGACGGGCATTTCCTTAGCATTATGAATAATGCAGGCTAGCGAACGTTGCTGCTGGGGAGAGGAGCTATCCCTGTTACGGTGGCCCAGACCGAAGGTCGGGATCGCCAGATTGGCCGCTGAGCCTAGGACTGAAAGTCCCAGGCTCCAAGCAGAAATCCTCTGAAGAGGATTGGGGGCCGACTCCCCCAGTCTGCTTTAGCAGACTTGAGCGATCAGCCAGGGAGTTCACTCCCTGGTGGTCGTAGCCGAAGACCGGCAAATCATCACCGTTCTGGAGATTTTGCTGTATTCGACAGCCACCTTAACAGGGGTAGGAGAGGGGCTAAAGCTATTCCTCTGGCAGGGCCAGGGCTGGTGCTGCTTGCCCCAGGGCGCTGGCCTCCACAGCGATCCTAGGGCTTCATCATATAGAGCAGGGGAATTGGGCAATTTCTAAACATTTATGAGAAGTGATTTTAAGACTTTGTTACGATGGTCACAAACGCACAAGGAGAACTATCCACCATGCCACGCACTGCTTCTAACAAGTCCGTCGTCATCTCCCCCTCTATTCTCTCGGCCGACTTCAGCCGTCTGGGCGAAGAGATCAAAGCCGTCGATGCCGCCGGGGCCGACTGGATTCACGTGGACGTGATGGATGGCCGCTTTGTGCCCAACATTACCATTGGCCCCCTGATTGTCGAGGCCATTCGCCCCGTCACCCAAAAGCCCATCGACGTGCACCTGATGATCGTTGAGCCTGAGAAGTACGTGGCCGACTTTGCCAAGGCCGGGGCCGACATCATCTCTGTTCACTGCGAGCACAACGCCTCGCCCCACCTGCACCGCACCCTGGGCCAAATCAAAGAATTGGGCAAAGAAGCGGGGGTGGTGCTCAACCCCTCTACCCCCCTGTCGCTGATCGAAAACGTGCTCGACCTCTGCGACCTGGTGCTGATCATGAGCGTTAACCCTGGCTTTGGCGGTCAGAGCTTTATCCCCACCATGGTGGACAAAATTCGTGCCCTGCGCACCCTGTGCGACGAACGCGGGCTAGACCCCTGGATCGAGGTGGATGGTGGCCTCAAGGTCAACAACACCTGGCAGGTGCTAGAAGCTGGGGCCAACGCCATCGTGGCCGGGTCGGCGGTGTTTAAAGCCTCTGACTACGCCGAGGCGATCGAGGGCATTCGCCACAGCAAGCGCCCGGTTCCTGAGCTGGCTGCGGTTTAACTGAGCTAAGAAAGGAGCTGATACCCTCTCCCTGATCAAGAGTCGGATCAAGAACATAACCTTGGCAAGGGATAGGTCAGCTGCGGCGTTTGACCTATCCCTTTTGTGATGATTTCCACAGGTCAATTTTTTGGTGAGCGGGGAAACTGGCCCAGATGTTCGACCAGATCCTTCTGAACCTGGTGGTACAGCTGATCGCTTTCGCCCTTGAGGGCGACAACGCCAAATACCTGCACCGCCTCATGCTCGCGTCCGGCCAGAACGTGGGTGCCGTGATCTATGGTGATGATGTGATCTTTGACCAGGTCGTAGCAGGGCTGGGTAATCAAAAGATCGGTGCCGATCATCTTGGTCAGCCCCTCAATGCGGCTGGCCACGTTCACCGTATCGCCAATGGCGGTGTATTCTAGGCGCTGCACTGACCCCACGTTGCCCACTACCAACTCGCCATAACTGATGCCAATGCCGTTGTAGAGCGGCGGCAAACCCTTGGCTTTGAGGGTAACCCGTAGGGTGGTAAGCGCCTCTCGCATGGCCAGGGCAGCGGAGACGGCACCGAGGGCATCTTGCTCAGGCCCGAGCGATTTGGGTGCGCCAAATTCGGCCATCACCGCATCGCCAATGAACTTGTCAATGGTGCCCCGATACGCCAAGATGGCGTCAACCATGACATCGAGATAGGTGTTGAGCAGGCTGACGGTTTCGATCGCCCCCAGCTGGTACGAAATCCGGCTAAACCCGCGAATGTCTGAAAACAGCACTGCCGCCTGAAATTTTTGGCCCACGGTAAGGCTGGTAAAATCTTCGGGCTGGCTGAGAATTTCTTGGGCCACGGAGGGGGCGACGTAGCGCTCTAGGGTGCGGCGCAGGCGTTGTTCTTCGAGGCGGTTGCTGACGGCCCCGGTGGCGACGTAGCTGACCGCCCCCATGCCCAGACAGGCCACGGGAATGGCCACGGGCATGAGCCGATCGCGGTGCACCATCAGCAGATAGGCCAGGGCACCCCAGGCGGTGATCGCCCCCGCAAACCCCGCCAGCCTTGGCACCGGCTGGGTAAAGCGATAGCCCAACCCCAGCCCCACGGCCCCAATGGCGATCGCCGTCAGTAGCCCCTGGGCTGTAGGGTTGGCGATCGCAGCGTTGACGGTTCTGCCCTCCATCAGCGAGGCCAGGGCGTGGGCGTGAATCTCGACCCCCGGCATGTTGTTGTCGGTGGGGGTGCGCTTGTGGTCTTGAAAGGAGTCGGCCATGGGGCCAATCAGCACGATTTTGTCTTTGAACTGGTCGGCGATTAGGGGCCAGTTGTCGGGGTCAAGCACCTGCACAAACGACACCGTTGGGAACGTGCCTGCCGGGCCGTAGAAGAAAATCTCCTGGCTTTGGCGATCGGGGCTGGGGTAGTCGGCTGCGGCCAGGGTAGCCAAGGCTAGGGAGGGCAAATCATCGGTAAAACCATGGGTCTGCCGCAGCGTCTCAATTCCCCGGTCGGGGGAGGCCCGATACTTGCCGTCAACATCGGCCTCCAGGTTAATCAGCCCCGCTCGGCCGCTATAAATCGGCTGTAGCAGGCTGGTGAACAGGCCAAAGTCGCTGATCGACACATCGTAGGCGGCGGCCAGGGCCACGCGATCGCCCCACCGGGCCAGGGTGGCGGCTAGGGCATCATCATCGGCAGGGCCGTAGCCGCTGGGGTCAACCAGCAGCACGTCAATGGCCACCGCCTTGGCCCCGGCGGCCATCAGTTGTTCAATGGCCTGGGCGTAGGCCTGTCGCTGCCAGGGCCAGATTGCCAGGGGAGCCAAAAAAGGGTAGCGCTCTGGGTCAGCCCGGTACAGGTCACCCTGGGAGAGCGAGTATTCATCAATGCCCAGAATCACAATCTCTTCAGGAATCGGCACCGGCCCCCGCAGCCGCAGCAAAAACGACTGAGCCTGGCCCTCAATCAGCACAATCCACGGGTGTTGAGAGGCCAGGGCGATCGCCCCAAACACCGCCCAGCTCACCATCAGACCGTGGCCTAGCTGAAAGATGCGTCGATTGGTTTTGACCACGGCGTTGCTCCAACCTTATGCGGCAAAATTTGGGCTTGGGTCTGGCCTACTTCACCCTAGAACGGGAAGGGGAAGCGGATCGGCGGAATGGGTACCGACGGCAGCCAGTAATAGGGCAAGGGAATCCCTGGGAATAGCCGCTCAAAGGACTGCCGCAGGTTGCCAATACCGGGTATTTCTAAGGCAAAGCCGCTAATAAGTGGGCCTTCCAGCAGATTGATAAAATCCTCCGCAGAGAGGGGGGCAATCACTGCCTTGTCTTCCGCCGCGTTGACAATCACCTGCTGGCCCTCTGCCACGGTAAGGGCATCCTCGGGGGTAAAGTCTACGATTTCCCCCACGATATCGCCGTCCCCCTCGATATCGTTGATGGGTAGGGGAGCGGTGGTCTCTGAATCAGGGGTTTCTGAATCAGGGGCCGGTGAATCCTGTTGTTTATTGGCGGCAACCAGGTGGCCGGGTTTAGCTCCAAGGGGGCCAAACGATGGATTGGGTGGGCCAGTGGGCGGGCCAGCGGGGCCAGGGCCGGGCGGCTCCATGGGGTTAATAAAGGGCACCACCGGGTCAGTAAAGGGCACCACCGGGTCTAGGGATGGATCAAGGGCGTCAAAGTCATCGGTTGCTGGGTTAACCGGCACCGGGTTGGGGTTGCGCTGTACCACCACTTCCCCTTCAAACACCTGAATGATGGTCTCGCCAGCCTCAGTGACCTCAATGGTATAAATTGTGCCCCTTACCCCCGCTACGGTTGAGGTCGAGCAGCCGTTGAGATTGCCGTTGACCAGCAGTGTGCCCCGGTTGAGCTGGGCACATTGACCCACGACTAGGCTAGAGTTGTGGGCCAGGCGAGCCACCGCCCCACTGTTAAACCGTAGCGAGGCCCGGGCCGACTGCGTGCGTACCTGCTGCCGCTGCTGAGCCACGCTGTTTACCCGAGCAGCGCGGTTTTGAATGTAGACCTGGTTGCTGTCTAAGATCTCGGTCACGGTCGCGGCGGCGGGAGCCTGAGCCTGGGCCTGGTGCCCAGCGGTGGCCAGTAGGGTGCTGCACAGCAATGTGGCCCCCATGAGCCGCGTAAACCTTCCCCAGCGATTGCCCGATCGCAGCCTAAACCCCTGTAGCAATAAAGACGCCATTGCAAAGTTCCACTGAGTTGCCTTGATAGGATCTATACACAGGCAACCCCTCGAGATCAGCATAGATTGCGAAACTTAACCAGCGGGGCGGCTAGCTAAACACATCGGGCTGGTTGGGGTTGTGCACCTGCCCCAGATCGGGCAGCAATTCTGTCACCGCCTCGGGCGACTGGGCAATCAGCGTGAGCAGGTCGTACTCGCTCACGGGCTGCCCGGTTTGGGCCGATAGCCGATGGGCGTAGTAGCGCACCTGGGCCATGATGCGAGGCTCTGCCTGGCGCAGATACATGCACAGGCAGGCCCGCGCCTGGGCCTCTGGGTCGCGGCCTAGAAAGTAGGCCATGGCCCCCAGCAGATGGCGTTCGTAGTCGGGCAAGGCTTGGGAGTTAGGGTTCATAGAGCCAGCGTAGACCTCAGCAGCTGGGATGGGCGTACTCTGCGCATATTCCGGGCCTACTCTGGGGTGCTGACCTCAACCTTCTCAAACACCTTCTCGGTGATTAGGCGCGACCCCTGCTTGCGGGTGAGGTAGTTGGCACCCCACTGGGTCATGACCATGAGCTTGTTGTCAAACTCAATCAGATAAAAAATGTGTACAAACAGCCACACAAACCAGGCAGGAAAGCCGGTGAGCTTGGCCCAAGGCAGATTGACGACGGCGGCATGACGCCCAATCACCGCTAGGCTGCCGCTGTCTTTGTACTCAAAGGGCGGCAGGGTGGTGTCTTGGAGCTGCTTTTGAATCAGTTTGGCCACATACTTGCCCTCCTGCATAGCCACGGGGGCCACGCCGGGCAGGGGGCGATTCCCTTCCGGGGAGGCTGCGCCATCGACCTGGTGGGCAAAGTGGGCCAGGTCGCCCACCACAAAGACATTGGGGTGGGTGGGCAGGCTGAGGTCATCGCTGACCATGACGCGGCCCGAGCGATCGCGCTCGGCCCCGGTACTGGCCGCCAAAATGCCGCCCATGCCAGGGTCGCGCACCCCGGCGGCCCACAGTACGGTGCCCGCCCGCAGAGTGGTCACCTCATCGCCCTGTTTGAGGGTAATCTGGTGGCCAGCAATGTCGGTGACGAGGCTCTTGGTCAACACCTCGACCCCCATTTTCTCTAGGTCGGTTTGGGCACGGGCCGACAGCTCGGCGGGAAAGGGCGGCAGCACCCGATCCATACCCTCGATCAGCAGAATGCGGCTAGCGGTGGTGTCAATGTGGCGAAAGTCGTTGCGCAGGGTGTGGTGGGCCAGCTCAGCCATCGACCCAGCTAGCTCAACTCCGGTGGGGCCACCGCCCACAATCAAAAAGGTCAGCAGGGTTTGCCTGAGGTCGAGATCGGTGGTGTTTTCGGCCTGCTCAAAGGCCGCAAAGATGCGCCGCCGCATTTCTAGGGCATCTTCAACGGTTTTGAGGCCGGGGGCAGCGTCGGCCCAGTCATCGCGGCCAAAGTAAAAGTGGCTCATGCCCGTGGCTACAATCAGACTGTCGTAGGGCACGGTGCGACCATCGTTGAGGCTGACCGCCTGCTGGTTAGGGTCTACGTCAGTGACCTCGCCCATCAGCACGCGGGTATTCTTTTGGGCGCTAAGCACTCCCCTCAGGGGCGAGGCGATATCCCCTGGGGAAAGGCCCCCCATGGCCACTTGGTACAGCAGCGGCTGAAATAGGTGGAAATTGCGCTTGTCAATCAGCGTCACCTCCAGATCGGCGCGGCCGAGCTGCTGGGCGGCGTAGAGACCGCCAAAGCCGCCCCCGACGATGACCACCTGGTGCTTGCCGGGGGTAACCGGCAGCACCTCATGTTCTGAGGATGGAGCCTCTGCGGCATTGCCTTGGGCAGAAGGGTCTGAGTCGGGAGGTCGTTGGACGGTCTGCATGTCAATACCAGAACAGCAAGGTGTTAAGTTTCGTTATAAAGCAGAATACCGTTAAATACTGTGAGCTGTGCGATATCCCCCTCAAGCCAGCACAGATCAAGACAAATTGACCAAGCGACTGTGAACCGACGAGGCGGGCTGATAAAATCATAAGCCTGGCTTTTGTCGCGCGAATGCCTTGAAATTGACGGTCTAGGTCGGCGGCGGTGGGGCTAGAATTTGGGCAGCTTTTCTCGGGCTTAGGTTTTTCGAGCCTGGGTCTCTCTGGTCTGGGTCTAAGGGGTGAGAAAAGAATGTCGGCGATCGCCCAGACACAGGCAATCGGACGGGCAATCGGACAGGCAATCGGGCAGGCAATCGGGCAGGCAACAACACCATGGCACTGATCGTACAAAAATACGGGGGCACCTCCGTTGGCACCGTGGAGCGCATTCAGGCGGTAGCTCAGCGGGTCAAGGCCACCGCAGCGGCGGGGCACTCGGTGGTGGTGGTGGTGTCGGCCATGGGCAAAACCACCGACGGCCTGGTGAAGCTGGCCGCCGACATTACCGACCAGCCCAGCCGCCGCGAAATGGATATGCTGCTCTCCACTGGCGAGCAGATTACGATCGCCCTGCTGACCATGGCCCTGCAAGCCCTGGGGCAAGAGGCGATTTCGCTGACCGGTGCCCAGGTGGGCATTGTCACCGAGGCTGAGCACACCCGCGCCCGCATTCTTAAGATCAAAACCGACCGCCTGCAGCGCCACCTCAGCGAAGGTAAAGTCATTGTGGTGGCCGGGTTCCAGGGCATTAGCCAGACCTCTGATTTAGAGATCACCACCCTGGGCCGCGGTGGCTCTGACACCTCGGCGGTGGCTCTGGCGGCGGCGCTGACGGCCGAAAAGTGCGAAATCTACACCGACGTGCCCGGCATTCTCACCACCGACCCGCGCCTGGTGCCCGAGGCCCAGCTGATGGCCGAGATCACCAGCGACGAAATGCTGGAGCTGGCCAGCCTGGGGGCTAAGGTGCTGCACCCGCGCGCGGTGGAGATCGCCCGCAACTACGGCGTCATGCTGGTGGTGCGATCGAGCTGGACTGACGAGCCGGGCACCCGCGTGGTGTCGCCCCGGCCCCAGCCCCGGCCCCTGGAGGGGCTAGAGCTGGCCCATCCGGTCGATGCGGTGGAGTTTGACACCGACCAGGCCAAGGTGGCGCTGCTGCGTATCCCCGATCGCCCCGGCATTGCCGCCCGGCTGTTTGGCGAGCTGGCCACCCAGACACTAAATGTCGATTTAATTATTCAATCTATCCACGAGGGCAACACCAACGATATTGCCTTCACCATGGTGAAGGGCAACCTGGCTCGGGCCGAGGCGGTGGCCGAAGCGATCGCCCCCGCCCTGCGCAGCAACCCCACCGACACGACCCAGGCGGAGGTGATGGTAGACCAGCGCATGGCCAAGATCAGCATCGCTGGGGCAGGCATGATTGGCCGTCCGGGGGTCGCCGCCAAAATGTTTTCGTCGCTGGCGGCGGCGGGGGTAAATATTCAGCTGATTTCGACCTCTGAAGTGAAGGTCAGCTGCACCGTTGATGTGGCCAACTGCGATCGCGCCATTGCGGTACTTTGTGATGCCTTTGAGGTGACGTCGTCGCCCATGCCCCAGGGTGACGCTCTGGGCCATAGGTCAGTCGCCCCTGAGGTGCGCGGCGCGGCGTTAGACACCAAGCAGGCCCGCGTCGCCATTCGCCACGTGCCCGATAAGCCAGGCATGGCCGCAAAAATCTTTCAGCTGTTGGCCACCCATGGGGTGAGCGTTGACATGATTATTCAGTCGCAGCGCTGTCGTCTGGTCAAGGGCCAGGCCACCCGCGACATTGCTTTTACCGTGGCCCAGGGTGACGCCCTGACCGCTAAAGCCGTGGTCGAGGCCGCTGCGGCTGAGCTGGGCCTGGGCGATGTGGCGGTGGATGAGGCGATCGCAAAAGTCAGCGTGGTGGGCACCGGCATGATCTACGCCCCCGGCGTGGCGGCGCGCATGTTTAAAGCCCTCTCTGAGCAGGGCATTAACCTGCAAATGATTGCCACCTCAGAGATCAAAATTAGCTGCGTGGTGTCCGAAACCGAGGGCGTTAAGGCTCTACGGGCCGTCCACAACGCCTTTGGGTTGGCCGGTCTAGAGCGCACCGTAGTGCCCGCCTAGGGAAAGGCTCCCAAAAAGCCCGCCCTAAGGCGACGTCTGGAAAATAGCTTCCCTAATGGTGGGCAGTGCCCACCCTACAACGGCTACAGTCGCTGGATTAAAGCTGGTATTTTCTTTCCCAAAAATCTCATAGGAAAAACTCGCGCAAAAAAACACCGATGACAGCCAGCGGTGCTGATCCCCAAATGGGTAAATAAACCTCATCCAAGTCCAGAAGTGGAGCTTTGCCTGTAGGAAAACTACAGATCCCGAACTGGCCTTGGCATGGTTATTGTTGTCAACGCTCTGTCTAGGTCGCTTTGCCGAACTCTAGACTTTGGCAGAGGCTACCTTTTTAGACCCCGTGGGCTGAATGCGAAACTTGACCAGGTTGGCCAATTCTTGCAGCTGCTGGATAGCCTCTGCGCCCTCTAGCTTCATGAGTTCGCGGTCATCGCGCATCTCAGTCCAGGTGATGCCATAGTCAGACACCAGGAAGCGGATAAGATGATCATCGCCCAGGCTGACCATAAACGATGCGCTGTTCATTTGGCCGCCGCAGGTGTAGCAAGAGGCGAGGTAGCCCATGCCCTCTAGCACTGTGGCCATGGCTTGCAGGTTCATGACCAGGTCTCTAACAAATTGGCGGTGCTGTTCGGCTAGTCTGACAAACATAACGACACTCCTCGTTACCCATGGAAATTTTAGCCTAAAAGTTAATTAATTCTTAAGATCCAAGCGACGGTGGGTATTTTTTGCATTTTTAATATATCTATCTTAACGATCCCAGAGTGAATATGCCTAATGTAGGGGTTGAATTGGGTTGTTAGACGTTGCCCTAAACCCTGGGAGGTAGACGCTGAAGGCATCCTGTAGATTGTGAAAACTTGAAAACCCTGGCGTGAAATCTAGGTCATTGCCTAGGTCATTTTCCATGATTCACCAAAGGGTAAGCACTAACCCTTGGGCAATCCGTAGCTATCACCACAAAATAGCGCCCCTAATGTCATGCAATGTCATGCAATGTTAGGAGTTGGCCGTAGACAGCCCTGGAGTTTTGAGCACCCAGGTGTGGTCTTCGCCCAGTTCTAGGGTGTTTTGGTGGTAGCCGTAGAGCGATTCGCGGTGGCCGACGCTGACAAAGGTGGTGCCGGTGTGGCGCAGATGGTCGTAAAGTTTTGCTTCATTAGCCAAATCTAGGGCACTGGTAGCCTCGTCGAGAATGGCGAAGTCGGGACGATTTAGCAGAATGCGGGCAAAGGTAAGCCGCTGCTGTTCGCCCAGGGAGAGCACATCGCCCCATTCTTCCACCGCGTCAAAGCCGCCAAAGCGCTCGGCCAAATCCGTCAGGTTTACCTTTTCTAGGGTTTCTTGCAGGGTGGTGTCTTCAATACCTTCGCTGGTGTGGGGGTACAGCAGCTGTTCCCGCAGGGTGCCGAGAATCATGTAAGGCTTTTGGGGCAAGAACAGAATGTTGTCGAGGTCGGGGCGGTGGATGGTGCCGCTGCCCGACTGCCAGAGACCGGCGATCGCCCGCAGTAGCGAGCTCTTGCCGCAGCCGCTCGGCCCCACAATCAGCAGCCCAGATTTGTCGGGTATATCTATAGAGAGATTTTCTACCAGGGTGCGCTGGTAGTTTGGGGTTTGCAGGGTGAAATCTGTCAGCGCCAGGGAATCTGAGGTTTCGATGGCGATGGTGGGGCGTTCTTCTAACGGCTGTGGTTCGTCCTCTGCTCCCGCCACGGGTGGCTCGGCAGGCTCACTCTCCACGTGGTTGAGAGCTTCGGCAAAGCTGTAGAGCCGGTCAATGCCCGCCCCAAAGGAAGTGAGTTCTGAGAACCGGGCCACCACCACGTTGAGCGAAAAGAACACCCGCATAAACGCCCCCTGGGCCTCGGAGACTTTGCCCACTTCGAGGTCGCCGGAAAACACCGCCGGGGCCACGACGATCGCCGGCAGCACAAAGGGAATGAACTCGTAGGCGTTGGTCAAGACGTTGAGGTTGAGTTCCCACACGATCAGCTTTTTGAAATTCTCGAAGGCGGCCATGAAGCGGTTGTTGACCTGGCTGGCCTCCTGGGCCTCGCCCCGGTAGAAGGCGATCGCCTCGGCATTTTCGCGAATCCGCACCAGGCTAAAGCGAAAGTTGGCCTCGCGCTTGAGCTGCTCAAAGTTGAGCCGCACCAGGGGCTGGCCAAAGATCACCACCGTCACCAGGGTGCCCAGCAGAGCATAGAGCACCAGAAACCCCACCAGATTTTTGGAAATGCCCCACAGCACGCCGCTAAAGGCAATCACCTGTAGCACCGAACTGACCACTACCAACAGCAGCGCCAGAGACTGCTGGGTGAAGTTCTTTACATCTTCGGCGATGCGCTGGTCGGGGTTGTCGATGTCGGGCTGAAACAGCTGGATGTCGTAGAAGGCGCGATCGCCAAAGTAGTCGGCCACAAACCGCCCCGTTAACCACCGCCGCCACTCTAGCCCCAGGCGCTTTTGCAGGTAGTCGTAGCCCGCCATCAGCGGCGCGTAGGCGATCAAGACGCCGATAAACACCAGCACCGTCTCCCAAAAGCGGGCCTCGTCTTTGGCCGACAGGGCCGAGATCAGCACGCCGCGCTTGTTGTTGAGCACCACGCTAAGGCCGGTGTAGCCCAGCAAAAACACCGCAATTAGCAGCAGCAGGCCCCCGGCTTTCCATTTTTCGTCGCCAAACCAGTAGGTCTTGGCGATCGCCCAAAACCGCCTAAACCCCTTCAGGTTAAATCGTTCCATGCCGGTGCAAAGTCTCCCGCTGCGCAAAGGGTGCTGGGGTGATCTTACAAAAGTTAAACCCTTTGTGCCGGGCTACTGCGGCGTGAGTGCCCCCATTTTGCCGCTCTGGTAGTCGGCCATAGCCTGGTAGATTTCCTCAGTGGTGTTCATCGCAAAGGGACCGTGGCCGACGATGGGCTCGTCAATGGGCGCGCCCGAGAGCAGCAGGGCGGTGGTGTCTTGCAGGCCGTCGAGGGTGAGGAAGGTGCCAGCGCGATCGCAAATGCCGATCTCTGCCTCTGCGATCGGCTCCGACCCGCCCACTCGCACCGATCCCTTCAGCACCACCAAGATTGTGGTGTGGCCCTCAGGCAATTCTAGATTCACCTGCTTGCCCCCCGTCAGCCGCAGATCCCACATATTAATAGACGTAAATGTCTGCGCTGGCCCCTGAGCGTGCTGAAATTCTCCAGCGATCACCCGCAGGCTGCCCTGGCCCTCGGGCAGCTCAACCACTGGAATTTGGCCAGAAGTAATGCCCTGGTAGCGAGGCTCAGCCATTTTGTCTTTGGCGGGCAAATTTACCCACAACTGCACCATTTCAAAGAGGCCGCCATTCTTAGCAAAATTTGGCCCGTGGAACTCTTCGTGTACCAGGCCAGCCGCTGCCGTCATCCACTGCACATCCCCAGGGCCAATGATGCCGCCGCCGCCCGCCGAGTCGCGGTGCTCGACCTCACCGTCGTAGACAATGGTGACGGTTTCAAAGCCCCGGTGGGGGTGCTCCCCCACGCCCCGCCGTGCCGTCGTGGGCGGAAAATTTGCTGGCCCGGCATGGTCGAGCAGCAGGAAGGGGCTGATGGTCTGCCCTAGGCCGTTGTAGGCCAGCAGCGTGCGCACCGGAAAGCCGTCGCCCACCCAGTGGCGATCGCGGGTGCGCTGAATGCTGTGCAGGGTTTTGACGGTGCTGGGCTGGTTGAGGGTCGGCATCGTAGCGGTCTAGCTGGTTTGGTAACGGTTATAGGAGCTGGCTGAGGTTGTAGAGGGCTGCTATCTCACAGGTAAGCCCAATGCTGGCAAATTTAACCGTGCTGCCTACCTGATAATTGTAGGGAATCCATAGGGTGTCTGACCTGTTAGCTGACTGGCGCTGAAATCGCTCGACCAACACCTGCTTTTAATGAACTGAAAACGTACTCTACAAACGCTGGGTTCGATGACTTACATTGATCATTAAGGATTGGGCTAAACCTATGACCGCGACGTCTCTGGCAAAAACTGCTCCGCGCAAAATTCCTCAAAACCAGCGGCATCGGGCGACCTGGGCCGACTATATGGCGCTGCGCGATGACCCCAGCCCAGAGCGCATTAATCTAGCTTTTAACGAAGGATGGCTGTGGGTCACGATGGGTGCAGAAGGCATTGGTCACGCGACAGTCAGCGATTTGTTCACCAGTTTGCTTTTTCTGTGGGCCATACAACACCCAGACCAAGTATTCAGTTCTCTAGGGCGGTGCTTGTTAGAACGGGCTGAGGTGAGGGCCAGTGCTCCCGATCTGGTTCTGTATGTTGGCCCAGACTATCCCCAGTGGCAGCCCGGAGAGCCGCGCCGGATTGATTTGAACCAAACCCGAGTGCCTGACCTGGTGGGCGAAATTTCTGACACTACCCTGTCCAGCGATCTCGACGAGAAAAAGCACCTCTACGCCGCCCTGGGCATTGCTGAATATTGGGTGGTAGACGTGCGGGGGCAGCGGGTGTTTGCTTTTTTGCTGCAAGACAATGGCGAATACCTGCCCTGCGAAACCTCCCAGGCGCTGGCGGGTCTGCCCATTGCCCTACTCGATGAAACCCTGCAACGTCTGGCCCAGGGCACCAATACCCATGCGGCGGCATGGCTCAGCCAGCAAATGGCGACCCTGGGCCAGACGCAGCCATGATGATGCTTCGCAAATTCACAATGCTTCTGCTGACAGCGCCTCTAGGCCTAACGCTGATCGCCCAACCGCTGGCGTCTCAGACGCTGCCGCTGCCCGAGCATCTGATCCCGCTGACGTCAGCAGAGGGGCAGCTGCGGCTGCGAGACAGCGAGGCTCTAGCAGATTTTGTGCCGCTGACTAGCCACTTTGTCACTCAGATCAACCAGGCGTTTTGCGGGGTGGCCAGTGTGGTGATGGTGCTCAATGCCCTAGAGGTTTTGCCGCCGATCGCACCCCAGTGGGCGCAGGGTTACTTTACCCAAGAGAATGTGTTTAACGACCAAACCGAGGCGATTATTGCCAGGGATGCGATCGCCCGTCAGGGCCTCACCTTAACTGAGTTATCGAACATTCTTGAAACCTATCCGGTGCAGGCTGCAATCCACCACGGCAGCGACGTGAGTCTAGATGAGTTTCGGGCGCTGATTCGCAGCAATCTCGAAACCCCAGGCAACTACGTGCTGATCAACTATCTGCGCCGGGCGATCGGTCAAGAAAGCGGCGGCCACATTTCGCCCTTGGCGGCCTACGATGCCGACACCGACCAGTTCTTGATTTTAGATGTGTCGCGCTACAAGTACCCACCAGTCTGGGTGCAGGCCGAGACCCTGTGGGAATCGATCAATACCGTAGATTCGGTATCGGGTAAGACGCGAGGGTTTTTGCTGGTTGAGGCGCGGTAGAACTCTGGTGCATCGCTGGCGCTCAGGGTTGGGCTAGGCAGCAAGCGATCGCGCGATCGCCCCATGCTTTTCCAGCACCATCGGCAGATCCAGCGTCAGCAGCCCCTCCGGTTTGAGCACCTCTCTACCGTGGATGAAGCTGTAGTCAACGCGATCAATCATGCAGAAAATCAGCGCCGCCACCGGGTCATAGGCCGTGCCCGACAGCGCTAGGCGATCAAGGTTCACCGCAACAAAATCTGCCGCCATGCCGGGGGCCAGGTGACCGATGTCGGTGCGGCCCAGCACCCTGGCCCCGCCGCGAGTGGCGAGCTCCAGGGCTTCTCGGGCGGTGAGAGCGGCGGGGTTTTCTTCGCGTACCCGAGCCATCAGAAACGCCTGGCGGGCCTCGGCCAGCAGGTGGCTGCCGTCATTGGAGGCCGAGCCATCCACGCCTAGTCCCACAGGCACGTTGTGATCCAGCAGTTTGCGAATCGGGGCCATGCCGCTGGCCAGACGCATGTTGCTACAGGGGCAGTGGGCCACCCCGGTGCCCGTCTGGCCAAAGCTGTGGATTGCCTTGTCGTCGAGCTTGACGCAGTGGGCATGCCACACATCGTCGCCCAGCCAGCCCACTGAGGCAGCGTAGTCGCCGGGGGTGAGGCCAAAGGTGTCGAGGCTATAGGTGACATCGGAGTTGTTTTCGGCCAGGTGGGTGTGCAGCCGCACGCCAGGGTAGCTGCGGGCCAGGGCGGCGGATTCTCGCATCAGATCGGTCGAGACGCTAAAGGGCGAGCAGGGAGCCAGGGTAATACGCACTAGGGCGTAGGGGTCGTTGTCGTGGTACTGCTCGATCAGCCGTTGGGAGTCTTTGAGAATATCGGCCTCGGCTTCGACAATCGAGTCGGGGGGCAGGCCGCCCTTGCTTTCGCCCACGCTCATGCTGCCCCGGCTGGCGTGGAACCGCAGCCCAGTTTGGCGCACCGCCTCAATTTCGTCATCGAGGGTGCAGCCGTTGGGGAACAGGTAGAGGTGGTCGCTGGCGGTGGTGCAGCCCGAGTAGATCAGCTCGGCGGCAGCCACCTGGGCGCTGAGGGCGATCGCCTCGGAGGTCAGCTTTTGCCACAGGGGGTAGAGGGCGCTGAGCCAGTCAAATAAGGCTGAGTTTTGCGCCCCCGGCACTACGCGGGTGAGGGTTTGAAAAAAGTGGTGGTGGGTGTTGACCAGGCCGGGTAGAACCAGGTGGCGATCGCCCAAATCGAGCACCCGATCCGCTGTTTGAGGAAGTTCTTCAGTGGTGCCCACCTGCCCAATCACATGATCGCAAATGAACAGCGCCCCCGAGCGAATCTCGCGCCGCCGATCATCCATCGTGATCAGGGTGTGAATATTTTTGACCAGAAGGGTCGGCATAGTGGATAGCCCCGCGACGCAATAATTGAAGCGGACTATAGCAGGTGCCCTTAGATGGCCAATGTTTTTGCCTGGGTAAATTTAAATTTTGTGATGTTGGCAAGGGCGATGCTCAGGGATTTGCGCAGTCCTGCAATGTTGAACAGCGTAGTGGTGCTTTTTATATAGAGCTTTGTCTAAGAACCTAGCGTAGATGTCTTGCTTAGTTATCATTGGGCTAGGTAGGCGATATCTATACTGCGTCTACCAAAGAGCGGGCGGCAAGAATCTCATCTGATCGCAGCGGTGCTACAGCTGATTTGGCAACCGTAACGACATTGATGGACTCGCCTAGAGCATTAAAAACTTCGAGTATGTAACCGTCTTCGCCGTCTTCAGGATCTGGAATAGTGTCGATAAAGGTAGCAATGTCGCCTTGTCTGAGATTGTGTTCAGGGAAGTCTCGATTGAGCGAGACGCGGCTATAAAGTGGAATTTTGGTCTCTTTCATCGTTTTGGCTTTAGGGTGACGAACTGAATGATGCCGTCCTTAGCGCGTTCTATCCAAACTGTAATAACAAGCAGGGTGCCATTAGGGCCAATCAGCGGGCCTTCAACCAGGTGGTGCCGTACTTATCCTGGCGGTCTGAGACAGCATCGTGAGTCTGCATCAAGTTGAAAATGGCTTGTTTGAGTTGGTCAGGATTGTCTTGGGTGAATCCGACTTGAGCAAGAAATTTAGATTTGTCATCTTCTGAGCGTAGAACCAACAGATACTCAGTAAGCTTGGCCTCGGGAATTAGAATATTTCCTTGTAGTTTCATTATGGCTTGACTTTCACCCAGGCAAAGCTCTGGGCACCTTGTACCCATCTAACGGTGAGATTAGGAAAGGCCAATGAATTTCTGAAACAGCTTTACTTTGTCACCGTAAGGGGGGTAGCGCCAGTCTAGATCCATCCAGAAGGGCTTTTTGAGCACGCTTTTGAGGTGAGAAAAGGTGTCGAAGCTATACCGGCCGTGGTAGCCGCCGATGCCGCTGCTGCCCACGCCGCCAAAGGGCATATCCCACACGACGATCTGCAAAATCACGTCGTTGATACCCACCGACCCAGCGGTGGTTTGCTCTAGCACCTGGGCTTGCACCCGGCGATCGCGCGTAAACAGATACAGCGCCAGGGGCTTGGGTCGCTGGTTGATGGCGGCGATCGCCTCCCCCAGATCTCGATAGGTCAAAATCGGCAGAATGGGGCCAAAGATCTCCTCCTGCATGATCGGGTCATCCCAGCCGATGCCGTCGATCAGCGTGGGGGCGATGTAGCGATCGCCCCGGTCGTGCTCGCCCCCCGCCAGCACATTGCCCTGGCCCAGCAGGCCCACCAGGCGGTCAAACTGACGCTCGTTGACAATGCGCGAGTAGTCGGGGCTTTGGGCTGGGTTATCGCCGTAGCAGTCTTTGAGGCGCTGCTGAAGGGCGGTCACCAAGTCATCTTTAATGCGCTCATCCACCAGCAGGTAGTCGGGGGCCACGCAGGTCTGCCCGGCATTGAGAAACTTACCCCACATGATCCGCCGGGCCGCCACCTCCAGGTTGACGTCGGCATCGACAATGCAGGGGCTTTTGCCGCCCAGCTCTAGGGTCACTGGGGTGAGGTGCTGGGCCGCCGCCTGCATGACGATCTTGCCCACCCGCGCGCCGCCGGTAAAAAATATATGGTCAAATTTTTCGGCCAGCAGTGCCTGGGCGATGTCTACGCCCCCTTCTACCAGGGCCACGTGGGCCGGGTCAAAGGTGTCTGCCACCAGCTTGGCGAGCACGCTGGAGGTGGCCGGGGCCAACTCCGAGGGTTTGAGCATGGCGCAGTTGCCCGCTGCGATCGCCCCCATCAGCGGCGAAATCATCAGCTGAAAGGGATAGTTCCAGGGGCCAATGATCAACGCCACGCCCAAAGGCTCAGGCTGTACCCAGGCCGAGCCAGGCAGCTGGTTTAGGGGCAGTGATACCTTGCGGGGCATAACCCAACGATGCACATGTTTGATCACGTAGTCGAGTTCGCTGATCACCCCCACCTCAAAGTAGCCCTCAAAGTCTGGGCGACCCAGATCTTGTCTGGCAGCATCAATGATGTCTGCCTGATATTTGACGATCGCCGCCCGCAGCGCCTTGAGTCGTTCGAGGCGAAAGGCTAAATCGCGGGTGGCTCCGGTGGCCCAGTAGGCCCGCTGGCGACGCAGCAAATCGGCAACGGAAGTGGGGGCGGTCAGGGTAGTCATGGTTAATCTCTGGGAATGGGGCGACTCGGAGCTAACTCATCTGCTTTATCCTACAAGAGAGCCACCTCAGGATTTGGACATTTGATAATGCTGACATCTGCTTTTCGCCTTGTATTTGGGGTCGCTCTGGTTATGCTGACTCTGCTGGGCCATGCTGCCCCCAGCGCTGCTGTTTCTTTAGAGGCTAGCCCTATGGGTGTACTACCGTTTAATCTGGCGGGCGATCGCCCCACCAACCTGGGCGTCAAGGAGGGCAAGCTGGCCCCCTGCCCCACCTCGCCCAACTGCGTGATCAGCCAGGGCGATGAGGATGCTGAGCATGCGATCGCCCCCTTGGCCTACAGCGGTGACTCGGCCCCGGCGATCGCCAAACTGACGGCGATCGTCAAAGCCATGCCCCGCACTACGATCATTGAGTCTACCGACAGCTATCTCTACGCCGAGTTTGCCAGCCAGCTGCTGGGCTTTGTGGATGATGTGGAGTTTTATCTAGACCCGGCTGAGTCAGTCATTCAGGTGCGATCGGCCTCGCGCCTGGGCCAGTCTGACCTCGGGGTCAACCGCCAGCGCGTCGAAGCCATTCGCCAAGAGCTGGGCGTCTAGCAGGTTCGGGCGACTCGTTAACCCCTCGCCAGAGTCTGAAGCTGCTGTTCAATGCTAGAAATTCTAGGTTTCTGCCGCCAGACTTCTAGCTTTTTGGAACAGGGCCTCATCCATGCGGAATCCCGATGTGATGAGTTGCTCCAGCAGCGGTGTAACTAAGTCGACTAGACCTCGGCGCTTGGCGAGAATCAAAATTCCCACAGTGCCAATATTGGCTAATCCTCTGGTCTGGGCAAGGCGTCTTCCTTTGGCTTCGTCGATGAGCAAAAGCTTAGCCGCTTGTTCAAGTGCCAAAATTATTGCCTCACTTTCACCTAAGTCAAGTCTTTCTCTCAGAAGGCTCAACGCGAGTTGGTCAGATACGCCAACGACTGTGATCCAGTCAGCAAGATCTACTTCCCTTGCACCGGGAGAATCTGGACGGGCGCGCGTCACCTCTGCTTGTACTGCGGATGGAATGAGCAACTCACCATAGAGTCTGTGAAGCAAGGATAGATGTCCAATCCGCGCCAAGGCAATTAAAGGGCCTGCATTCGAAACAACAATCATTCAGCGATTTAGTCTAAGAGTGCCTCAGCTACATTGACTTCCAATTCAAGCTCTTCAGGAGAGTCAGTGAAGTAAGGGATGGTGTGTCGCGAGAGAATTTGAACAAATCCCCATTTAGAAATGCCCAGTAGCTCTGCCCCTTTCCCAGTAGAAATGCGCCCCTGGCGAAAAAGTTCTAGAGCCACTAGTTCAAGCAGCTGACCAGCCATTTGCTTTTCCGAAACATCTAGGGTTCCGAGCAAATCTCTAGGCACTTGTAGGCTGACGGTAAGGTCATTCATGAGGGGTTTCAGTAACTCCTAATCGCTAAAAATCGCGTCTTCTAGCTGCTGAAGGGCGACTTCTAGATCGTCGTTGACGATTTGTTGGTCAAACTCAGAGGCGGCGGCGATCTCGACTAGGGCCCGCTGGAGTCGTCGCTCAATCGCCTCGTCGGCATCGGTGCCCCGCAGGCGAATGCGGTTTTCTAGCTCCTCTATAGAAGGGGGCAGCACAAACAGCTGGAGGGCACCGGGGAAGGTTTCGCGCACCTGGCGGGCACCCTCTAGCTCAATTTCTAGAATGATCCACTGGCCCGCTTCAATGTCTTTAGCGACGGCGGCTTTTGGGGTGCCGTAGCAGTTGCCCGCAAACTCGGCCCACTCCAGCAGGTCGCCCCGCTCGATCATGTGCTCAAACTCGTCGCGGCTGACAAAGAAATAGTCTCGGCCATCGACTTCGCCGGGGCGGGGCGATCGCGTGGTGGCCGACACCGAGAGCTTGAGCGCCGGGTAGCGGTGGCGCAGAGATCGCAGCAGCGTACCCTTGCCCACCCCGCTGGGGCCGGTAAAGACAATCAGCCGACCCAGGCGCGAGGTGCGATCGGTCTCTCCTTCTCGGGTGAGGGCGTCTAGGGAGGCGGGAGAACTGACGGTCATGGCGGCGGCTGGTGTACAACAAAGATGCTTCATTCTAATTAACCCGGCGCTGCTCGCGCCTGCTCCTACCCAAGAAATTACATCTCAGGCAAATCAAACAGCACCGTGGTCATGTAGCGATCGGCCCATTCGTTACCAAAGGCTTTTTCGAGCACCCGGCGGGTTTTGTCGTTCTTTTGCTGCTGTTCGCAGTAGTGGCGCTGGCCCGCCATGATCGCCTCTCGCTGGGCGGTGATCGCCGGAGTAGCCACCGCCTGCCGGCAGTGCAGCGCCAGGTAGGCGACAATCAAGTCGACAAAGGCCACTTCTTCCTCGGGGCTGCCGGGGCGAATGAAGCGGCAGTAGGGCGAAAAAATCGTTCCCCAGCCCGGCAGGTCGCGCTCTTCGGCAAAAGCTTGGGCGGGCAGTGCATCTAGCTCTGCGGTGTAGCCCTGGGGCAGCGCCTCGGTCACGGGCGACAGGTCAATAATGGCGGCGCTGATTTGCCCGCGCCCGCCCACCAGGTCGCAGCCAAACATCGGCAAATTGTACTCAGGCCGAGGAAACATCACGCAGTGCAAAATATCTAGGTTTGCCCCGACCCGCGCCAGCTCTAGGTGCAGCTTGCGAAACTGAGGGGTCTGGTAACACTGGTTCTCAATGGTGAGTCGTTCCCCCTCTAGGCGACCCTCGATGTAGCCCAGATCTTCGGGCAGGTGGTAGGGAGACAGGTCTAAATGCTGCTGCCAGGTAGCTTCGATGCGATCGGCCAAGGCCCGAATCATCGGGTGCTGCTGGTCGCGGAGAGAAACTGGAGTGGGAGCCACCATACCGCCCAAAGAAAAAAGTAATGGATTCTCAGCATAGCAGCCCGGCGAAGATCCTAGAACTCTCTAGGGACGCAGGGTATATCGACGATTGTCTAGGTCTTGATCCCACCGTCTGATAGACTGGGAAATCGAGATGGGGAACGCGAAACCCAGTAAATATAGGCAGTTTGGAGGATTGATCCCGTGGAAAGTACCCTCGGTCTTGAGATTATTGAGGTTGTCGAACAGGCTGCGATCGCATCATCCCGCTGGATGGGCAAGGGCGAAAAAAATATCGCTGACCAAGTGGCGGTAGAAGCCATGCGGGAGCGCATGAACAAGATTCACATGCGCGGTCGTATCGTGATTGGTGAGGGCGAGCGAGACGATGCCCCCATGCTCTACATCGGTGAAGAGGTGGGCATTTGCACCCAGCCCAACGCGACTGACTTCTGCAACCCCGACGAACTGCTCGAAATCGACATCGCCGTTGACCCCTGCGAAGGCACTAACCTGGTGGCCTACGGTCAAAATGGCTCCATGGCCGTGCTGGCGATCTCCGAAAAAGGTGGCCTGTTTGCCGCCCCTGACTTCTATATGAAAAAGCTGGCCGCTCCGGCCAAGGCCAAGGGCAAGGTTGACATCAACAAGTCGGCCACCGAAAACCTAAAGATTTTGGCTGAGTGCCTTGATCGCGGCATTGATGAGCTGGTGGTGGTGGTGATGAAGCGCGATCGCCACACCGACCTGATCAAAGAAATCCGCGATGCCGGTGCCCGCGTCAAGCTGATTGCCGACGGCGACGTCGGTGCCGCCATCTCCTGCGCCTTCTCGGGCACCAACACCCACGCGCTGATGGGCATTGGGGCCGCTCCCGAGGGAGTAATTAGCGCCGCCGCCATGCGCTGCCTGGGCGGCCACTTCCAGGGCCAGCTGATCTACGACCCCGCCGTGGTTAAGACCGGCCTGATTGGCGAAAGCAAAGAAGCCAACATCGCCCGCCTCAACGAAATGGGGATCACCGACCTCGATAAGGTCTACGATGCCCATGAGCTAGCCTCTGGCGAGACCGTGCTGTTTGCCGCCACCGGCATCACCCCCGGCGACCTGATGGAAGGGGTGCGCTTCTTCCACGGCGGTATGCGAACCCAGTCGCTGGTGATCTCGAGCCAGTCGAAGACCGCCCGCTTTGTGGACACCATTCACATGGTTGATCAGCCCAAGTCTCTGCAACTGCGCTAGGGGATTTTAGGCATAGCGGATTGATCCCCCCTGCCCCCCGATCCCCCCT
>QBMN01000072.1 GCA_003241845.1 Shackletoniella antarctica | reverse complement strand
CCCCTGCAGCACCAAATTGCCCACAACTACCGCACCCTGGGCGACCTCGACACCGCCGCCCGCCAGTACCAGGTCGCCTACAGCAACGCCATCGACCAGGGCCAGCTCGAGGTCGCCGCCAACGCCATTGCCGACCTGGCCGAGATCTACCAAACCCTAGGTCGCCAGGCCGACGTGATCTACCTCTACGAACAGCTCTTGCTGGTCTCTCAGCAGGCCCACAGCGCCTACGGCATGATGGCCGCCTACGACCAGCTGGGCCAGGTACATGAGCAGCTCGGGGCCACCCCCTCGGCCCTCGCCGCCTACCGCGAGGGGCTGATGCTGGCGCGGGTGCTGGGCACCGGCCAAGACTACTTCGCAGCCCAAATTGCCCGTCTCACTGAGGAAGCATCCTAATGGTTATTGAATGGCTCACCTTTGCGGTTGACCCCGACAGCCGCGAAACCTTCATTCGCCTCGACAAAGAAATCTGGACGGCGGCCCTGAGTCAGTACCCCGGCTTTATCGCCAAAGAGGTGTGGATTTCGCCCGACTTGCTCGATCAGGTGACAGTGGTCATTCGCTGGCAGACCCGCGAGCAGTGGAAGGCAATTCCCCAAGATGTTTTAGACGCCGTGCAGGAGCAGTTTGATGAAGCGGCCAATTTCTCCCACCGCATGATTGACTTTCGGGAATATCAGGTGCGGCGGTATCCTACTCCTTAGCCTAAACAACAGATTATTTTCACCCGATGGTTGACCTGATCGCGTCGCTGGCCCATTGTGTTTGCCAGACCCTGCTGCCAGAGCTGCGCTTAGAAAGCCTTGATCCTCACAATCCGGTGGTGGTGCATGCCTTGCCTGCCCCCTGGCGATGCCTGGGGGCAGGCAACTACGCCGCTGTGTTTGCTCACCCCGCCTACTCCGACCAGGTGGTTAAGGTCTACGCCCCCGGCCGCCCAGGCATAGAGTCCGAGGTCGAGGTCTATGGCCGACTGGGAGACCACCCTGCCTTTTCCCAGTGCTACTTTAGCCAGGGCAATTTTCTGATCCTGAAGCGCCTGCTGGGGGTGACGTTGTACGACGCGCTGCACCGGGGCCTGGCCATTCCGCCCCCGGTAATTCGAGATATTGATGCCGCCCTCGACTATGCGCGCAGCCGGGGTCTGTCTCCCCACGATGTCCACGGACGCAATATCATGCAGCGCGACGGGCATGGGGTAGTGGTGGATGTGTCTGATTTTTAAACTCCACCCCCTGTCGCGCCTGGCAGGATATAAAACGGGCCTACTGGTGGATTTACCGACCTCTTTTTCTGCCGCTGCGCCTGCGAGTTCCCTACATTTTGCTGAACTGGGTACGGAGTGGGTACCGTCTATTTCGTCGCCTACTCAGACTTATGCCTGGGTCATCAAACTAGGGGGTTAACCAACTGCTGGCGCTCTCAAACACGGCCTGGATGCTGCGCTAGGATATGGGCATCAAAGACACGACGACATTGGCCTGCCCGTCGACAATGCCCGGTGTCCAGGGTTGTCCCTGCCAACAAATTGCTCTCATTCTGCCTCTCTTTTTAATTTTCTCCCTATGTTGTCGTGCCCCCGCTGCCAGGCCAACATCAAGCCCACCGCTATTAATTGCCCTCGCTGTCGGCTCGCCCTCAAGGCCCACGGGCACCCCGGCATTCCACTGCACCGCACCGAGGGCGATGAGGCCCTCTGCGCCACCTGTCTCTACGACGCCGACGACAGCTGCAACTTTCCCCAGCGGCCCCACGCCGAGACCTGTACCCTCTACCGCTCGGTCAAAGCCGCTGAAGATTTGGCGGTGCCCTCGCTCTCAGTCGGGCAACGGGTCAATTTTTGGCTGCGCAACCACCGTGGGTTGATCGGGTTGGCTGGGCTACTGCTGCTGAGCCTGGCGATCGTGCTGGTGCGGTGACACCGCTACACCGAGCTAGGGGGCTGGCTCTAGGGCAAAGAAATCTGAGAAAACCTTTCCCCCAATGGTGTTGAGCCGGGTTTGCAGATCGTCAAGAAACTCGTGCAGCCCCCGATGGGTAATTTCTTCCATAGTGAGATAGTCAAGCTCTGATCGCAGGCGACCGAGGGCGCGATCGCTCCCAGTTTGCCAGGTGCCCGCCGGGGTGCCCGAGATGCAGTGAAGCGATCGCTCCGCCTCAATCAGGCAAAACTGAATCGAGCGCGGAAACTCCCGATTCAAAATCAAAAACTCCGTCACCCCCTGGGGGGTAATGCGGTACTGGCACTTGCGATACATCTCGTAGGCGCTGGCCGACTTCAATAGCGCAATCCACTGCAAGTCGTCAAGGGGCGACCCCACGTCGGTCACCGAGGGCAGCAAAATGTAATATTTCACGTCGAGAATGCGGGCGGTTTTATCGGCCCGCTCCAGCAGTCGCCCCAGCTGGCCAAAGTGCCAGCCCTCATTGTGGGTCATCGTCGCATCCATCACCCCGGCAAACAGGTGGCTGGCCATTTTCACTTTGGGGAAAAAGTTGTGCAGATCCGAGATCAGCCCCACATCCGCCGCCTCGTTCACCATCAGGTAAAAGGCGTTTACCTGCTCCCACATCTCCGACGAAATGATCTCCCGCACCGATCGCGCATTTTCCCGCGCCGACCGCAGGCAAGAAATAATCGAGTTGGGGTACTCGCGATCAAAGGTCAGAAACCGCAGAATGTTATCTGGCGTCGCCTCGCCGTAGCGTTCTTTAAACGACGCCTGATCGCCCGTGGTAATCACCAGCGGTTCCCACTGCTGCTCCATGCCTGGGGGGGCATCCAGCAGCAGATTGAGGTTGACATCGACAAAGCGGGCGACGTTTTCGGCCCGCTCCACATAGCGGTTTAACCAGTAGATCGAGTTGGCGACGCGGCTGAGCATAGAATTTTATTAGGTAGGGGAGTGGCTGAGTATAAGCTTGGGAACGTAAGGGAGGTGGGAAAGAACTGTCTCTAACTCACGCTAAAAGCCAGTCAAATAAATCCTGAATGGTGAGAGATAAATCGCTGGCAAAAGAGGGCATGGGTAGGCATCTTCAGGTTGGTCAAAGACTTCGGTTTCTTGCTTGGGGCGGTGGACAAATACAGTTTGTTCGTCAGGGTCAATCAGCCAGCCCATTTGAGTGCCGTGCCTGAGGCAGTAAAGAATATTTTTGGTCACCCTGGTTTGGCTCTGGTCTGGAGACAGAATTTCGATAGTCCAGTCGGGGGCGATCGCAAAGGCATTAGCAATTTCACCATTCCCATCGCGGGGAATGCGGTTCCAGGCCAGCACCGCCACATCAGGAACGGTGGATCGTCCTCCAAAGGTACAGCGCAGTTCCGGAAAGGCTCGGGCAATGCGTTGCGACTTTAGCCCAGCATTAACAAATGCGACAAACTCTCCTTGAATGGCGCTATGTTTTCCCTGGGGCATGGGCTTTTGAATAATTTGACCATCCACAAACTCGCTGGCAGGTTTAGTTTCCGGCAATTCCAGAAACTCCTCTAGGGTTAGCGCTTTGGTTGAGAGTTTTACCATAGAACTGGCCTGTCAACAATCTAATTAGTCTTACCAAAAAACTGTTAAAAATTCCGGCTCAAAGTAATTTATCGGCTACAGCTTGGTGTATTGAGTTAGAAACTCTAGCTGATTTTGCATATTCTCAGCGGTCTTGGTGGCAATCAATCCCAATATTCCTCGCAGTTGGTCGCCAAGCGAGTGGTCTTGATGAAGGAGGGCTATCCCAGCATGAGCCTTACCTGCTACTAAAAACTGAGCATGAAGCTGATAAAAATCCTTGACATTGTGACTGTACAGAACTCGATTGTGGGCAGTCGCCCAGAGTAGCTGCTGTTCATCCAAATAGCCACAGGTACTTGCTTCGTTGACCGTCACCACATCAACATCTCGTGCCCGCAAGGCTTCCACCAAAGCTAGATCCATCGCATCTTCATCAATATAGAGTTGAATTTTGCTCATCGGGAAGTTTCACCCGCCTGGCTATGTAAAGCCTCAATATGCTTAGCTTCAGCCAACTCGGCGGCTAAATCAGCCTCAACTTCTGCTTTGTTAGCGTGGTAGTAGGCCATCGCCGCATAGATTTCTGCCAAACTCAAATGGTCTATGCGCGTGGCAATGTCTTCTGCTGTGAGGCCCCGTTTGTACCACTCTACAATGCGTCGTACAGTAACTCCTTTGCCAGCAATGTGGGGGGTGCCGCCATGTAGCCCTGGCGTCTGAGTGATGAGAGTGCCAATGTCAATTGTGCTAGTTGCCATAATCGCGCGGCCACTTGGGTCATTAGTTACATCAGTCAAGCAGTTCTTTTCATTTTAGCTAAGCCTTTCCTAAGGCATGAACCCCGAAAGATTCCTGAGGCTAGTGGGAGACTTTGGTGGGAATCTACCGCATTGCCGGGTCGATGTTTAAGCCTACATTTAGCTCTGGATTTGCAGCTGAGCATTGGGGTTAACTGATTTCACCACCCAGGTGTCTTTGCTGCCGCCGCCCTGGGAAGAGTTCACCACCAGCGAGCCGCGCTTGAGGGCAACGCGGGTGAGTCCGCCGGGGTTCACGTAGATCTCCTCGCCGTAGAGAATGTAGGGCCGCAGATCCACATGGCAGCCCTCAAAGCCGTCTTCGATTAGGGTGGGCACCCGCGAGAGGCAGAGGGTGGGCTGGGCAATGTAGCCCCTGGGGTTGGCGCGAATGCGATCGGCAAACTCGGCCTGCTGATCTTTAGTGGAGTGGGGGCCGACCAGCATGCCGTAGCCGCCGGAGGCATTGGTGGCCTTGACCACCAGTTGATCTAAATTGTCGAGCACGTGGGCCTGCTGGGTGGCGTCTTCGCAGAGAAAGGTGGGCACGTTGGGGATGATCTGGTCTTCGTCGAGGTAGTAGCGAATCATCTGGGGCACGTAGGCATAGACCAGCTTGTCGTCGGCGACGCCGGTACCGAGAGCGTTGGCCAGGGCCACTCGCCCCGCCCGATACACCTCCATTAGCCCCGGCACCCCCAGCAGCGAGTCAGGCCGAAAGGCCTGGGGGTCAATAAAGTCGTCGTCGATGCGGCGATACATTACATCGACCCGCTCTAGGCCCTTGGTGGTGCGCATTTTGAGGTAGCCGTCTGACACCACCAGGTCGCGCCCTTCCACCAGCTCGGCCCCCATCTGCTGGGCCAAAAACGAGTGCTCAAAGTAGGCCGAGTTGTACATGCCGGGGGTGAGCACCGCCACGCGAGGGTTGATTAGCGTGTCGGGCACCAGGTTGAGCAGGGTTTCCAGCAGCTGGCTGGCGTAGTCATCCACCGGGGCAATGTCCATGGCCGCAAACAGGTGGGGGAAGGTGTTTTTCATTACCCGCCGGTTTTCGAGCACGTAGGAGACGCCGGAGGGGCAGCGCAGGTTGTCTTCGAGCACGTACCAGCGGCCCTCTTTATCGCGCACCAGGTCGGTGCCGGTGATGTGGCACCAGATATTGTTGGGCGGGTTTAGCCCCATGCAGGGTTTGAGAAAGCCGGGGGCGCTCTCGACCACATGGCGAGGTACTACGCCGTCGTTGAGAATGTTTTGGTCGTTGTAGACGTCGTGGATGAAGCAGTTGAGGGCGTAGATCCGCTGTTTTAGACCCTTTTCGATCCATTCCCACTCGTGGCCCGGCACGATGCGCGGAATTACGTCGAAGGGGAGGATGCGCTCGGTGCCCTGGTTATCGCTATAGACGTTGAAGGTGACCCCTAGCTTAAACAGAGCGTTTTGCAGCGCTCGCTGCCGCTGCTGTAGCTCTACCAGCGACATGGCGTTAATGCGCCGCACCAGCAGCTCGGCTTCGGGGCGCGGTTGGCCCTGGCTGAGAAATAGCTCGTCAAAAAAATCGCCGGGGTCGTAGGCGTCAAATAGCACCGGAAGGTCTCCAAACAGGGTGAACTAATCTGCTCAGGGGATTTCTAGGAAAGAAGATACCAGCTTTAATCCAGCGACTATAAGCCTTTGTAGGGTGGGCACTGCCCACCATTGGGAAACTATGTTCCAGAAGTCGCCTTAGGGGATTATTAGGGCATTAACAAAAGCGGTTGGCGAGTAAATCGGGTGGTCAGTCTGCACAGCAGCAGCCTAGCGCTCTGGTGCAGGTTAGCACCACCGACTTAACCAATATCGGGGTAAGTGTCGGGCAGTTGTAGCATTCAATACGTTTCTTAGGACGGCGCTAGAGAAACTCAGAGCCGCTGAGCCTAGGACTGCAAGTCCCAGGCTCAAAGCAGAAATCCTCTGAAGAGGATTGTGGGCCGACTACCCCAGTCTGCTTTAGCAGACTTGAGCGATCAGCCAGGGAGTTCACTCCCTGGTGGTCGTAGCCGAAGACTGGCAAATCATCACCGTTCTGGAGATTTTGCTGTATTCGACAGCCAACTTAACGGGGGTAATGACACGCCCTAAGCCACCTCAAAGGCAGGCCCCAACCCAGCCACAATTTCGGCGGAGGAGAGCTTGCCGTCGTGATCGAGGTCGAGGGCATCGAAGGCGGCGTCGGTGCCGAGCCATTCTTCGCGGGTGATAAAGCCGTCGCCGTCTAGGTCATAGGCTTTGAATAGATCAAATTGGTCATCCCGAGCTTTGGATGCCGTGCTGTCGCTCTGGGTGAGTTCGGTGAGCCGGGTAGCGAGCAAGTTTTCCAGGGACTCTAGGGCCTTGCTGAAGCCTTTGATGCCTTCGTCGAGCTTGTCGGTGGCCATGCGATCGCTCTTATGCATCGACCTAAAGGTAGCCTCATCCATGGAAAGCTTCTTGATCTCCATAGACTCGGCCTTGGCGGGGTCGAGCTTGCGGGGCAGGTCGGCCTGGGTGCCGTCGAGATTGGCCAGCAGCTGGGGCGAGATCGTCAGCAGGTCGCAGCCTGCCAGCTCGGTGATTTCGCCTAGGCTGCGAAAGCTGGCCCCCATCACCTCGGTGCTGTAGCCAAACTTTTTGTAGTAGTTGTAGATCTCGGTCACCGAGACCACGCCGGGGTCTTCAGTGGCGGGATAGTCATCGCGGCCCGTATCTTTTTTATACCAGTCGAGAATGCGGCCCACGAAGGGCGAGATCAGGGTGATGCCGGCCTCAGCACAGGCG
The DNA here is from genome assembly GCA_003241845.1 of Shackletoniella antarctica. GTDB lineage: Bacteria > Cyanobacteriota > Cyanobacteriia > Phormidesmidales > Phormidesmidaceae > Nodosilinea > Nodosilinea antarctica. The sequence goes on along the minus strand of QBMN01000072.1, from coordinate 14,520 downwards.
ATCGCCTGGTGAATGCCAAACAGCAGCGTCAGGTTGCAGTGAATGCCCTCTTTTTCGAGAATTTCGGCGGCTTTAATGCCCTCCCACGTCGAGGCGATTTTGATCAGCACGCGATCGGGGGTAATGCCCAACTCGCCGTACTGGGCGATGATATCGCGGGCGGTGGTCAGGGTGGCTTCGGTGTCGTAGCTGAGGCGGGCGTCAACCTCGGTGGAAACCCGACCGGGAATAATGCCGAGAATTTTATGGCCAAAGGCCACCGCCAAATTCTTAAACGCCAGGTTAGCAATGTCTTTATCCGAGGCACCCGACCCCGCATCGGCCTTGGCCTTGAGCAGAGTGTCATCGACAATGGCCTGGTACTGGGGCATCTGCGCCGCCGCCGTGATCAGTGAGGGGTTGGTGGTGGCGTCGCGGGGGGTAAATTTTTCAATGGCTTGAATGTCTCCGGTGTCGGCGACCACAACGGTCATTTGCCGGAGCTGTTCTAACAGGCTGGCCATGGTTTTCTCCTGGTGATGAAAGAGGTGATTAAAGGGGGCGAGAGGCGAGGGCCAAGTCTAGATTCGGGGGCTGTCTGTTTCCCTAGGCAATGCTCCAATCCATATCTGGACTTGCCCTCTAGACCTGACATCGGGACTTGAATGGGCCGATTTGCAGCTGCCCACATTGTAAACAGGGGATCTGGGCTGGGTATTAACCCTTAATTAAAGCTACCGGGCGGTTACAAGACATTTCGTGCCCCCTGAACCATCTCTCAGCCCTTACGGTTTCTTAAGGCTTGGGGTATTTGTATGTAGTTTAGGCCACCGCTGCAACTACATCCTCTGCCCGGCGGAAGAACTGCTAAGGCCACCATGCCAAGTCCAGCTCGAGATCTGGGTTTTCCCACGGACAGGGCCAGACAAAACCCCACGTCTGGACTTGAATGAGATTTTTGGATGAGATTTATTTTGCGGCGGTAAGGTTCGCGGCGGCAAGATATTAGTCAACCGCCGCAAAACGGTCAAACCTTGGCATGATGGGGAGGATTTATTCTGCACCTGTGCCATCTCTATGCTGACTTCTGTTTGGCAACAGCTCACCCTGTCGACCTTTGCCTTTGAGCAATGGCGCGCCGCCAGCCTGATTCATCGGCTGCTGGCCCCGCTGCGGCGCTGGCGGCAGGGCAGCCGCCTGTTGCAGTGGGGCGACTGGATTGGGCTGGCCATTGTGGTGGCGCTGTTTGCCCTGGCCCCCTATGTCTCAACTACGCTAATTGGGGCGCTGCTGCTGGCGGCGGCGGCCCTGTGGGCGCTGCTCACCCTCACCGATGAGGCGGGCGTGGGCATGACGCCGCTGCACATTACGGTGGCGGTCTACTGGGGGGTGATGGTGATGGCCACGGCCCTGTCGCCGGTGCGGGCAGCAGCCCTGAGCGGGCTGATCAAGCTCAGCCTAAATATTCTCTTGTTTTTGCTAATTGCGCGGGTGGCGCGGCGGCCTAGGGCCAGAGGGCTGCTGGTGCTGGCCTACATTCTGACGACGCTGCCGGTATCTATCTATGGACTGCGGCAGTATTTCTTTGGGGCGACGGCCCTGGCCACCTGGGTAGATGCCAACTCGGCGGTGGCCGATGTCACCCGGGTCTATAGCTTTTTGGGTAACCCCAACCTGCTGGCGGGCTACCTGATACCGGGGGTGATGCTGAGTGCGGCGGCGGTGTTTGCCTGGCCCCGCTGGGTGCCTAAGGGGCTGGCCCTGCTGGCGGCGCTGATCAACACCCTTTGCCTAATTTTGACCCTGAGCCGGGGCGGCTGGATTGGCTTTTTGATCGCTGGGTTTGTGCTGATGACCCTGCTAGTGCAGTACTGGAGCATTTGGTTTACGCCCTTTTGGCGGCGCTGGGCGCTGCCGCTGCTGCTGGGCTGGGCCGCCGCCGTGGTGGTGCTGGGGGTGCTGTCGGTGAGTTCGCTGCGGGCGCGGGTGCTGAGCATATTTGTAGGCCGGGCCGACAGCAGCAACAACTTTCGTATGAACGTGTGGGCAGCGGTGATCGACATGATTCGCGCCCGCCCCATTTTGGGCATTGGCCCCGGCAATGATGCGTTTAATACGGTGTACCCCCTGTTTCAGCGGCCCCGCTACACGGCCCTGAGCGCCTACTCAGTGTTTTTAGAGGTGCTGGTGGAGGCGGGCATTGTCGGCATGGCGGCGTTTCTGTGGCTGCTGCTGCTGGTGTTTCACCAGGGCTGGGTGCAGCTTCAGCGGCTGCGCGAGACCCAAGATCAGCAGGGCTACTGGCTGATGGGGGCGATCGCCTCGATCACCGGCATTCTAGGCCAGGGCATTGCCGATACGGTGATGTATCGGCCCCAGATCAGCACCCTGTGGTGGATGGCGATCGCCCTGGTGGCGAGCTATTACCCGATGCAGCAGGCCTGGAGTGGCCGAACCTTTAAACTGCGCCAAGATTAAACGCCGTCAGCATGGGAAGCTCAGATCCAGGCTAGAAATCTTAGTCTTCAGTGCCGTTCCAGGTGGCGTGGGCCATGAGCCTCACCTGGCCCTTGTGGGGCAGCGCCTGGCTTGTGGCCAGGGTGCCGCCGTTGAGTGCCAGGTGGGCCTTGAGCCGCTTTTTTGCCTCGGCCATAGAGCCCACCCGCAGGTTGAGAATGTAGAGGTAAGGGGCCGGGCTCTGGTCTAGGTCAGTGGCGCTTTCCCAGATACGCAGGCGAATGCCGTCGGCATCGGAGACAATTTTGTAGAAGAGCAAATGATCTTCATCGGCGGCACAGTTGCCGGGAGAAAACGAAGCGTGCATGTCCCGAATACCAAATCAAACGACCGGAATAGTGACCAAAGTAACGAACTGGCACCGCACCTACTCTGAGATTACCCACACCGGAGTACAGAATCTAAGGGGCCTTTATGATTTCCTTACATTTGATTCAGTAAATTGCCCGCTCTAGGAAAATCCGGACAAATGTAATCAAAATGCAAGGAATTTTCCTTAAGTTGGGGCTGGTGCAGTATCTGCCCATAGCTTGAGCCATCGGCAAGTTCTATTCTCCCAGAATGGGATAAATTGAGACCGTAGGCTGCGACCCCTCAGAGGCTTTGCGCAAATCTACCTAAAGAGGGGTTAATTCTAAAGATTGGGTGAAGCAGCGCGGCGCTCCATCTCTGTGCGCAGGGCCTTGATGGTGTCGACCAGGCTGGCCTCAAACATGCTGTAGAACATCGACTTAAAGGGGCCAACGTCGGCCTCGGCCCGCACCTGCTGCGACAGCAAACATCCGGCGGTGGCCCCGAGGGCCGCGGGGGGGGTGTCAATGCGCCAGTGGCCGTACATATATTCCAGGTTGCCCTCTAGCAGGCGAAAGCTAATCTGCTGGCCGTCTAGCTCCAGGTTCTCGGTCAGCACCTTAGATTCCATCGTGGTCAGCAAAATGCGCCGCCGGTCGAGCTGCTCGACAACGGTGCGATCGCCCTCTGACTCCACCACCCGGCTGGTCACCACCGTAGGCAAAAATTTGTCGAAGTTACCGTAGTCGGTCAGCACCGCCCAGGCCGCCGCCTGGGTCACCGAGGTAGCGGCCATAATTGCGTACTGGCCCTTGCCGCCCTTGACCAAGACCTTGCCCTTGGCCAAAACCGCCCAATCAGCCTCGGTTAGTTTGGCCAGATAGGCCTTAGCTGGCTGAACCTGACGGGACAAACGCGACATAATATCCAGAGTGCCAGAATTCAATCACTGTAGCGCTAACCCGCCCTGTAACGCTAACATCCAGCGCCGTAGACCAGATGTATGTACCAAGCCCAGCTCGGGATCTGGGGTTTTCCTACAGGCAAACCTCCCCTTCTGGACTTGGGTGAGGTTTAGTTGTTGTTTGCGATTTTATCTTTCCAATGCCCAGTTTTGACGCGGTTCTTGCGGCCTACCGAGATCTACCCCAGCGAGTGCAGAGCCTCATGCTGAGTACCGTCGACGGCGGCGGCCAGCCCCAGGCCAGCTATGCTCCCTACGTGATCGACGATCGCCATCAGATCTATATCTTTACCAGCGGGCTGTCGGCCCATACCGACAATCTCCACGCCACCGGGCTGGCCAGCGTTTTGCTAATCGAAGATGAGTCCGCAGCGCCCCAGGTGTTTGCTCGCCAGCGCATTAGCTACGACTGTCGCGCCACCCTGCTGCCCCGGGGCAATCCCAGCTGGGAGGCGATCGCCGATCGCTTTGAGCAGCGCTTTGGCGAGATTATCTCGATGCTGCGATCGCTAGAAGACTTTCAAATTTTCTGCCTTAGCCCCCAGGGTGGCCGTTTTGTGATGGGTTTTGGGGCGGCCTACGCCGTCGACCCCCAGCACCTCGGCCAGCTGATCGGCCCCCCCCAAACCGGGCCAGACAATGCGGCTCAGCAATAAACCCCTCAGCCGTTGACCAAAATGCCCACCCCCACCAGGGCCACCACCGCCCCGGCGATCGCCCGAGGGCTAACCCGATCGCCCAGGGCTGCCGCCAGGGGCAGCACAAACAGCGGGCTAGTGGAGGTCAGCGCCTGGGCCACGCCCGTGGCGGCATATTTAAGAGCGGTCTGCTGGAGATAGATCGCCAGGTATGTGCCCAAGACCGCCGCCAGGGCCACCCCCGCTAGTAAGCGGGGCGATTTCAGCGATCGCAGCGGCCCGGCCACCGGCCCCTGGTAGCGCAAAATCGCCAGAATAATTATCAAGCCACCCCCCAGCCGCAGCAGCGAACTCCACATCGGGGCCACCTCAGTATCGGCTAGCACCGCCCGCGACATCACCGCGCCCGTGGCCTGGCCCAGGGCCGCCAGCACCCCGTAGATGATCCCTCGTGAGTCGGGTTTGGCCTGGCCCGCCGCCCCCGGCACCCGTTCAGCAATTACCCACACCACCCCGGCCAGGGTGAGCGCCATACCCAGCCAGGCGCGAGGGCCCAGGGCTTCTTGCAAAAACACCAGGGCCAGCAGGGCGGCTAGGGGCGGGGCCAGGGTCTCTAGCAGCAGCGCCCGCCGGGGGCCAAGGCGATTGATGGCGGCAAAGTAGGCGGTGTCACCCAGGCCAATGCCCACCACGCCGCTGAGGGCCAGCAGCCCCACCGCCTGCCGGTCTAAGCCCGCCCTACTCTGTCCCACCAGCGCCAGGGTGAGCGCCAGCAAAATGAGGGCGATCGCCCCCTTGGCTAGGTTGAGCACCAGGGGCGACAGCGCCTTGCCCAACCGCCCAAACATCACCGTGGCCAAGGCCCACAAAAAGGCTGCCGTTAGCGCCGCTAGTTCACCCGCCATAGACCCTCAGCTAAAAAAGTGATGCAGTAATGCCACCATATTGGAACCCAGCGGTTCCCTTGCGCCAGACCGATTGCGCCAGACCGATTGCGCCAGACCGATTGCGCCAGACCGATTGCGCCAAACCCATTGCGCCAAACCCATTGCGCCAAACCGATTGCGCCAAACCCTTAGGGCCAGATTCCGGCAACAAAATCTTTAGAGCCAGCCGCTTAGCGCCGAATTCTGATAACAGAATCTTTACACTTCTGCTCCGGGATTGTACTGATCGAAGTCTTTACCTCTGTAGAGAGAACCAAGACCAAGAGAGTTCACCTCAAGAGCCAAAGAACTAACAGCCCAAGAACCAAGACAGTCTGCCCCTCCTAGGAAGTTTGAGTTATGCGCATCTGGGCATTAGCATCATGCGGTGGCCTGCTGGCCCTGGCGGCCTGTAGTGCCGAGCAATCCAATACCCCTGACCCCAGCGCGGCCCCGCCCGACGGTGACGATGCCGCCCAGGTGACGGCTCGCTCAAGGGCAACCGCCTCTCGCCCCACCGCTCGGCCAGATGTGCGCTCTGGCCAGAGCTTACAGAATCGTGCCCGGCTTAGCCCATCGGTGTCTAGGCCTTCAAGCACGGCACAACAGCCGCCGTCCTCAAGCCAGTTGCGAGAGCGTGTGCAGCGTCTGCGCGCCCAGCATGGCACCCGCTTGGCCCCCAGCACTCCGTTGAAGACGACGCCCGCTCCCCAGGTTACTAATACTCCGCTTTATACAAATCTTCAGGCCCCGACGCCCCAGGCCACCCTGCCCCTGCCCAGGGCGTCGAGTTTCTCCGGTGAGAACTCGACCCCTGAAAATTTCACCGTGCGCGTAGAGAATGCTCCGCGATCTGTCTCAGAATTGCAGCCGCCAACGGCCCTGCCCAATACACCGGCTGCGCCGGCGCTGAGTGCCCCCCTAAGCGACACCGCCACTAACCTAGGGTCAGTAACCGCCAACGTGGCCCGCAGCTATCCCATTGCGCCGCTGCGTCACCAGGGCCACAGCAGTCGCTTCCAGCGGCAGACCGTTGTGCTCACGGCACCCGCCGCACCAGAGTTTACGGTTGCCAGAGTCCACGGCGGTACCCCTGCCCCGGTGATCGCACCACCGGAGGTTGCCACCGGTCTGGCGGAGCCGACTGAGGTAGCGGCGAGCCCAGAGGCAATTCCAGAGGCAATTCCAGAGGCAATCCCAGAGGCAATCCCAGAGGCGTCACCAGAGCCGCCCCAAATCGCCGCCATTGACGAAGCAACTTTGTCCGCCGAGGTTTCGCCTATCTCAGCGGAGGCCCCAGAGGCAGCACCAGAGGCTTCAACTGCCCACCAGTCTAGCGGCGGCGCTGCCTTCACCCTAGCCCGCCAGAGCACCGTTGATATCACCCCAGGCAACGGTGCCGGGGCACACCAGAGTGGGGGCGCAGAGATTAACCTGGCTGCTGCCTCGCGGACATCTGCACAATCTAGGGCTACGCCACGCCCGGCCCCTGCGGCGATCGCAGACCGACCCGCCAGGCCCGTCGCCCTGCCCGAGAGCCTGCCCCTCAGCCCAGTAGCCCCACGCCTCAGCGCCCCGAGTCTAGAGAACAATGCCGCCCCTGGTCTGGGGCAGTCACCCATGGCTGAGCTGTCCGCCGCCGCTGCGGCCTCCCCTGAAGGCTCCGCTGCCCCCACCCATGTCAGCCAGGCCGTACTAGAAACCCTGCGGCTAGCCATCCCTGGCGGAAACCCCAAAAACTTAATTGCCGCCTACTGTCTGACGGCCAGCGGAGTTCCCCTGTCGCTGGGGGGTGAGGCCCAGGGATCAACCGCTCCCCTGCCCAAGTTCAGCCCCTCTAGCCAGGCCGATGCTAGCTTTGATCTGGGAGTTAACCCTGACAAAGATGAGTTAACAGCAACCCTCTGTCAAGAGGCCTCATCCCCGGCCCCAGCCCCTGAATCTACCCTAGAACCAGCGTTGATCGCGAACTAACCTATGGCTTCGGGGAGCACGCCAGCATCGAGCAACCCACCATCCACCCAGGCTATGGTGAGGTGAGAAGGCTACACCGGGGATCGCCACAGGCTATGAAACTGCACTACGAAGAACAGGGGAAAGGGTTTCCCATTCTGTGTCTGCATGGGCATCCGGGGTCGGCTAAAACCATGGGGGTGTTTACCGCAGGGCTGCGCGATCGCTACCGCACCCTGGCCCCCGACCTGCGGGGCTATGGTCGCAGCCAAACGCGATCGCCCTTTGACCTCGAAGACAGCCTCACCGACCTGGTAGAGCTGCTCGACACCCTGGGTATTGAGCGCTGCCTGGTGCTGGGCTGGTCGCTGGGGGGCATTTTGGCCATAGAGCTAGCCCTGCGCCACCCCGAGCGAGTAGCAGGGCTCATTCTCATTGCCACCGCCGCTCGCCCCGTTGGTGCCCACCCGCCGACCTCCTGGGTGGAGCTGCTCAACACTGGCCTGGGGTCAATTTTAAATGTGCTGGCCCCCGGCAATCGGCTAGTGCGGCACGGGCTGGGGCCGCGATCGCTCTATCGCTATCTGCTGCGGCAGCATACCCCCCACGCCTACCACCGTTTAGCTAAAGAAGGGTTTTGGGCCTTTCTCGGCACCTCTCCGCTGGCCCACCGCGCCCTCAACCGCGCCCTGGCCCGTCGCTATAACCGCCTGCCCGATGTGGGGGCGATCGCCGTGCCCTGTCTGGTGCTCTGCGGGGCCGAAGACTGCCATATTACCGCTGCCGCCAGCCTTGAAACTGCCGCTCACCTGCCCACCGCCGAAAGCCACTGCTACCCTCACACCGCCCACCTGCTGCCCTGGGAAATTCCCGAACAGCTGCTAGACGATATTCAGCACTGGCTCAACCAGCATCAATCAACATTAAAAGCAGGCGGCGGCGGAAATTGCTCCGACCAGCCTGCCTGACTCGCTGTTGCTGTTTAAGCTATTGATGCTCGTTAAATTGCTGCCGCTGCTCCAACGCCCTAGGGCCGGCCGCTAAAGGCCGGAGACGAAAAGCCACCCACCGGGGTATCCCACTCGTCGGTAATGGTGAGTTGGTCGGGGTGGCTACACAGCTGCACCAGTGGCCGAATATTTTGCGCCCCTTCTTGCTCTAAATCTTCGATATAACCGCTTTGGGCTGTAGTGGCCTCAAGCTCGCTGTCGAAGGGGCCAAAGTAGTAGGTACAGGCGGGCTGGTTGGTCTTAATCTCTACCCACCAGGCTTTACTCTGGCCAAAAATGTTATCTAAAAAGCGACCCAAAAAGTTGTTCATAAATCCTTCCTATCTGCCCGGTTGTTAAACAGGAGTTACGTCCCTAAACCATCCTGAGACAGCACCACCCCTTGTTTGGTTATACTGTCTTGCTTTTGGTTTTGCAAAGAGGAAATTTGCAGCTGCGCTGCCCATTGATGACGATAGATCTCATAGAGCGCCATGCCTGTAGCCACCGATGCATTTAGGCTAGGAACCGTTCCCCGCAGCGGAATTGAAATTAGGGCGTCGCAGCTTTGCTGCACCGTTAGACTCAGCCCGCTGCCCTCAGACCCCACTACAATCACCGTGGGGCGATCAAAGGTGGTGCGATGCACCGGTTGGCTCGCCTCAGAGGACAAACCATAGATCCAAAAACCCTTTTCTTTTAGGGTGTCGAGGGCACGCTTGAGGTTGACCACCCGCGCCACGGGCAGATGCTCTAGGGCACCGGCTGCTACCTTGGCCACCGTAGATGTCACCCCCACCGCCCGCCGCTGAGGAATCACCATACCCTGAACCCCCAGGGCTTCAGCGGTGCGGATAATGGCCCCTAAATTTTGGGGATCGGTAATGCCGTCGGCGGCGATGATCACCGGCATCTTGGTAGCCCCTAGGGCCGTCTCAATCATCTCGTCTAGGTCGTGGTAGGCATGGGAAGCCGCCTGGGCGGCAATGCCCTGGTGGTTGGCCCCGGCGGTGATTTGATTCAGCCGTAGGGTATCGACTTCATCGATCACCGCACCGCTGGCTTTTGCTTCATCAATCAGCGACAAAAACCGGGGATCGTAGCGAATGCGGGCGTTGACCCATACCCGGTTGAGGGGGCGCTGGGCCTGTAGGGCCGCCTCAACCGCGTGGCGACCGTAGAGCAGATCGGTTTCGTCTTGACCGTCGTCGCTCTCCCCCGCTGCCTGATTGCCGACTACCAGCTTGTGGGCCGGGGCCGCAGCACCGCGATTTCGAGACGAATCGCCCCCATGGTAGCGAGGTTTCCCTCCCTCGTAGCGGGGTTTGTCGCCGCCGTAGCGGGGCTTGCTGCCTTGGTAGCGGGGCTTACTATCCCCGTAGCGGGGTTTGTCGCCTCTTGGCTGAGGGCGATCGCCCTCGTAGCGGGGTTTGCTGTCGGCATAGCGAGGTTTGTCATCGCCATAGCGCGGCTTATCGTCTTTAAAGCGCGGCTTGCTCCCTTGATCGCCGCCGTAGCGGGGCTTGTCATCGCCAAAGTGCGGCTTATCGCCACCGTAGCGGGGTTTTTCATCGCCATAGCGAGGTTTGTCGCCGCCATAGCGGGGTTTTTCATCGCCGTAGCGAGGCTTGTCGCCACCGTAGCGAGGTTTTTCATCGCCGTAGCGCGGCTTGTCGCCGCCATAGCGGGGTTTGTCATCGCCATAGCGCGGCTTGTCGCCACCGTAGCGAGGTTTGGCAGACCTGTCATCTTTATAACGAGGCTTACCATCTCCCCCCTGGCGGGGCTTGCCCCCTTGATCGCCGCCGTAGCGGGGTTTGCCGTCGCTACGCTGGGGCTTGCCACCTCGGTACCCCTCAGCATGCTGACGAGGCTCCGACCCAGAGGAGCGGTTAGGGTTACGAGAAGGCTTGGGGATCGACATGGCCACACTTATGACAGGGAAGGATTAAAACCGGCAATCAAACTTGAAGAGGAGTCCTAGGCTAGCACGCCCATTCCCTACCCTATCATTCTTATTTTCTATGTCTGGGGCCGGGGTGGGTGGAGCAACATCTGGGGCCACACCCCAAAAGTCTTGAAGACTTAACTTACGGATGGTTACCTTGACGATTCCCTAGGAAGCCTGAGCTAGGTAATAGCATGCTTCAAAGGGCATGCTTCAAAGGGCATGCTTCAAAGGAATCACTCCCAGGGCATCTTAGGCAGATCTAAAAACAAGATTAAATTTTTGGCATCTGGTGCCAAAGTAACCGTCATCCCCGGAATAATCCTTCACAATGAAAACTGACATCCCCTTACCGGAGTGATGCCAATGCCTCACGCACAGAACGGTACGAAGATCAGCGGTACGAAGCTCGATAGCCCGGTTCATTTGATGTTGTCATACATTGGCGGCAAGTGGGCTATTCTCATTTTGCAAGAGCTGTTTCAGGGCAGCCGTCGCACCAACGAATTTTTGTCGGCACTGCCCGGCATCAGCACTAAGACCCTCACCGCCCGCCTGCGAGAGCTAGAAAGCTACGGCCTAGTTAAGCGTACGGTATTCCCGGAGGTGCCCCCACGGGTTGAGTATGCTCTCACCGCCAAGGGGCAAGAGGTGCAGCCCATTATGGCTGCCCTCGACCAGGTGGGGCAGCACTGGCTGATCCATAGCCCAGCCAGCAGGCCGACTACCCTCTATGGGACGCGAAGTCGCTAGTCGTTTCTCCAGGTCTCGTGGGTGAACAGGTCGCCAATGCGATCGCGCAGAAAGTAGTCGTACTCTTCTAGCTCTGCCTCGATAAACGGCCACTCGCGGGCCGCAATATAGCCGCACAGAGCGCTAATCGATTGACACCGATCTAGGGTGCCGCACTCGACTAGCTGTTTGGCTTCGTCGCGAATATCGTTGATCGTGTAGTGCCGGGTAAGAACTGGGTTAGCGGTTGTGGTGGTCATAGCAATGCCCTCCGAAGACTGGATGGCAATGAGAATATTTACTTACCATCCACCCCTCATAGTGCAGTCCCAACTTTGGGGATCAAAGCAGTTGGTGCGTTTCCTTACCTTTGTTTACAGGGCTTAATACTGTAGCCTGCTATACTTTTTGCCGGCATTCCTTACGCCAGAGTCATTCCCATAGCAACCGCCGGGTTAGTCAAGAGAATGGGCGGACTCCAGCCTCGCGATCGCCTCGTCATGTTTCTTGCCTTCATAGGTATCGCTCACACACCGCACCTTGCCCCCCTGGTCATGAATCACCAGATTCTTTACGGTATGGGCCTTTCGCTTGCCACGGTAGTACGTCTTGCGGTCGGCTTTATCGTTCGGCCGATTGATCCGACGCTCGGTACCATCGATGATGAACTCTAAACTGGGACAGGCGCTGAGGACAGCCTCCAGGTTGGCGGGCTCTCGCTCCGGCAACTGCCGTTCGTACCCTAGCGCCTAGTTGAGGACTCGGCTCAAGCGGTGAATCCATTCATTCGCTTGGGACTGACTCATCCCAAAGAGAAACCCCTGAACCGCCTGGGTGGGATAGAGCCGGAAATACACCAGGATGAACAACAACTTATCCTCCAGGACGCTCAGGTGAGCTTTACGACCGGCACCCATCGCCCGTTTCCGCCCCTCACGCTGGAATGTCTCTTGAATAAAGGTGTCCCAGGCGGCGGCAAAGCTAGGCAACAGGGCCTCAAACTCTTGTCTCCTCAGCCCTGTCAGGCTACATAAAACCCGAGATTTGGTTCGCAACGTGCCAAAGGTCATTTTCATTGGAGGCCCCCTAGTCTCTGCACCTACCGTTGATTTTACAGGCTCAATTTCCGATGAGGTCTGTTGCGCTGTCCCAGTTTTTGATCCTGGAAGTGGCCGCTGTCCTTAGCACGATGGCCATCGCTATATTTTGCCCAGCCTAGCGCTGGTTGACGCCGTCTTATCAGTTCCTTATCGTGTTTCTTTACCGTTGAGGTCACTGGTCAGCAACCATGCTGACCAGCTCAAAACCATCTCTCTCAGAGGCTAGATTTATGAGTGACTACACCACAGAAGAGCTACAAATCATTGTCAAAGCTCCCTTGCTAACGGGCCTTTCGGTTGCTCTGGTCGATCTGGGCATTGTATCTACAGCCATTGAAGCCGCCGCCTTGTCGAAGGAAATCGCCGGGGCGGCCCAAAAATATCCTGGCAACTCTATCATTCAGGCGGCGCTTTCTGAAGAAGCTCTCAAGAGTGGCAAGGTCAAGCTCGAAAAACCCGAAATTAAACCTGAAGACGTAGAGTCTGGAACTGTCATTGATAGCGCCATTGCCGCCTGCAATACAGCAATTCAGGTGGTTGAAGGCAAATCGACCGCAGAAGAAATTGCCCAGTATAAGCAATTTATCTATGACAGCGCTGTGGCCGTGGCTGAGGCCGCAGGGAGAGGCATTTTTGGCTCTGGATCTCAAAAAGTTAGCGATAGGGAAGCCGCTGCTCTAGACCGTTTAAAGATTGCTCTAGCCGTTTAGATGAGCTTGGGTTAAAGAAAATAATTCTGAGCTAGGGAGGTTTCCAGGAAAGAAAATACCACCAGGTAGGGCGCAGAGCCTGCGTCCTTGGGAGGCAGCAAAATCCTTGGGTATTTTTGTTGCCAGAATTGTTCTAGAGAAATCTAGCTGCACCAAGTCCAGCTTGGGATCTATCGTCTGCTAGAAGGCCGCCTGCTAGCAGGCCGCCTGCTAGAAAGTACTTTGGCCGAGGGCCACAGCCTCACCCCCTACCGGGTCGAAGACCGGGGCAGCGGCAAATACTGGGTCTACGTCTACGACAGCAACTACCCGGCGGGTCGCCCCACCAGCCCCACCGATCTCCATGTCGAGTTTGACACCCAGGCCGATACCTGGGCCTACCAACCCACCGCCAGCGGCCCAGGGTTTCGCGGCGACGCCCAGAGCAAAACTCTGGATCTAACCCAGCGATCGTGGCGACAGCCCCCTGCTGAGAGCGCCATCACCGCCACGGGCAGCTTCACCTGTCCCTTCTGCGGGCCAGGGGCAGAGGCCGCCGCAGACCCCACCGTAGAGATCACCCTGGTGGGAGAAGGGCAGCTTACGGTCGCACCCTACATTTCGGCCTCGGCTACGGCATCAGCCCCGGCCCTCGTTCCATCGCTCAGCAACGAGGAGACTGTCTCCCTGGTGCCCTTCAAGGGCGGTCTCAACCGCGAGGTGCCCGCCAGCTACCGCCTGCCCCTAGAGAGTCTGGGGCAGCCCCTGCAAGTTACCCTCACCGGAGTTGCAGGGGCGGCGATCGCCCAGCGGCAGCCGGTTACACTTCAGCTCACCGGGCCGGGCTACACCGCCAACCTAGAAAACCTGGTGCTCAGCCCCAGCCAAACCCTGACCCTGTTTCTGGTGCCCCAGGCCACTGGCCCAGATCTGACCTTTGTCGCCAACCGCGCCACCGATATCCCTCGCCTGTCGATCAACCTCACCGACGAAACCAGCGCCTACCCATTTGACTCATCCACCCCAGAAACCGGGCTCTCGCTGACGGAGCGCCGGGTGTCTAAAAGCTCTGGGTTTGACCTCAGCGGTCTCAAACTGGCGGCGGGCCAGCGAGTTGCCCTGGCGACCAACAGCGACCTCAAGCGGCTCTACTTTGCCGACGACGACCTGGCGACCAGCCAGTACGCCCTCACCGTTAAAAACCGGATGGTGATTAGCGATCGCATTCAGGTGGGGGAGCGCCAGCCCGACTTGATCAACTACACCCTCACCTACGACGAAGACATGCGGGCCAGCGGGGTACAGGTCGAGGGCCTGCACCAGGCGTTTTTCGACTACAACCCGGCCTTTATCGATCCGGCGGAGCTGCCCCGGCAACAGCTTTTAGCGGCCTTTGAGCAGCGCGACTTTCCGATCACCATTGCCTACGAGCCGCTGGCGGCCAGCACTCCCGGCCCGCTGCGCCTGGTGCCCTCTGGGGCAGACCCGATCGCTAAACGAGTCTTTCAAGGATCGCTGCGCAAGGGCGGCGAGAAAGGGTAACAGCGCGATCGGCCAGGTTTCTACCTCTTTAATCAAAATCGGGGGGCAGGTCGGGGGCGCGGAGATGCTCAAAGCAGCGCCGAATGTGGCCTGGGCTGGTGCGCCCTGGGGAGAGGGGCGGAATCTCATCGGGGCCGAAGAAGTCAACGGCGCTGGTTTCGTAGCTGGGGGTGGCCTGACCACCGCTAATGTCGCACCGGAAGAACAGCTTATAGCTGTGGTATGGGGCCGGGGGATGGCCGTGGCGGGGGG
>QBMN01000071.1 GCA_003241845.1 Shackletoniella antarctica | reverse complement strand
GATTTCTGCTTGGAGCCTGGGACTTTCAGTCCTAGGCTCAGCGGCCAATCTGGCGATCCCGACCTGCGGTCTGGGCCACCTTAACAGGGGTAGTTTTCAGGCTTAAGTTTAGAGATACCTGTAGGGTGCATCCGCGCAGCGATACACCGCCCAGAGTTTGCTAGGTCCTACTTCTGAGCCGACTGTAGCGCTAGCATCACCTCGCCATCGTGGGTCTGGGGCTGAGCCGTCGTCAGCGCGTAGAACAACGCCTCATAGCGGTCAATCGCGCGCTTAGCCGAGTAGTGTTCTAGGGCATACTGGCGACCTCGGCGGGCTAGGTATTGAGCTCTCTCAGGGTTGTGATACAGGTCAAGAATGCCCTTGGCAAGAGCGGTGGGGCTTTCAGGCTCGACCACAAGGCCGCCGCCGCTGGCCATTATCGCCTGGGCGGCGGTGCCGTGGCCCGGCACTGAGGCTATAATCGGCCGACCGCTCGCCAGCAGCACCTGGGTCTTAGACGGCATGTTAAAACCCACCATCCCGTGCTTTTGCAAAATTAACCCCACGTCAGCAGCGGCCAGCAGATCGGGCAGCTCAGCTCGGGGCACAAAGGGTAGCAGCGATACGTTGGTCAGCCCTAGCTTCTGGCGCAGGGCTTCTAGGGCGGCTAGCTGTTTGCCTTCCCCCACAATCACTATTTGAATGTCTGGGTAGGTGGTCAACGCCTGAGCCGCATGCAGGGCAGTAGTTATGCCCTGGGTTTCAGCAATATTGCCGGTGTAGAGCACCACAAACTTATCTTGCAGCTGGTGGCGCTGGCGAAACTGGCTGCAACTCCGGGGTTTGGGAGCAATAAAGTCGACATCTACCCAGTTGGAGATCGTCGTCATTTTTTCGTTGGGCACGCCCTTGGCCAGCAGATTATCGCGAAAGCTCTGGGCAATCACGCCAATGTGGGTGGCGTTGCCGTAGGCAAACTTCTCGAGCCGCTCAAATAGGCGAATAGCCCAGGGATTTTTGAGCAAGCCGGTCTGCACCGCCGCCTCGGGCAAAATATCTTGCAGATTGAGCACGCTGGGGCACTGGAACAGCAGCTTGAGGGCGGCCACGGGTAAGCAGGCCGGCAGCGAGGGGCTAGCGTTGAGCATAATGTCGGGCCGCCAGCCCCGCAGCGCCGGCCATAGACTGAGAATAATAAAGCTCGACTCCAGCAGCAGCCGCCCCACCAGGCCTCGTTTGGTGCGAGTCAGCACGAAACAGCGCTGTACAGTCACCCCGTTGCGCTCTTCAGTGGTGTAGAGCTGCCCCCGATACTCGGGATAGATGGTGCGCTCAGGGTAGTTGGGCATGGCGGTTACCACCCGAACCTGGTGCCCCCTGGCGGCTAGCCCTTCTGCTAGCTCGGTCATCAGGGGCGCAATGCCGATGGGCTCAGGGTGATAGTTGTAGGAATAAATCAAGATTCGCATGGACAAGGCCTGTTGCAGAAAACTACTTGCACAGCATGGGAGCGATCTATGGCTGGGACAGGCCTAGAAGCAAGATTATGACTCCGGTGTTTAGGGGCTTGCTTCTACTAAACTGAAGTTGAGAACTGATATCCGGGAACATTAGAACTTTCTCCCTCCCTTTTTCTCTGAGAAGTTGGTCATAACCTGTTTTCACGTAGTCAACGGTTCAGCCTGAAAGGTTATTGCCAAGATCGTTAGCCATCGAACAAAGTGGCTGGCTTAGCTGTTCATGACTTCAGCATACCCATGACTACTAACTGGATTAATGGGTAAATCTACAGAAAAAATGGCGGCCATACCAAGCCCAGCTCAGAATCTGTAGCTTTCCTATGAGCAAAACTCTACTTCTGGACTTGGATAAGATTTAACGGGGCCAAGTCAGACCAGAACTCGCTGTTTTCCCACCCGTGCTGCAGGTTTTTACCATGGTATGGAACCCCCTCCGACTGCTCAAGACCCTATTGCATTTTGACGTTATTGGCCCCCTGGGTACGGTTCTGCGCACCCTGCCCGGCATTACAGACACAGGTACCCCATTGAGCGAGATTCTAGACCCAACTGAGTTAGCGCCAGCGCCAGCCATCTGGCTGTTGGGTGAGGCAGCAGCCAGGGAGAACTCTCTGGCTCAGCAGCTAAAACCCCTGGGCTACTCGGTCACGACTCAGGCTTTAGGGTCTGGTGACGCGCTGGTGAACACTCCCCTAGTGATTTGGCAGGGGGCCGATACGGGTTTAGAGTTAGCCCTGCTGCTGGGGGCAATGGCTACCTACCAGGAAGCCACCCTAGTCAATTTTGAGCAGTCTGCCCCGGCTGTCAAAGCCCTTTGGGGCAGCTTAGACGACGGGGTGATGGGGGGCGTGAGCGCTAGCCAGGTGCAGTGGCAGCACGGGCTACGTTTTACAGGGCAAGTATCAACGGCCAACAACGGCGGGTTTGCCTCGGTGCGCACCCGTAACCTAGAGCCGCCGATAAACCTAGGCCGGTGGCAGGGCACGGTGCTCTACGCCCAAGGCGACGGCCAGCGCTATAAATGGATTTTGCGCGACAGCCCCGGCTGGGACAGTCTGGCCTACTGTCGATCCTTTGACACCGAGGCAGATCATGCGATCGCCATCAGAACCCCCTTCTTAGACATGGTGGCCACCCGCCGCGCCCGCACGGTGCCAGAGAGCACTCCGCTAAACCCGGCGCAGCTGTACTCAATGCAGCTGATGCTGAGTAAGTTTGAGTATGATGGTGAGCTAAATCCGGCTTTTCAGGCTGGGGCCTTTGATCTAGCGGTGCAGCGTCTAGCGGTATACCGCCAGGGGCCAAAGCCGGTGGTTGTTTTGCCCAGGGGCAATGGCGAGACGGAACCACAGCTGGCGGCGGCAGGGCTGACGGGGGTGGTTCCCCAGGAGCAGGGCTTTGCGGTGATTGGGGCGCATAAAAACCTGCCGCCGGAGATAACTCCGACGGCGATAGATGCGATTTTTAAGGTGCTGGGTTGAGGGCTCGGGTGCTTTGGTTTCGACCTAGGTCTCGGTCGAAACCATAGGCACCTGACCCCTAAGAGAGAAAGCTAGTAGGCTGACCGCATGTCGCCCCGCTCGGCGCGGGCGCTCTCTTTGGCCTTGGCGGCACTCTTTTTGAGGGCTTCGAGGCGCTTGATATAGCGATCGCGCTGGCGCTTTTTGGGGGTTTGCTCGATCAGGGTTTTGAGGGCGCTACCCAGGCTCTTATAGGCATTGGGCAGGGTGTAGCCAAAGCGGGTAGCAATGGCGATCGCCCGTTCGTCGGCGCTGATGCTCTCTTGCAGGGTCTTTTGGTTGTTGTTGCGCTTGTAGAGCCGCCAGCTCGAAAAGCCACATAGCCCCATGGCCAGCATCAGCAGCAGACCGTCTTGCACCCACAGCTCGCCCACGGCACCGCCGAGACCAATGGCCAGGGCCGCCATTTCCCAGCCGTCGCGGGGAATGGTGTCGTTTTGAATGCGGCCCACCTCGTGCCAAAACATCAGGTTGCGCTGGTCGAGGGCGAGCTGCTCCCATTTAATGAGGTCGATCTGAACTTCAACCTGGTCTTTGCCCAGCTCTTCGCAGGTAACGAGGGGTGGGGTGACATCAATAGCTGACTCCACCGTCACCCAGCTTTGTAGCTCGGGGGGCAGCAGGCTTCTCAGACGGCGAAGCTCACCCATGTCGGCGCGGGCAGTGGCGGTGGCGTACGAGGTCATGGAGATTACGGGGATTGGACATCAGGTTTATTCATAAATCCTACCTTAAACCCCCTTAGTCAAGGGGCGGTTATCCGATTCTTGGCATTACAGCCTGGTAGGTTTATCGCTGGGGAGATAGCTCGCGGCCGCAAAAATTTGATCGGTCGATAGCGTCAGGCTTGGGCAGCAGAGGGATTGTAGCGTTTGCCCAGCGACAAAGCGCCGCAGTTGATATTCCCCATTCACTAGAGTACATAGGGTGATGGTGGGCTGCTTAGGTTGACCGATATAGCGCACTGCTCCAAGGGCCCGGTAGTCGACAATCCAGTATTCGGCGACGCCCATGGCTTCGTACTCGACGAGTTTGTGACCGTAGTCGTCTCGCCAGTTGGTGCTCACCACCTCAATTAACAGAGGCAGGGTAGTGCCCTGTTGAATCGTAGAGGCGCTTTCCCAGAGAGGTTCGTGAATCAGCTTTTGTTTGTCAAGGACGATGACGTCTGGTCGATAGCCTGAATCGGGCTGCTGAGGCTTAACTAATCCACTTTTGGGAATGGTGTAGGGGAGGTCGTGCTGGCGAAAGTATAGGGCTAGCTCTGCGGCCAGAAAAGCGCCAATCAGTTCGTGGGCACCGGTAGGTTGCATTTCGACGACACACCCGCTGTAGAGTTCGTACTGGCGACCGTTTTCAGGAATCCACTGAATGAATTCTTCGAAGCTCAGGTTATTAGGGTTAAGCGCTTGTACCATCGGGAATGCCTAAATGCGGGAGACTTTAGACCAGAGTAGATTGATTGCATGGGGTGAGGGGCAAAGACCTATCCATCAGGGCGATCGCCCCATCTAGCAGCTCGTAACCGGCCTCGACGCTCTCGATCTGGCAGAGCTGCTGGCGCAGGAGAGTGGCCCCCTCAAACCCTTTGACGTACCAGGCCATGTGTTTGCGAGCCTGGTATATGCCCTTTTTCCCCTTGTACTGCCACAGCAGCCCCAGGTGCTCGCGGGCGCAGCACAGCATGGCCTCCGTCGTCGCGCGGGGAGGAACTATCCCAGTTTTTAAGCAGGTGTCGATTTCGCCCACCAAGAACGGGTAGCCCAGGGTGCCCCGCGAGCACATTACCCCGTCGGCCCCGGTTTCTTCGAGGCAGCGCACCGCCGCCTCGGCTGAAATAATATCGCCGTTGGCAATCACCGGAATCGTCAGGGCGGCCTTAACTTTAGCGATCCAATCCCAGCGGGCGGGGCCGTGGTAGCCCTGGCTGCGGGTACGGCCGTGGAGGGTAAACATCTGCGCCCCGGCGGCTTCCATGCGGCGGGCAAACTCAACGGCGTTGATGTGGTCGTCATCCCAGCCGAGGCGGGTTTTGACGGTGATGGGCACCGGCACCGCCGCCGCTACGGTGCGAACGATCGCCTCGGCCATCTCCGGCTGGCGCAGCAGCGACGAGCCGCCGCCTTTTTTGGTGATTTTGTTGACCGGGCAGCCCATGTTGATGTCGATGGTTTTGGCCCCTTCGGCCACGGCTTTGCGAGCGGCCTCGGCCATAAAGTCGGGGCGGCAGTCAAACAGCTGAATGCTAATGGGCTGTTCGCCGCCGCCAATATCCATAATTTTTTCGAGCTGCTGGGCGTGGCACACCCCGGTGGCCTGCACCATCTCGGTGTAGAGCATGGAGGTGGGGGCGTAGCGGCGCACCAGCTGGCGAAAGGCGCGGTCGGTCACGCCCGACAGGGGCGACTGCAACACCCGGCTGTGGATCGTGACTGAGCCGATGGTGAGGGGCGATCGCAGCCGCTGCTGAACTGTTGGAGAAAGCGTGACCATACAGAGCAAACAGAGCAAGATGATTACTGTCGGGGCGACGTCTGGGAAATAGTTTCCCAATGGTGGGCAGTGCCCACCCTACAGCGGCTACAGTCGCTGAATTAAAGCTGTTATCTTCTTCCCTGGAAACCTCCCAGGAGGTCTAGCCGGGCAGGGAGCGGGAGCGACAAAACCCTTTGGTAGCCCTGTATACCTTTACCTGTATACCTTAAATCAAGGTAGCACAGCGAAGTCGGCTGGCTGGGGGCTACAGCCGACCCACCAGCCAGTAGGTCAGCATTTGGCCCCGCCCCTTGACGGCCACATAGCCCCGCGACTCAAACTGAAATTTGTCCTTGAGCTTTTCGTACAGGTCTGCGGTCACCTGAATGCGCTGGGACTCTCCGGTGGTTTCCATGCGGCTGGCGATGTTGACGGTGTCGCCCCACAGGTCGTAGGCAAATTTGCGCCGCCCGATCACCCCAGCCACCACCGGGCCAGTGTTGATGCCGACTCGGATCTGGAAGGTTTTACCGTCGGGGCGGGGAAACTGCTGAATGGCCTCGCAAATATCGAGGGCAAACTGGGCGACCGCCTCGGCATGGCCATCGTTGGGGCTGGGCAACCCCCCGGCCACCATGTAGGCATCGCCAATGGTTTTAATTTTCTCTAGCCGGTGAAACTCCGCCAGTTGGTCAAACATCGAGAACACTTCATTGAGCATTTTGACCAGCTGGCGCGGCGTCATCTCGCTAGAGGCGGCGGTAAAGTCAACCAGGTCGGCAAACAGCACGCTCACATGGTCAAGGCTTTCGGCGATGGTGCGGGCACCGCCCTTGAGCCGCTGGGCAATGCGGTAGGGCAAAATGTTGATCAGCAGCCGGTCGGCCTGCTGCCGCTGCTGTCGCAGCTCGGTTTCCATCTGGCGGCGTTCGCTAATGTCGTGGACAATGCCTTCGTAGTGCAAAAAGGCACCGGTTTTATCCCACACCTGCCAGATATCTTCGCTCACCCAAAAGATGCTGCCGTCCTTGCGAAATACCTCTGACTCGGCATCGGTAATTTTTTCGAAGCGGCTGAGATAGACCACCAGCTCATCTCGCCGCTTAGGCTCAGAATAGATCTGGCGGCTGATGTTTTCTACGGTAGCCACCATCTCCTCAGGCGAGTCGTAGCCGTAGAGCCGCGCCATGGATGGGTTGACGCTGAGCAGTTGGCCCGTTGCCGAGGCCTTAAAAATGCCCACCGTGGCGTTTTCAAAAATGCTGCGGTAGTTCATCTCAGCCGCCGTCAGCGCCTGCTCGATCTGGGTGCGCTCTCGCACCTCTTGAATGAGCAGGGTGTTTTGCTGGCTCAGCTGCTGCCGCTGCTGGGCCAGGTGTAGCTGGTTTTGCACCCGCACCAGCACCTCCTGTACCGCAAAGGGCTTGGTGATGTAGTCGGTGGCCCCGGCCTGAAAGGCTTTGACCTTATCTAAAGAATCGACCAGAGAACTCAACACAATCACCGGAATGTCGGCGGTGAGGGGGTTGGCCTTGAGCTGCTGGCACAGGGTGTAGCCGTCCATATCGGGCAGCAAAATATCGAGCAGCACCAGGCCGGGGCGACGCTCTTGAATCAGGGCGATCGCCTGTTGCCCACTGACCGCCGCCTGAATACGATACCCCTGCTGGCTCAACAGCCGGTGCAGCAGGCGCGAAGTTTCTGCGTCGTCATCAACAATGACTAGGTCAGTGGCAGCGGGGGCATCATCCACAGTGCAGGGGCAGGCCAACTACATGAGACTAGGTAATTGGTTTAAGCATAGGGGCATTAGACCAAAACGATTTAACGAACCTGGAGAGCTTGGCCCTGATTGCGGTAGCCGCTCACTATTCCCTGACGAAAGGTGACCTCTCCTTCGCTGAAGTAAAAGACTTCTTCGCAGTTGTTGTCGTTGCGGCTAATCGCCACCGGAGTCTGCCCTTCAACCCGCAGCACCTCGGCGCGGCTAGACCCCATCGACCAAAACTCGGGAACTACCCGGCCCTGGGCCAGCGGCGGCAGCTGCAGCGCTACCTTGAGGTTGTCGTCTGAGTTGAGATAGCTAATCACCTGGCCATTCTCAAACATGACCGAGCTTTGGTCAAAGTACAGCGTCGTAAACCGGCTGGAGGTGTACTGTTCTTGACGGGTGGGGGTGCCCTGGATTTGCACCACCTCGGCTTCGCTAGACCCCAGGGTCCAAGTCCCTGGGGCGGCCTGGGCAGAAAGCACCATTGGCCCCTCGGCCAGCACCCTGAGGCTACCGTCTAGATTGTTGTACTGCTTGACGTAGCCGTTGTTGAGCTCGACCACGCTGTCACCGTAGCGCCAGGTTTGCTGACAGCTGGCTTGAAACTGCATCGTTTGGGAGGGCGTGCCCTGAATAGCTAGCACCAGGTCGCGATCAGAACCCAGCGTCCAGTAGGTTTTATCGTTGGGGGCGCGGCTGGCCCGACTGGCCACATTACTCTGGGCATACTGGAGGTTGCGCTCGTATTCGACGACTTTTTCTTGGGCCAGGGGGCTGTCGGGGCTAGCCTTGGGGACAGCCTGCATAGAGGCAATGGCCTGCTGCCACAGCAGGGCGACCTCGGCCCATTCTTCACTAAATTCTGCGGTTTGGGTCAGTTCGGCCGCAGACATAGCCTGCTCTGCCCCTTGGCGAAAGGGAGCCTCGACCGCAACCTCGCCAGCCTTGCCAGTGAAGTTAGCAGGGGGCCACGACCATGACCGCTCTTCAGAATTGAGCAACATATAGCCAGCGGCTAGGCCCAAGCCTACCGACAGCCCAACCGCTCCCCAGGTCAGTCGTTCCCGCAGGACTTGGCCGGGCCGCTTGAGTTCAAATGTGTACAGGGTTTGAGGATTTTGCCCGTCTAGCTCAGGGTGGCTATGTTTGGTCATAGTGGTTAGCGAGGAGGATTACGACTCCAGACATACGGCGTAGGGCTGGACTTGGTATAAATGTATTCAGCCGGATCAGTGAACCTGCCTTGCTTGCTCACCTTAGCCCAGGAAATCAGCCTAGTATGTTGGGTTATCTGCATTTTACGGAAGCTTATTTAAATTGCCCTGATCGGCCCTGCCTACACCACTCAAATCTCACCTTTTCATGACTCATGCTAAATCCTGCTTGGTTAGGACAATTCTGGCAACGAAAATACCCAAGGATTTTGCTGCCTCTTAAGCTTAAGGACGCAGGCTCTGCGCCCCTACCTGGTGGTATTTTCTTTCCTGGAGACCTCCTTAACTCCGGTTCAGAAGGGCGTATGCGACGCGCCCCTGCGGTTTGGCCTTTGGGGAATCGGGGTGATGTGATTCGGATGTGGTATCAGATGCTATGGATGCACTAGCGCTGCGCTGGGAGATGCCAAGGTCAGATGGCTATCTAGAGGATGGTTGGCCCGACGATTGGCTAGAAGCAGTATCCCAGGCGCTACCTGGAACAAGCCGCCCCCGCTGGCTAGCCCAGGTGCTGTGGCAGCGGCAGTTGGCTACTGCCGCAGACCTGGCGGGCTGGCTTAACCCAGCGGCCTATGGGGCGACCCTGGCTAGCGCCTTTGGGGCAGATATGGCGATCGCCGTCACCCGCCTCCGCCAGGCGATCAGCCGGGGTGAAAAAGTAGCCATCTGGGGCGACTTTGATGCCGATGGGGTGACCGCCACTGCCGTGCTGTGGGATGGTCTGGGGCAGCTGATCCCCAAGGGCGATCGCCTGACCTACTACATTCCCAACCGGCTCAGCGAGTCCCACGGGCTGTCGCGGCGGGGTATTGACCAGCTGGCGGCCTGGGGGGCCAGCCTGATGGTGACCTGTGACACCGGCAGCACCAGCGGCGCTGAAATTGCCTACGCCAACGCCCAGGGCATAGCGGTGATTGTCACCGATCACCACACGCTGCCGACTGAAGATATTGGCGCTCTGGCGCTGATCAATCCCCGTCGATTGCCGCCCGACCACCCGCTGGCTACGCTGTCGGGGGTGGCGGTGGCCTACAAGCTGCTGGAGGGGCTGTACGACGCCTTAGACACTCCCCCAGCCCAGCCCCTAGACCACGTGCTCGATCTGGTGGCCATTGGTCTGATCGCTGACCTGGTGGAGCTGCGGGGCGACTGCCGCTACCTGGCCCAGGTGGGGCTACAGCGGATGCAAACCCAGACCCAGCCGCACCCACCCTACCCGCGACCGGGGCTGGCGAAGCTGCTGGAATTGTGCAAGCGCACGGGCGATCGCCCCACGGATATTTCCTTTGGGCTTGGCCCCCGGATCAACGCCGTCAGCCGCATCCACGGCGACGCCAGCTTTTGTGTAGAGCTGTTGACCAGTCAAGACCGCGATCGCTGCTATGCCCTGGCCCACGAGGCCGAGCTGGCCAACACCCGCCGCAAGGCTCTCCAGCGCGACCTCTACAACCAGGTGATGGAACGCGTGACCCAGGTCGATCTGGCCACCACCCGCTGTCTGGTGCTGGCCGACGAGCAGTGGGAGCCGGGCATTTTAGGCCTGGTGGCGGGGCAGGTGGCCCAGGCCCTGGGGCGGCCCGCTATCTTGCTGCGCATCGATCCCCCCGCCGATCTGGCAACGGAGGACGGTGGCCCCAGGCTGGCTAGGGGGTCGGCGCGATCGGTGCAGGGGCTAGATCTCTATCAGCTATTTCAGTCGCAGTCGAGCCTGCTCACCGGGTTTGGCGGCCACCCTCTGGCGGCGGGCTTGACCCTGCCGGTGGAGCACATTGACCTGCTGGCGGCGGCGCTCAACCGCATGGTGCGGGAGCAACTCGGGGGCGATCGCGCGCCTCAGCCTGTCCTAGAGATCGATCTAACGGTGACGGTGGCGGATCTGGGGCAGCCGTTGTTTCGAGAACTCAAGTGGCTGGAACCCTGCGGCATGGGGAACCCGGTGCCTAAGCTGCTGATTCGCGATGCCTGGTTTCAAAATACGAAGCACCGGAAACTGCGCGATCGCAACAATAAGGCCGTGGGGTTTATCAAAACCGAGTTTGAGCTGTGGGACGACAGCGCCCAGGTGGGTTTCCCCGGCGAGTGGTGGGGCCACTACCGCGATGAGCTGCCCCAGGGCCGCTGCGATCTGGTGGTTGAGCTAGACTTCAACGGCTACAGCGGCTACCACGTCAAGCTGGTCGATCTACGCCCGGTTCTCACCGAAGCGAGCCGCGCCGCGCCTGGCCCAGCCCTCCCCATTCTCGACTGGCGGCAGGCGATCCCTGACGAACGGTCGGCGGTTTTAGTCGTAGACCAGGCCCCCGCCCAGTGGAGCGACTGGCAGGTCTGGCAGCGGCAGGCCGCCCAGGCCGGGTTGCCCCTGGCCCTGACCTTTGCCCCGGTAGTGGAAGAGCGATCGCCGGTAGACCGGTGGCAAGAGCTGGTGGGCCTGGCCAAGTACCTCGCCCGCACCAAAACTGCCGTGACCAGGGTACAGCTAAGCCAGCGGCTGGGCCTTTCAACCCCCAGTCTGGCGCTGGGCTTGACCGCTCTAGAGACCGCAGGCTTTGAGGTGGTCGAAATCGACCCAGACACCATCGCGATTCGGCTAGATCTCGACCCGGTGGCCCCCGACCCGGTGGCCCCCGAGTCGGGGGCGAGGCGCTTTCTTGACGCCCTACAAGAAGAACAGTTTCGTCGTCGTTACTTTGCCCAGGTGCCCGTCTCGGCCCTTTCCGGGTAGCCTTTTCCTGGTAGGGTAGGCACGGTTCAACATTTTCCGCCGCCATGACCGCCGACTGGTTCTACCCCTTTCCACCTCTAATTGAGGGCACCCTGCGATCGCGCTACAAGCGGTTTTTTGCCGACATTGAGCTAGAGACGGGGGAGGTGGTGACGGCCCACTGCCCCAACACCGGGCCAATGACCGGGGTGTGCCACATTGGCGGCCGCGTGCTGGTTTCCCACAGCTCTAACCCCAAGCGCAAGCTCGCCTACACCTGGGAACTGGCGGAGGTGCGCGACACCGTACCCACCTGGGCGGGGGCCAACACGGCGCTGCCAAACCGGGTAGTAAAAGCGATGCTAGAGGCCAAGCAAATTCCAGAACTGGGCGACTACAGCACCATTCGCCCCGAGGTGCGCTACGGGGGCGACGGCAAAAGCCGGATCGATTTTGTTATTTCTGGGGAGGAAAATGCCGTACCCACCTACATTGAGGTAAAAAACACCACCTGGGCCAAGGGCACCCTAGCGCTGTTTCCCGATACGGTGACTACCCGTGGGCAAAAACATTTGAAAGAACTGGCGGCGATTATTCCCCAGGCCCAGGCGGTGATGCTGTACTTCATTAACCGGGGCGACTGCACCGAGTTTTCACCGGGTGACGAGGCTGACCCGACCTACGGGGTCTTGCTGCGGCAGGCCATGGCCAAGGGGGTCAAGGTGTTGCCCTGCCGTTTTGAAGTGACTCCGGCGGGGTTGCGGTATCTGGGGCTGGCCGATTTAGCGTTTGACTTTTAGCGGGCTGAATAGGTGAGCGATCGCCAGGCAAAGTGAGGCAGCGCCAGCATTCGCCGCCAGCGCCAGGGTTCTTTGTAGAGGCGGTAGAGCCATTCCAGGTGGTGGTCGCACATCCACTGCGGGGCGCGCGATTTGACCCCGGCCCAAATGTCAAAGCTGCCGCCGACGCCAATCCAAATGCTGTTGGGGCAGAGATAGCGGTGGTCACGAATCCACATCTCTTGGCGAGGTACACCCATGCCGACCAAGATCACGCTGGGCTGGAGCTGCTCTAGGTGGCGCAAAAATTCGGGCTGATCCTCTGGCCCCAGATAGCCATGCTGGGTACCCACTACATTTAGCCCAGCTACCTGGCGTTGCCAGATCATCGCGGCGCGATCGGTGACGCCGGGAACACCGCCGTACATAAACACAGTTTCTTTCGGCGAGAGGCGCTTGAGCACCGCAGCCGCCAGCTCAATGCCGGGAGCGCGCTCGATGCGCTGACCCTTGGTGCGAAAATAGAGCACAACCCCAGCTCCATCGGGAATCACCAGCTCAGCGCTGAGAATAACCTGGCGCAGGTCAGGGTTGCGATCGGCCTGCATCGCCATTTCGGCGTTGAGGGTGACGACGTGGGCGCCGCGCCCCTGGCGATATTGATCAACCAGCCACCCCGCGTAGTCGGCGCGCCAGTGAACGGGCAGACCCATAACCTTCAAGACTTCTGGGGTATTTGATCGACCTGTCAACACCATAAAACTCCTCTTACGTCTGCATTACTCAGGTTAACCATAGAGAAGATACCTCGAAATTGAAGCAATGTGTTGCCTTTCTCAACCTGGAAACAGAGGCTTTATAGCCAGTTCGCTGCCCGAGTTTTCGCCAATGACGGTTACCGATGTTCTAAGCGAACTGGCCCCCGCAATCATTTAGCGAGTTAAGGTGGCGATTCAAGGGCGTCTAAGGCCATGCGGGCGCGGGCTTGAACTGCGGCAGTTTCGTCGTGCTGAAAAACCTGGTGAAGACAGAGAAGGATTGGCGGTTTTTGATGGCTATCGATCAGAGCCTTGGCCACATTTTGCAGCCCAGCCACCGCCGCGTAGCGCACGACCCATTCTAGATCGGCGGTGGCCGCCGTTAACACCTCTAGCACGTCGCGCTGGCCTGAGGCCGCCTGCTCAGCCGACAGCAGCGCCCAGTCAATGGTGCCTAACCCCCGCGCGGCGGCGCGGCGCACGCTGAGGGCAAAGTCGCCCTTGGCCGTATCGAGCAGCACCGGCAGCGCGCGAGGGTCGCCAATCAGCGCCACGGCGCGAATGGCCCAGGCCCTGGCCCCGTAGTTATAGCCGTCAATTTGCTCTAGCAGCGCTGGCACAGCGTCGTGACCCAGGGCCACCAGCCCCTCCACTGCGGCCACCGCCGCGCCGGGGTTGTTGTAGCCCAGCACCGTAATCAGGGTGGGAAGGGCGGCAACATCTTTGGCGGCGGCTAGACAGTTGACCGCCACGACCATTGCCCCCTTAGAGTCGGCGGTCTCGATCGCCTGAATTAGTTCTGCTACTGTCGCGCCCACGCCTAACCGTTCTCCAGCCCTGCTAATGCCCATCTGCTAGTGCCCACCTGATTAATGTCCCCTGTTGATGCCCAGGCCCCAGCACTCACAGCAGTTCATCCATTAGTACCAGGACTTGACGGGCTTCATCTGTTAGCCGGGCTTGGGGAAACCCGGTCTGCCCCAGGTGAGATTCTAAAACACCCTGGAGGGCGATTAGCTTAAGGCTGTTTTCGGCCAGGGTGGCGGCGATCGCCCCGGCAGCGGGCAAATAGCCGATCGCCCCCAAATCCATCATCGCCGATCGCCGCAGCTGTAGGTTGGGCGCTTGCAGGCGCTCGACCAGGCGATCGCAGTAGGTGCCATCTCCCGTGAGCTGGTACAGGGCGCGGGTAGCCGCGTTTTGCACCTGAGCCACCTCGTGCCCTAGGAAGGGGATAATTTCCTCAATCGCGTCCACGGCCCCCAGGGTGCCCAGGGCTTCCAGCACCGCGTTGTAGGGCTGCACCAAGTGGGGCTTGTCGGGGACGGCAGCGGCGGCGGCGACGCCTCCGGCTAGCAAACCCCGCAGCGCTGAAATCGCCTGGGGGTCGCCCAGGGATTCTAGCGCCTGGGCCGCCGCCTCACGCACGTAGTAGTCGTCACAGTCTAGACACCGAATTAAGTCGGGGATGACGGTGCGATCGCCCAGCTTGCCTAGCGCCCGAGCCGCATTGCGCCGCAGCGGATAACCCCCGTCGGGGGCGCGATCACCCTCATCCTGTAATGCGTCCACCAGCGCCTCAATGGCCTCAGGCTCAGCCACGCGAAAGCGCCCCAGCCACCAGGCGGCATAGTAGCGCAGACCTATATCGGCAGTTTGGCGCAGATTCTCAATGGCCTGCTCTACCGTCAGAGATTCTCCCTCGGCGTTGGCTAGCGGCTCCTGTCCCATGCTCCTCCGTCGTTAACCTGGGTGATTTAATCTTCGGCGCTAGCACCGTTGGCTGACAGAGGCTGAATGCTGACGATTTTGCCACCCAGGCGGCTAATCCGCAGCATTTCTTCGTTCATGCGGCTGTAGGGTACCTTGATGAGCGTGCTGCCGCTCTGGCGAATGGGGTAGTTATTTTGGTCGGTGGCGTCGTTTTGGCGCAGCCCCTCAACTTCGTAGAGAAAAAAACGATTGCCGGAGGTGGCTTGGCTACCAAAGGCGTTTTGAGCGAGCATAGGAAACTCTCCTGGTCGTTGCGAGAACTCGAGTACGGCATTTCATTTAGATGGGCGCATCCCTAAAGATACGCCCATCGGCTATCTAATCTAGAGGCTGGCGGCGGTAACACTAGTCACCTTGCCACCCATCGCGTTGATTTGCTGCAGCTTGGCCGACAGCTTTTCGTAGGGCACCAGGTAGGCGGTATTGATGCGCCGCACCTTGGGGTAACGGGGTAGGTTAGCACCCATCACCTCAATGCGGTAGACCTTGCCGGCGTTGGCACCGTAGGGGGTCGACCCACCCAGGGCTTTGCCGGGGGTGGTCATCCTATTGGCCTGGGCCGACCAGCCCGCTGCCGCACTGGTGGGGCTAATGATCGATGACGAGGTGTTGCGGCCCAGTTCACCGGCTAGACGAGATTTTTTGCCGCCCGCCTGGGAGGTATCGCTGGTGGCATAGCCCCGGTACATTTGGAACATGCGGGTAAAGCCCACGGAGCGCTGGCCCGCCTGATAGACAAAGCTGCGGTAGTAGGGCACCACATTGTCGCCAAAGTTGGACTGGTACTCTTCGCTGTCGATGAACGAGTCCACGTCGGCGTCATAGCCCTGGGTCTCATAGCAATCAAGGTGCTCAACAATCTCAGACTCGTCGTAGACGGCCCGACCCAGCAGGTGCTTGGTGTGCAGCTCAATCACGCGGGTCTGAAAGTTGCCGTAGAAAAACTTCTCTTTGTACAGCTCAGACTTGGCGACGGCGCGCACAAAGTCGCGCAGACTGATGTAGCCATTTTTTAGCAGTGACTCGGCCCCGATCAGCCGCTCAGATTTCATCAGGTAGTCGTTGCCTAAAAGCTGGCGATAGACGGCACGAATCACTATTTCAGCATCGTCGGCAGTCCAGTTGGCGCGTAGCTCTACGGGAGAGGTTTCATCATAGGCAGCGGTTCCCAATCGGGACGCGGCTGTTGTAATAGGCACGGGGGTATCCTCCTTATCAACATGGTGAGGTCAACAGGGTGAGCGTGGGTTTAACCCATCAACTCAGACAATCAACACAGAAAACAGTCAGCACAAAAAAATTAAAAATGACGGAGCACCTCAGGCTAAACCCACCGCAGCCCAGGTCGATGGCGAACCGAAGTTCCACCGCCCCTAGCCCAATGGGATAGCCATCACAGCCCTGCCGCAGCAGGACTCAGCACTCCGCCAAAAAGGTATTAAAGCCGCAGCCTAGGCCAGGTCGACTTTGGTTACCCGACCGCCGGAGCGGTTAACTTGTTGAAGTTTGCGAGACAGCTGCTCGTAGGGCACCAAAAACTCGGTGTTGGTGCGTCGCACCTGGGGGCCACCCGGCCTGGCGGCCTGGGTAACCCGCACCCGGTAGAGCTTCTCGCGATCGCCCCCAGACCCGCCCACAATGGCAGCTCCGGTAGCCCCGCTACCCACGGGCGAGGAAGAGTTTTTGGCGATCTCGGTCGCGAGCTGCGATCGCATGCCGCAGTGCTGGGCGCGATCGCTGCTGCCGTAGCCCCGATAGAGCTGAAAGAAGCGGCTAAACCCAACCGTCTTCTGGCCTCGCTGGGTGAGGTGGCCACGATAGTAGGGCACAACATTGTCCCCAAAACTGTCGCGATACTCAACAGAATCAAAGTAAGCGTTGATCTCTGTCTGGTAGCCGTAGGTGTTATAAAGGTCGGTATGAAATGCGATTTCGTCCTGGCTGTAGGGCGCCCGACCCAGCAGATGCTTATAGTTCAGCTCAATAAAGCGATTTTGCGGCCCGCTCAGGAAAAACTTATCCCGATAGAGGTCAGACAGGGCCAAGGCCCGCCCAAAATCTCGAACTGAAATATCTCCCTGCCGGAGCAAAGACTCGGCGCTGGTATTGCGCTCGCTGGCCATAATGTACTGGTTGCCAAAGACCTGACGGTAAGCAGCGCGAATCACCGCTTTCACATCGTCCTCGTTCCAGTTGGGCCGCAGCTCTACCCGCATCGACTCGCTGTAGGGCGAAACGCCAAGGCGTCCCGCTGCAGTGGTGACTGCCATGGTTGCCTCCTTGGGCGTATAGATACATGGGCGTATAGATACAACAATGCCCGGAGCAGCAAACAATCGCTAACAATGCGCTAACAACTGTCTGCCCCTCCGGGCAAATGGCCAACCTAGCTTAGGGCGTTGATGGCGTAGTCGATGTAGGAGTTGGCTTCAACAGCGCCGTCGCCAGACAGACCGTGGTTAGCTTTGATGTGCTTCAGAGCTTCCACGTACCAGCTAGGAGACAGCTCAAAGGTGCTGTTGATTTCGTCAAGGCCAGCCACCAGGTACTCATCCATGGGGCCAGTACCGCCAGCAATTAGGCAGTAGGTGACCATGCGGAGGTAGTAGCCGATGTCGCGGGCGCACTTGCCTTTGCCGCGCTCGTCAGCCGCGTAGTTAGGCCCCTGCATCTGGGTGGTGTAGGGAAACTTGTTGTATACAGCTTGGGCAGCGCCGCTCACCAGAGAATCAGACTTGGTGGTCAGAGCTTTAGCAGCTTCTAGGCCAGACTGAGCTTGGCGGAAACGGCCAAAGGCGGCTTGCATCTCGGTGCTGCTCAGGAAACGGCCCTGGGAATCAGCAGCGGCTACAGCTTCGGTTAGAGGGGTTTTCATAGCTTAGGGTTCTCCTTCAGAGTGATCTTCACAGCAAATGAATCAAATGAAAGGCGTTGCGCTAGTTGGCCAAGGCCAAAGATCGCAAGCCAGCTGAGTGCTTGGCTAAACCTAAGCAACCGCAGCAGCCGCCAGGTCAAAGTAGCTGCCGATTTCGGAAGCGAGGGAGCTGCAATCACCTTGGGTGATATTGCTGGTGTCGGTAACGATACCGATAGCAGCCGCTTTCATCTTTTCAACGCCAGCAGCCACGGAAGCGCCGGGGGTGCCCAGAGCAACGTAGGTCTCGCGCAGGCCGTTTAGGCAGCGGTCGTTGAGAACGCTGGCATCGCCAGAGAAAACAGCGTAGGTGACATAGCGCAGGATGATTTCCATGTCGCGCAGGCAAGCGGCCATGCGACGGTTGGTGTAAGCGTTACCACCGGGAGCGATCAGCTGGGGCTGCTCGGCGAACAGAGCGCGGGCGGCATCAGACACAATCTTGGAAGAGCTGCCGGTGATGCGGTTCACGGAATCCATGCGCTTGTTGCTGTCGGCAACCATGCGCTGGAGAGCATCGATCTGATCGGTGGAGAGGAAGTCGCCTCGTGCGTCGGCTTGGGAAACGACTTTAGTGAATGCGTCAAACATCGACTCAAATCTCCTAATATTTTTGTCGCTGAGTTTGCTTGAAAATGGTCTAAAAGACCGAGTTAATCATTAGTTCAGCCGGAGCTGTCTAACCAATCTATAGGAAGAATCTTAAAGATCAGCGTGCTCGGTTTTCTCATCTGGCTTACATTTCTTCAAGGTTGTTCAAGCTTCTACACAGTCGGCTCAACAGTCTTAAAGGGAAGATGGATGAGAGGGATAAGATGCGTCTCTGTGGAGGAGCCACAACATTCCTCGAAACCGTTGCCTGAATTGGCTTTTGCTAATCTGACTAAGCCTCCAACAATGTTTATACACCGCTGGTGTGCCTTTATTTTTTACAAGTTATTAAGGAAAAGGTAGGTTTCCAGCAGGGCCGAAGCGAAAGAATTTGCCTCTGCTGGGCAGTCTAGAGACTTTGGGCGTGCCGGGATATTCTCAGGTAGCGTAATATTGCGTAACAATAAGGCTAGGACGCCACCAGGATGCGCGTTTGTAGCGGATCTACTTTGTTACATTTGGGATCCAGATCTGGGTGATTGCCGCTTGCGGATCTGGGCGATCGCCCAGCCCCTGCTAGGGGAATGTGCGGTATTCTGCCGCTGTCCCTCTTATTGCCCTCAGACAAGTGCTCCAGGCGGGTGCCCCAGACAGCCACCCCAGACAGCGACCCCAGACAGCGACCCCAGACAGCGACCCCAGACAGCGACCCCAGACAGCGATAAAGTAGAAGACGTTAGCTCGTCATCTTCGGCACAGTGGTTAAGCCGGCATCCTGGTTTAAGTCGACCGCCTTAATAACCTGAATCATTTCTGAGAACGCTACTACTAGAGATCTGCCCCATGGACGTAATGGATTTTTTCCGCATGAGCGCGGGCCAGTGGAATTCCCAGCGCACCACTCACCACCTACCCTTTCGCCGGGCCGAGTTGGGAGGGTCTAGCATTGCGGTCGAGGCGCTAGATGCCGGACACCCCAGCGTGGTCGAAATTTGCCAGCTCCACGAGGTTGACCCGGCCCTGGCCGTGGGCGGAGCCTACGTCACCTGGCACGGAGCCATGGCCTGGGATAAAGACGACGAAAACCACGAGGGCAACACGGTATTTGCCCTCGTGCCCGACGCTGCCGACCCCAAGCAGGGTCAGCTACTGCGCGAGCGAGGCTATGCCGAAATTGTGCCGGTGATTGGCCGCTACGAAATCGACGGCGAGGGCGGGCTACTGCTGATTACTGAATACGAAACCATGAGTTCGATCGAGCGATTTTGGTTCGCCAACCCCAATCTGCGGCTGCGCACCAGCGTGATGAAGCGGTTTGGCGGCTTTAGCACCGCGTCGTTTTGTGCTGAGTCGCGCCTGAGCGAGCCTGCGGCTGCGGCAGCTGCCGAGCCTGAATCTGCCCAGACGCTAGCGCCGCTGTCGGCCTTTGGCTGGTAGACAGATAGCAACTCTAGCAATGCCTAAAAAAAGGCGTGGGGTGGTGGTCAATGACCACCACCCCACGCCTTTCTAAGAAGAAACGTGACTGTTTGTTACTATCCTTGTCGAGATAAGAACATCTGATCCCCACTTCTTTTAGGCTGACCCTTAGCCGTTATTGCCCAGGTTCGATGGAATTCGATTACAGCTAAGCACTTTTTAGGAACTATAAATAACGGCGGAAGTTGTTGAGTGGCCACAGCTTCTGGATTCTGGAACAGATACTTTTTTATTTCGCAATTGGAGAAAAAATAGTCGTGACTATACCGCTATTAGCCTATGACCCCAGCAGCCAAAACCAGCGTGTAGATGGCTATGAAGTGCCGGGGGACGAGCAGTCTGGGATTTTCTCCCTAAATCAACCCTTTTCCACTGTGGATGTGGATGCTCTAGATATGGATGCCCTAATTTCGGCGGCCTATCGACAGATTTTCCATGAGCAGCAAATGCTGAAGAGCAATCGTCAAACCCTGCTGGAGTCACAGCTGCGGGGCGGTTTGATATCGGTCAAAGATTTTGTTCGGGGGTTGGCTATATCCGATGCATTTCGCACCTGGAACTACGAGGTCAACAACAACTACCGATTTGCGGAATTGTGCGTGCAGCGACTGCTAGGGCGCAATGTTTACGACAGCAAGGAAACGCTGGCCTGGTCGATTGTGCTGGCAACTCAGGGGATTGGGGGGCTGGTGGATGCCCTGATGGGCAGCGAGGAATATATTACGAATTTTGGCGATCGCACGGTGCCCTACCAGCGGCGACGGGTGTTGCCCCAGCGCGCCCAGGGCGATCTGCCCTTTGAGCGATCGCCCCGCTACACCCAAGACCACCTGACAACGCTGGAGTCGCTGGGCTACGACTTCTCGCCTGATCGTCGCCTGGCCCAGGGCGACTGGATGGAGACTCCAGACGGTGTGCGCAAAGCCGCCGGGGCCGTAACGGCTGGGCTGGCGATCTTCCTGAGCCTGGTGGCGATCGCTGTTGTGTTCTCATGGTTTGGCTGGATTTCGCTCTAAGAGTAATCCAACTAAAAGAACATCCAGTCTATGGCCCTCATCCCCCAGCCCCTTCTCCCTGAGGGAGAAGGGGAGCCAGATTCAGAACCCCTCTCCCCCAGGGAGAGGGGCAGGGGTGAGGGCTGAAGCCAATGGCAAATGGATAGTTATTCCCATGGATTACTCTAATGCCAAATCTGCCCCGGCCAAATCCGCCCCAGATCGCCAGAATTGAGGATAAAGCCTGGTGGCAAGCCCCTAAAACAATTGTGTCCGCAACAAATTTGTCCGCGCCTGGGGCTTAGCCCTCCGCCACCGCCGGGGGGCTTTTTTGGAGCCGTGGGATAGCTGCGCTGGGGAACTGCAATCGCCTGGGGCCAGTGGCCCATTAGAGCGCAATATCTAAGAACATCATGATCACAAAGCCGCCCATGAGACCGAGGGTGCCGCGCTGGCCAAAGGATTTTTGATCGATGTCGGGGATGATTTCATCGACGATGACAAACAGCATGGCTCCGGCGGCAAAGCCCATGGCCCAGGGTAGGGCCGCCTGGGCAAAGGTGACGACAGCGGCCCCAAACAGGCCGCCAATCGGCTCAATTAACCCCGTCAGAGACGACACGGCGAAGGCATTGCGGGGCGCGTAGCCAATGTCGCGCAGGGCGATCGCCACCACAAACCCCTCCGGAATATTCTGTAGCGCAATGCCGATCGCCAGCGCCACCGCCCCGGCCTGTTCGCCGCCGCCAAACCCGACCCCCACCGCTAGCCCTTCGGGAAAATTGTGCAGGGCGATCGCAATCACAAACAGCCAGATCCGCTTGATATTCTGGGCCTCTGGCCCCTCCTGGCCCTTAAAAAAGTGCTCGTGGGGGAAAAGATTGTGGGCTCCCCACAAAAACGCGCCCCCCAGAAGCACGCTGGTGACCATCACCAGGGCGGCGATCGGGCCTGGATAGCCCAGGGCGATCGCTGCGTCGGTGCCGGGCAAAATCAGCGAAAAGGAGGTGGCCGCCAGCATCATGCCGCCGCCAATGCCGAGCAAGATGCCCTGGGTGCGCTCGGACGGGTCGAAGGGCAACAGCACCGGCAGCGCACCAATGCTGGTGCTCATGCCAGCGAAGAGACTCGCGAGGAAGCCAGAGGCTAGGGGGTTCATGGGGTAGGTGAGTGGGTG
>QBMN01000070.1 GCA_003241845.1 Shackletoniella antarctica | reverse complement strand
TTCAGGCCCACGCCTGGCTGTTTTACCCCAAAAAATCCCTCACCGACAAAGCCCGCCAGCGCCTGCGCGCCATTCAGGAGTTCACCCAGCTCGGCTCCGGCTACCAGCTGGCCATGCGCGACATGGAAATTCGCGGCGTCGGCAATTTACTCGGGGCCGAGCAGTCGGGCCAAATGGATGCGATCGGCTTTGACCTCTATATGGACATGCTGGAAGAAGAGATCGCCGAAATTCGTGGTCAAGATATTCCCAAAGTCGAAGACACCCAGGTCGATCTCAACGTCACCGCCTTTGTGCCCAACGACTACATCCCCGACCTGGAGCAAAAGATGGGCGCTTACCGCTCCCTAGCTGCGGCCAACAGCAAGGTAGAGCTGATGCAGATTGCGGCAGATTTGAGCGATCGCTTTGGCCCCATCCCCTACTCCACCGCTCAGCTGGTGCGCATGCTGGAGCTAAAGCTGGTCGCCAAAGCCGCTGGTTTCTCGCGCATCAAGCCCGAGGGCAAGCAGCACGTGGTGATGGAAACCCCCATGGAAGAACCGGCCTGGAAGAAGCTCAGCGAGAAGCTGCCCAGCCACCTAAAAACGCGCTTTGTCTACAGCGGCGGCAAGGTGGTAGTACGCGGGCTGGGCGTGCTGAAGCCGGAGAAGCAATTGGAGAGCCTGACGGAATGGCTGGGGTATTTGCAAGGGGCGATCGTAGAGCCCGTATTGGGGTAAGGCTACGACTATTCCGATACAGCAGAGTAGAATAGCTTATAGGCTTTAGCCATTGACTTTTGCCAGCAGCGCTTCTACCCGAAAATGCAATTATTGCAGAAGAAAAGCTGACCCAGTACCTGCTTATTCTTTTACCCAAGGATGACAAATCCAAATTTCTAGCCAAGGCAGGGTACAGACTAGACAACTGGCAGCAGCTTGAGCAAGACCTGCGAACTCAAGTTTTGACACAAGACGCTGATTTTGTTGAAACTACCCGTTATGGCCGGAAGTATTGCATCCGTGCTTGCCTTCGTGGCAGCAATGGAGTAGAACTCAGTATTCTGACGGTTTGGATAGTGGACAACGGTACAGCTCGATTTGTAACCCTAGTGCCAGATAAAGGAGCAAACCCATGAAAACCCAGTATCCGCTCTTTGCTCAGGTTGCTTTAGCTGAAGATCTGCCAGAACATCATCTCAAGCGAGGTGATATTGCCACGGTTGTAGAACATTACCCTATGCCCGATGAGGAAGACGACGGCTATAGTTTGGAGGGGTTTGGGGTAGCAAATGTAACCGTTGAGGTAGCAGCCTCACAAATTATTTCTATCAGTCAATGGGAGCAAGAGGAGGTGATTTTAACAAAAGTACGTCAGCTTTCTCAACCCAGATTGCTACAGCTCGAAGAGTACCTTGACTTTCTCTTGCAGAAAGATAAGTCAGCGCACAAAAGCGCCTAACTGTTACCCTCATGGGAGAGGTGAAAATTGATGCAGAAGATCGATACCACGTCATCCCCCGTACGCGACCCAGCCAAGACTGACTGGGATTTTGTCGAAGTGTGGATCGACCCTTTACTGTCTCCGCCCTACCTTTTGTTATTGATGGGTAAACCCACTGGTAGTTGCCGGGTACACGACCCATCTGATGGATATAAGGTTGTGTTTAGCAGCCCCACCTACGACGAAGCTCAAACCTGGCTGCTAGAAGATGAATATGAACCCATTGAAGGGCGGCTAGCTTCATCGGATTTATAGGGATTGGTAAAGTCATGAAGATTGCAGTGCGTTTGCATAGTCGCTTTGGCCCCATTCCCCACGCTACCGAGTAGCTGGTACGGATGCTGGAGCTGAAGCTGATGGCCAAGCAGGCGGGCTTCTCGCGCATCAAGCCCGAGGGCAAGCAGCACGTGGTAATGGAAACCCCCATGGAAGAACCCGCCTGGAAGAAGCTCAGCGAGAAGCTGCCCAGTCACCTAAAAACGCGCTTTGTCTACAGCGGCGGCAAGGTGGTGGTGCGGGGGCTAGGCGTGCTAAAGCCGGAGAAGCAATTGGAGAGCCTGACGGAATGGCTGGGGTATTTGCAAGGGGCGATCGCAGAGCCGCTGGCTAGCTAGGCTAGCTAAACTAAAGGTGGCAAATTCTTGCATCAGGAGCGAAAGAGATGACCCTGACTGAAATGCTTCCTGCCGTTCGGCAGCTTTCCATTATACAAAAGCTGAAGTTGATTCGCATTCTGGCAGAAGATCTAGAAACAGCCGAGGATATTTCGTCCTTAGAACCGTATAAGACCTACGATCTACCCACCCCTTACAACAGCTTTGGGGCGGGTGCTGCTTTGATGCAAGCACTAGAGTTGGAGTTTGACGTGTGCTTTTATCGCTCCAAAATGGAATTTGAGGTCAAGTCTAAGACACCATAATGAAGCCATTTGTCTATGGAGAAGTGAAAAGGATCCAGAAGCTCGATAGCGCGTCATCCCCCCCACTCGACTCAACCAAGACTGACCAGTATTTTGTTGGTAGATGTTGCTAGTGAACAAATTGAGGTAGAGAAAGCATCATGAACAGCGCTCACCTACGCCAAACTATCAACCATTACCTAGATCAACTGTCTGGCGATCGCCTCCGCCTAGTCGCTGACTTCCTCAACTTTCTTGTTCACACCGAGCATAAAGACCAATCCCAGGTCATCTGTCTTGCGATTTCTACAAGCGCTAAGGCAACTTTTCGCCGTTGAAACCTCTCTGCGGTCAGAGATACAGGTCGTTGGGCCGCCGGCCCTAGATGCTAGCATCGGCCGCAATCCTAAGACCCTTAATCAACGTTTTGAAAATCTTCCCAAAAGCTCAATCATCAGCAGTGCGCCACTGCTGGCAAAAGCACCGCCGAGCATGCCATGGGCCACCCTCACCTTAGGCGCTTCGGTGAGGCAGTGTTCGGGTAGTGCTTTTGATGTGTTGCAGACTTGGCTCTCAACCCGCGCTGCTCCACCGCCCAAGAGAATACCTGCCCCGAGCACCAGGGTGGCTGCCCATACTAAGCGAGTTTTTTCGCGTTGAATAAACATTTCAGTAGTTGACAAACGGTGAATTTAGAGTACCCGACACATCAATTCTGATAACGCACGCCTTGCCATCATTTTCTGAGTTGGCATTGCCCTCGGTGACAATTGAGGAATCCGCACCTTCTATGTGCACCCCACCGTGCCGGAGGCCGACGAACAAAGGCTGGCTGGTAGAGGTGTGGCGAGCGGTCAAGTTAGCCCCCAGCGAAGTAGAGTTTACCCCTGAGGAAAAGCCCTAATCGCGGTGTTATACCAAATCCGAATCGCGTACCCCGGATTCCCAAAAGGCCAAACCGTAGGGGCGCATTGCATGCGCCCTGTTGAACCGGGGGTATCCAAGCAGGATTTGGTATTAAGCCATGCCCGACAAACGAAAGCATCGATGTCGACCTGTCCAACGAATACGCCAGCACCCACGAGACCTTTTATCCCGGATTTCTCACCAGCGCGTTTTGAGAGGTGCTGACTTGCGCGAGCAGGGTTGAAATGTGGTGGTAGGAGAGGAATTGAAGATTGCAGGGCAATATTTTGTGCCCCTCGGCCCTGAGCAGGGCGCTTGGGAGGGGATTGAGTGCATTTGCGCTACTTCCAAGCAGGGCAAGCCCAGGGTGTCGCATTTTACCCATGACCGTCAACCTGCGAGAGCGGGATAGGGGAGACGAGTACCCCGAATTGCTCTTTCTACCCAGGCTTAGGGCGTCGCTGGGGCTGTTGATACGCAGCTTGAAAAATCGCCTGTATGGGAGAAGCCGAGCTGAAGGCAACGAGGATGCGTCGAACCGAGATGCGAATCTGAGCGCCGAGCTTGAGCAGCTTGCGTCGAATGGTGCCGAACTGAGCATCAGCGAGTTCAGTGTGGGCCAGGGTCTTGAGGCGCAGGGCTTGCATCAAGACATCGGCAAAGGAAGAAAACCAGAGGCGGAGCTGATTACTTTCAAAGTCATGGGTGGGGTCATCGGTGACATCCATATCCAGGATGATGCGCTTCGGCTCGCGCCCCATCTGCTCGATGAACAGCTCGACGAATAACGATTCCACCGCAGTCGGGTTCAGGCTCATCTTCACGTAGCGTGAATCGGACAGGTCACTCGACACGTGCATGGATTGCTCTAGGCGATTGAGCGTGCTCTTACCCGCTAACGGCGCACAACGCGGGTGCTGACTCTCTAGCTGCCCTAGGACTACCCCAAACAGCCGCTCATGGCGCAAATCATCATGGTCATTCAGGTCTTCATATCCCTGTACCAGTCCATACAGCCGTTGGGCGATGAGCGTCTTCAGGTCATGCTGCACCCGACGGGCCTCTCGCTGATCTGTAAAGCAGGCGGACAACCGCTCGCTGATTTGATACCAGTCGTCGATGTCTCGAATCAGCAGCAGCCCTCCATCGCTAGTGATGTCGCCGCCGCTGAAGTCGGCCACTACCTTCCGCTTACTCAGACGTCCAAATTCGTAGCTCGGCAAGGTACACTCTGTTGGGGTCGGGGCCATGGTTACAAACCGCTGAATGTCTTGTGGTTATTGCATTCTCGCTGGTTTTTGACCCCGATTCCTCTTCTCTTGTGAGATATCCGGGTTCAATGCTGATGATGTCGGCATTCTCAATTTCGCTTTGTTGCTAGAAGAGCTAGAGGCCGGATTTTATGCCGCCGTAGTTAGCAGCAACAAAATCACCGATGTCAAGGACGGACATTCCGCAGGTTGATCAGCAAGTCAGATAATATTTTTGGCAGGGAGCACCGAGGAACCTCAAGACCTTCAGGCGTTCAGGGGTTAAATTAGAGATGTGAACTTGGCCGTTGAGCACGACTCGGTGAATGGCCTAAAAGGATTGAAAAATCCAGCCTAAGGTGGGCGTTCGGGTAGGTTGCTTGCGCTGGTCAAGCACCGTTTCATTGGCTCCTGCCGATGGGTGTCAGGTTAACCTTTTCTAGGTTCTGTCAAGCACTAGATGTGGTGGATACAAAAGCATCAGGCCCTAGATATAAATCTGCATAGTCAGAATACTTCAGTGAGTATTTACACTCAAAAGGCTCAATGCCTGATCTATGGGGATATTCAGAAAAGCTTGAAACATAGTTGACAAGTGTGTTTTTGTCTTAACCTGCCGCCCATCTACCTGGGGTTGGGCGTGGTGCTGGCGGCGGCGGCGGCGGTGCTACTGCTGTGCTACGTATTTCTGCTGCTGTCGCGCCCCTTGGCCAAGGTACTGGGCCAGATTGGCATCAACGTCGTCACCCGAGTGCTGGGAGTGCTGCTGGCGGCCCTGGCAGTGCATATATGCTAGATGGCTTGCTCAGCCTGCTGCAACTGCCGCCAGCCCAGGCCTTTGGCCTTGATGCCCCAGCCTCTGAGGCTTAACAGCTGACATCATTCCCTTGGGCCACCTGCCAACTGTGGGCACCAAAGTACCAAATTCTCTAAAGAAACAGCTAGGAAAATAGCTAGAGAAATAGCCAGGGAATACTGATGGTCTTGAATGGCGCTGAGGCGATCGCGGTAGACGCAGCCCGTCGGCCAGAATGCCCCAGACATTTTAAAGGCAGAACCTTGAACCGCCCCCAAAAAGCAGGATGCTGGAGATTTCCCAAGGCTTACCCAACGGCGATAGTCTAGACACCTTTCTAGACAAGCGCTGAAACCCCCGGCTGCTCATGGGCTAGACCATTGCGAAACCGGACTGAACCCCGCACCCTACCGATGGCTATCAAAAACCGTCTGGAGTATTGCAATCGAATAAATTTCCTGAAAGGCTTGTATTTTTCTGGAGTTTTAAGTAAAGCGAAAGAACTGCTTTAGCTTTGATTGGGTCAATGCTAAGCGGCCAAAAAAGAGAATGCAAAAACTATTTCTCTGTAGTATCATTTTGGCTGTTGTCATTAAGGCAGAGCTGGGTAGAACAATTTTGCTGCCTCTGCTCAGAATGTTTGGAGCAAACCGTTGTGAACGAGAATAGAGTTAATGGCTAACGCGACTCAGGTAGAACAACTGACCGGTCAAGAACTGGTGCAAAAAGTCAAAGATCTCGAAGATCTCAGCAAAGCAGACAAAGCCAAGGCCTGTGGCTATTACACCTTGACCAAGGCGGGCAACCCCCGGGTCAACATGATGAAATTTCTCAATGCCCTGATTGAAGCTGAGGGCATTAACCTCGACAGCACCCAAGACGGCAACGGTCGCAGCGGTCGCAGCGCTAGCTTTCGGATCACGGTGCAGTCTAACGGCAACCTGCTGATTGGCTCCGCCTACACCAAGAAGATGGGTCTACAGCCCGGTGATGAATTTGAAATCACCCTGGGGCGCAAGCACATTCGACTCAAGCAGCTGGGAGAAAACGGTGCCGTGCTGGGCGATGAAGACGAGTAAGGATGTCTCCAGGAAAGAAAATACCACCAGGTAGGGGCGCAGAGCCTGCGTCCTTAGGAGGCAGCAAAGTCCTTGGGTATTTTCGTTGTCAGATTTTTCCTAAGACACCGCACCGCTTAGCGAGCTGAGTTGGTTCATTGGCAATTTTTTTGCCCATATGATCCGTTTGCAGGCGGTTTGAGTACAATAGGCAAGCTCAGTCTTCAACAGACTAGCTTGCCTTTTTTGATAGGCCATAGCCGTCAATCGAGCTGAGGTTTTGCCGTCTTTAAGCAACTTAAACCAAGTTCAAGTTTGGAAACGAAGTTTTGACTGTAGGCAGGCTATAGAACCCGCGCCAGATCTGGTCTAGATCTGGTAAAGGCAGCGTTTGTCTGGGTTGAAATGTAGGTCAGGTGGCGGGCGCTCAGTGTCGGGCAATTGAGTGTTGAAAATACGAAATTACGCAGTTGGTCTATGAACTTTCCTATAGTTTTAGACATTGCCCTAGGGCTGGTCTTTATCTTCTTTGTTTTGAGCCTGCTGGCTAGCGAGACTCAAGAGATTATTGGCACCCTGCTACAGTGGCGGGCTGGGCACCTAAAGCAGTCGATTGAGGTGCTGCTGTCGGGTAACGACCGAGACAAAGAAGCCTCGGCCCGAGCCCTGGCCGATGCCCTCTACGAAAGCCCATGGATTCGCAGTTTGAACCAAGAGGCAAAGGGTTCAATCACGGGATCTCTTCGACGTATTTCTCACCTAATTGGGCGCATTTATCGCACAATTACAGGCCAGCGCAATGTGTTTGGGGTAGGTAAAACTAGCGGCCCCAGCTACATTCCCTCTGAGGCTTTTGCCAATAGCCTGCTGGAGCGTATGCAGCTGGGCAACCTGTGGCAGGTGTTGGCCAGCGATCGCATTCGCTGCTTTGCCCGCGATCGCGTGCTCACCCCCGTAGCCAGTATTCTCAGCGACCTCAAGGCCAACACGGGCAACGAGTTTTTGCTCAACACTGAGCTACAGCAGCTTGAGCAGGGCGTATACCAAATTGTTGAAGACTTTCAATCCGGCATTGTCCCCCTGTCTGAGAGCCTAGAGCGCGTGGTCAACCGCCTCGACGACTTTGGCTTCATGGCCAGAGATGTGCTGCCCGACAACCATCCCCTGACCGAAACCTTTTTGCGCCGCCTAGAATATCTCAAGCGCGGTATCGCCAGTACCCCCACCGAAAAAGCCGCCCTGCTCAGCAAACTGCGCCCCAACGTGGCCCAGCTGCTCGATATTTTTGACCCCCAAAGCCCCGCCTACGGTGAACTGAGCCACTTAGCTCAGGGGGGCAGCCCAGAGGCCCAGGCGCTGTTCAATCGCCTGGGCCAAGCGACGATTACCCCGGCCCTGCGCGATAGTTTGGCGGCGATCGCCCGCAAAACCGAGATCACCACCGACACCGTGCGCGACGATGTGCAGCAGTTTGGCTACGAAATTGAGAAATGGTTTGAACGCAGCATGGAGCGGGCCACCGGAGTCTATAAGCGCAACGCCAAGGCCGTTGCCCTGCTGATCGGCATTGCCACCGCCATCTCGATCAACGCCGACTCCTTTCACATCGCCACCCGCCTGGCCGTAGACCCCATTCTGCGCAACTCCATCACCCAAACCGCTGACCGTCTGGTGGCCGAGTCTGAGGGCGATTTCAGCCAAAATATCGATCAGGTACAGCAGGCCGTCAACCAGGCCCTAGATGAAATTCCCTTCCCCATGGGCTACGGCGAGGTGGTGGTGCAGCAGCAGCTGGCCGCTGAGCAGTCTTGGCCGATTCCCTTTATTCCCCGTCGTCTGCTGGGCTGGCTGGTCAGCGGCTTTGCCATCTCCATGGGGTCAACCTTTTGGTTTAACCTCCTCAAGCGGG
The DNA here is from genome assembly GCA_003241845.1 of Shackletoniella antarctica. Classification (GTDB taxonomy): domain Bacteria; phylum Cyanobacteriota; class Cyanobacteriia; order Phormidesmidales; family Phormidesmidaceae; genus Nodosilinea; species Nodosilinea antarctica. The sequence goes on along the minus strand of QBMN01000070.1, from coordinate 13,380 downwards.
TGATCGATGTCCGCAACACTGGGGGTAAGCCAGAGTAGCGCAGGTAGGGCGATTGGGATACAGAACGACAGAACAGAACGACAGATTTGACCATGGCTTCAGCAACCTCCGCCGCGCAAGAATATCTCTGTAGCCAGCCCCTCAATCTCTACAAAACTGCCGCCCTCGATGGGCTAGTGACCCAGGCTGCGCCGGGGCGTCACCTGCGCCTAGTCGAGCACCCCGACCAGGGTGCCTGGGCGGTTATTCTCTGTGAAGACGACTACCCCGGCTGGATCAGCGACGCCGATAGAGCATCCCTCCAGGCCACCGACCGGCCCTACCGAAGCATTGCCCTTGATCGCCAGGCCGTCGGGCGGCATCTGCCAGCGGTGATTGCCTTTACCCACCGGGCCATGGCCACCCCCAACACCTACCTGTGGGGCGGCACCGTTGGCCCCAACTTCGACTGTTCTGGTCTGATGCAAACCGCCTTTGCCTCGGCGGGCATTTGTCTACCCCGCGACTCGTACCAGCAAGAAGCCTTTACCCAGCCCATCGCCTGGGGCGACCTAGCACCGGGAGATCTGATTTTCTTTGGTACCCCAGAGCGCACCAAACACGTGGCCCTCTACCTGGGGGAGGGTCGCTACATCCACAGCTCCGGCGCAGACCAGGGCCGCAACGGCATCGGCATTGATTCGTTAGTCGACCGATCGCACCCGGTCAGCGCCGCCTACCACCGCCAGCTGCGTCGCCCTGGCCGGGTGATGACTAGCTACCGCCCAGCCCAGGACTGAACGACAGCCTTAAATCCGGTGCATTATCCGTTAAATTACTGATGGGGATCCTAGATCGCCAGCGTCTTTGAAATTTCCGGCTATCTACCTCTGGCAGCTATGACCTCGTCTACCCAACCCCTTCCATGGCCTGTTGCGCCTGGGCCTGTTGTGCCTGGGCCTGCTGCGGTGGAGCTTTCGGTCGTGGTGCCGGTCTATGACGAGTACGACAGTCTGCCCGCGCTGGTGGAGGCCATTGCGGGCGTGCTCAATCACCTCGGCCAGCCCTACGAAATCATTGGGGTTGACGACGGCTCTACGGATGGGTCGAGCGATCGCCTGCGAGAACTTTCCCACCAGTACCCCCAGCTGCGGGCCGTGATTTTGCGCCGCAACTATGGCCAAACCGCCGCCATGGCCGCCGGGTTTGACCACGCCCGGGGCCAAATCGTCATCACCATGGATGGCGACCTGCAAAACGACCCCGCCGACATTCCCCGCCTGCTAGAGCGGCTCAACGAGGGCTACGACCTGGTCAGCGGCTGGCGCAAAGAGCGCCAAGATAATACCCTTACCCGGCTGATACCCTCCAAAATCGCCAACTGGCTGATCGGCAACGTCACTGGCGTTGAGCTACACGACTACGGCTGCTCGCTAAAGGCCTACCGGGCCGAAGTCATCCACGACCTCAACCTCTACGGCGAACTGCACCGCTTTTTGCCCGCCCTGGCCTTTATCGAAGGGGCGCGCATTACCGAAATGCCCGTCAACCACCACCCGCGCCGCTTTGGCGCCAGCAAATATGGCCTGGACCGCACCCTGCGCGTGGTGATGGATATGCTCACCGTCTACTTTATGAAAAAGTTTCTCACTCGCCCCATGCACGTCTTCGGCAGCCTGGGGCTGTTTTCGATGGCGGCGGGGGTTGCCCTGGGCATCTACTTGACCCTAGTGAAAATTTTGGCAGACCAAGATATCGGCGATCGCCCCCTGCTGGTGCTCGCCGTCGTGCTGCTGCTGGCGGGCATTCAGCTGTTTAGCTTTGGGCTGCTGGCCGAGTTGCTCATGCGCACCTACCACGAATCGCAGCAGCGGCCCATCTACCGAGTGCGCGAAGTGGTGGGCGATCGCCCAACCCAAGCCTGAGCTGGTCTGGGCTGAGGTTTATGGACGAAAAACTAAAACTAATCCACTACCCGCAGCCGGCCCTGGCTCAGCGCCTCATAGACGCGGTCAATCAGGGCCGCATCGTTAGGGCTGAGGTCACGCTTGGAGAACATTGCCATTAGCTGCTGCTGGTCGTTGCGAGTCAGGCGGCGAGCCGCAAACATTTTTTCAATCGATTGCTCAAGGTTTGACATGGTGACGCACTCTGATTGGTCGGGTTGTGGCAATTTCAGGAGTAGTGAAAACTAACCTGGGCCACGCCCCTAGAAACTATAACGCTTTGTGTAGTAACCCAATTGTATTGCAGGGCCAGACCGGTGACCTCGGCGGTATAACTCATATGTTTACTGAAGTTATAGATTAGGTAAAGCGTTGATCCGTACTCCCACGGGCAGGGACGGCGGTAGATGTAATGCTTTGGGCCTGGGTTGCCCCCATTGCTCTTAAAGCCGAGGTTCACCAGGTATACTCGTGCCATAGAGGCATGGATTCAGCGGCTAATGCAGTATCTAGCGAAGGTTCAAAAAAAAGCATTCCTGGGCGGCGCGGAGCTGTTGCTGCTGGCGGAGCAGACCTCTGAATCGACCTGGACACTGCTGTCCTCAGAGCGGCTGGTTGAAACGACCCGGCTGCTGGCTTTTCAGGAGGGGAACCTGGTGCTGGTAGAGCTAGATAACCTCAACCAGATTGCGGCGGTGCAGGACGCGACCCCCTGGGTGCTGAGCCTAGTCGAGCAATACCTGGCCTATGGCATTACCCCCGAAGCCCTCGAGCAAGAAATTGAGCGGGCCGAGCGGTGGCGGCAGTCTCTCACCCTCAAAAGCCAAGAAGTCGATCGCCGCGCCCTCGAAACCGCCGCCCGCCGCGACGAAATTCAAGAGCTAGAGCGCAGCCTCAAGCAGGAGCGGGAGGAGCTAGAAATCCGCTGGCAGGCGCTGGAGAAGCTTAAGCAGGAGGGCGAGTAGGCCGGTAGATTTTCTCCACACTCTCTCAGGACTTGGCATAGGGCCTGTGGGCCTCTCGCCTGGGCTAAAATCGCAAATTTAAAATTGACCTACCCGACTTGGCAGCGATCGCACAGCCCGCGCACTGTCACCTCGTAGCCCTCGATCTGCCAGTGAGGGCTGAGGGTTTGCAGGTTTAGGCTGGACAGAGTCTCCCAGGGAATGTCTGCGATCGCGCCGCAGCCCTGGCAGCGGAAGTGGTGGTGAGGCCCGATATTGGCGTCGTAGCGACAGACCCCTTCTTCGAGCAGCACCTCGCGGACAAGGTTTGCCCCCCGCAGGGCTTGCAGCGAGCTATAGACCGTTGCCTGAGAAGAGGTCGGCGCGTCTTGGTTGAGATCGCTGAGAATATCGTCGGCGGTAGGGTGGTCGCAGCGGCCCAGCAGGTTGGCATAGACAGCAAAGCGCTGGGGAGTGACGCGCAACCCCCGAGACTTGAGCGTAGTGATGATTTGATCGGCTTGGGACAACATTTTCCCTGGCTCCGGAACGTTAGCGCTGCAGCAGCCTCGCCTAACGCAGGCAAGATCTTGACATAACACAATAACCTATTCTTAATAGATTAGCATTCTCATCTAAGAATCAGTCTGATTTTATAATAATTCTAGATTTTAGGTTAATATACCTATTGAAGATTTCTTAATTCAGAATTATTCTGACTTAAGAAGCAGCGACTGGAAACGCAGTTACGTTGTTCTAGAACTACAAAGAGGTAATTTATGGTTGATATGGTCGCTACTGGACATGTACCCGAAGTCACTTTTAAGACCCGCGTGCGGGATGAGTCTGTGGGTGGGTCTAACCCCTTTCGCTGGCAAGACACGACCACCAGCGACATCTTCGCTGGCAAGAAGGTCGTCGTGTTCTCCCTGCCCGGTGCCTTTACCCCCACCTGCTCCTCTAACCACCTGCCCCGCTACGAAGAGCTGTACGAAGAGTTTAAGGCCCAGGGCGTTGACACTATTGTCTGCGTCTCGGTAAACGATGCCTTTGTAATGTTCCAGTGGGGCCAGAAGGTCGGCGCTAAAAACGTCTTCCTGCTGCCCGACGGCAATGGCGAATTTACCCGCAAGATGGGCATGCTGGTCGATAAGTCTAACCTAGGCTTTGGCATGCGCTCCTGGCGCTACTCTATGCTCGTCAACGACGGTGCCATTGAGAAGGTTTTTGTTGAGCCCGACTTTGGCGACAACTGCCCCATCGACCCCTTCGAGGTCTCTGATGCCGACACCATGCTGGCCTACCTGAAGGGTACCGAGTCTGCCGGTGTCTCAGAGCCTCGTCTGGCCTTCGTGGGCTAGGTGCTCCTTTGACTCACCCCTGGGTGAGCGCTAGGCAAAGGGGGTGCCGACAATCCCCTTTGCTTTTTAGATCTAGGTCTGCCGGTGGGTGGGCTTTGCCCGCTGACTTCTACAGCACAGCCCCCAGGTAGGGTGAATACTAGCCGCTTGTCTCTGCCGAAGAGACTGGCCGAGGGGGTTATTTAAAGCAGACCGGCTCCGTTAGGCACCGCTGTCGAGTAGAAATGCTCCCGCTAAAATTCAAGAAATTTTGATTTCTGAATCTCAAAAAACCCTTAGCCTAGAGGTATGGCCCTATACATCCCTGCCGCGTAGGCGCTATCGCAGTTCTTTCCTATCCATCCCCGCCATGAAACTCTCCCGCAAAAATCTTCACGAACGCACCGGCCAGGTTTACGACGCTATCGTTGTCGGCGGCGGCATGGGGGGGCTGTCGGCAGCTATCTATCTGGCCCGCTACGGCCTCAAGTGCCTGGTGGTCGAAAAGGGCAGAGGGCGATCGCTGTGGATGCAGGAGGTGCGTAACGTTGTGGGCGTTGACCCCGACACCCCTGGCCGCGACATGCTTACCCACGGTGCCAAGCAGGCTGTAGATTGGGGGGCCGACTACCTGCGCGGCTACGTCGAAGACGTGGTGGACGAAGGCGACCAGCTAGCGGTGCAGATTAAAGTCGGTAAAGACAGCAGCATTTACCCCGTGTTTCGCACCAAGTATCTAATTGCGGCCTCAGGCGTCATCGACGTGCTGCCCAAGCTCGACAACATGCAAAATGTCTATGACTATGCAGGCTATACCCTGCACGTCTGCATGATCTGCGATGGCTTCGACATGTGGGATCAAAAAGCGGTGCTAATCGCGGGCAAAGAGTCGCAGATCAACGCCGCCTTTGTGCTCGACTGGTTTACCCCCTACATCTCGGTACTCACCCACGGGCTCTGCACCGTCGGCGACGAAATGCGGGCCAAGCTGGCCGACTACGGCTACCCCCTCTACGAAGCGCCGATCGCCAAGCTTTTGGGCGAAAACCACAAAATGAGCGGCATTGAGCTGACCGATGGCACCGTGGTCGAAGCCACCACCGGCCTGATCAACATGGGGTCGATTTACCACAACCACTACCTCAAAGGCATTGCTGACCTAGAGTGGGATGGCGAAAACCTGATCACTAATGAGATGTGCAAAACTGCCCACGATCGCATCTTTGCCATTGGCGACCTCAAGCAGGGCGTCAATCAGGTCTCGGTGGCCGTAGCCGACGGCACCCTGGCCGCCACCCAAATCTGGCGCACCATTCGTCGCGCCAGCCCTCCCCGCAGGTGGGAAGAAAATTTGACCAAGGAGTTAGTCCATTAGAGCCTTTAGAGCTTTTCTAGTCTAGGGCTTGGCCATCGCCCCTCTCCCTGCGGAGAGGGGTTCTGAGTTGGATGAGCAAAGGCTAGTTATTCAGGCCATTATTTAGTCGGGCTATTAAGATGCAGGCGATCAAGGGTTATCTACGAGCGCTGGTGAATCCGCCCATGGCCAGGCGGGCGGTACGGGTTGCCCTGGTGATCGGCACGCTGCTGTTTGTAATTAACCACGGGGCGGCGGTGCGATCGGGCACCATGACCCAGGCGCGATGGCTTTCTGCCGGGCTAACCTATTTGGTGCCCTACGCCGTCAGCATTCACGGGCAGTACCTGGGGCGAGGCAGCGGCAGTCAAGGGATGGGAAGTTAGGTAGGCAGCGCCCATGCTCAACCGCACTATGGACATCCGATTTCTAATCTCCCAGGATATTGACGCCTACCGGGATCTGCGACTTCACGCTTTGAGGGAATCCCCAACGGCGTTTGCCTCTAGCTTTGAGCAAGAGGCGCAGTATCCTTTGACGGCGTTTGCCCACCGACTGCACCTTGACGATGATGTCAACGGTGTTTTTGGCGCTTTTGGCGACGGCGATCGCCTGGTGGGCATGCTCGGTTTTTCGAGGGAAACCCGACTGAAGCGGGCTCATGTCGGTGCTCTCTGGAGCCTGTATGTTTTGCCTGAATTTCGTGGTCAAGGGGTTGGAGCAAGACTGCTCGATGGCGCCATAGCCCACGCCCGACAGCTTAGCGGCCTGCGGCAGATCACCCTCAGCGTCACGGCGGGCAATGGCGCAGCTGGCTCCCTCTATCGGTCACGCGGGTTTAAGTCTTTTGGTTTGGCGCGAGCTGCTTCGTGCCTCGACGGCAATTATTTTGATGAGGAGTATCTCGCCTTGCACGTTGGATCGTCGGAGAGGCTTAGCCGTGATCAGCGACATTGCTAAAGGCCTGTTCACCCATGATGTAGGTGGCCGTGACGGCGCGATCGCCCCCCAAGATCACCAGCGAAAACAGCAGGTCTTCGAGCGCGTCTAGGGTGGGGGGAATGCCGCCCTCGTTGCGCAATGCCAGCAGCGGGGTAGCCTGCGGATTGAGCACCACAAAGTCAGCCTCTTTGCCGGGGTCAAAGCTGCCCAGCTTATCGTCTAGGCAAAGCGCCCTGGCCCCGCCCAGGGTGGCGAGAAACAGCGCCTTGAAGGCCGAGAGCTTTTGGCCCCGCAGCTGGGCCACCTTGTAGGCTTCGTTGGTGGTTTGCAGCAGCGAAAAGCTAGTGCCTGCGCCCACATCGGTGCCCAGGCCCACCTTGACCGGGTGCTCAGGGTTTTTGGCCTGCTCAAGGCGAAACAAGCCGCTGCCGAGGAATAAATTTGAGGTGGGGCAAAAGGAGATCGCGGCCTTAGCCTCGGAGAGTCGCTGAAATTCGGCATCGGTGAGCTGCACGCCGTGGGCAAAGAGCGATCGCTCCCGCACCAGCCCCGTCTGGTCATACACATCGAGATATCCGGCGTACTGGGGAAACAGCTCCTGAATCCAGGTCACCTCACTGACATTTTCTGACAGGTGGGTGTGCAGGTAGACATCGGGAAACTCATCTAAAAGCCGCGCCGCCAGCCTCAGCTGAGCTTCGGTAGAGGTGCCCGCAAACCGAGGGGTGACCGCATAGAGCAGCCGCCCCCGCCCGTGCCACTTCTCGATTAGCGCTTTGGAGTCATCGTAGGAAGACTGGGCCGTGTCGCTGAGGTAGTCGGGGGCGTTGCGATCCATCATCACCTTGCCGCTGATCATGCGCAGATTGCGGGCCTCAGCGGCCTCAAAGAAGGCATCGACCGACGCCGGAAACACCGCCGCAAATACCAGGGCCGTGGTGGTGCCGTGTTTGAGCAGTTCGTCCAGAAACAGCTCGGCCACCGAGCGGGCGTAGGCGGGGTCGGCAAACTTGCGCTCGGTGGGGAAGGTATAGCGGTTGAGCCACTCCAGCAGCTGCTCACCGTAGGCGGCCATCATGCCCGTCTGGGGGTAGTGGATGTGGGTGTCGATCAAGCCAGGGATGATCAGCTGACCGCTGTGGTCGATCAGGGGGCGATCGCCTACCCTAGACACCAGGTCAGCATAGGTGCCCAAGGCCTCAATCTGCCCATCGCGCAGCAGCAGCAGCCCATCGGCGATGTAGCGCACCGCCTGAAACTCCGGCTCATAGAAAGGGTCGCCAACGCAGTCTAGTAACGCACCACGGATAGCAACGGTGCCCAGCTGACGCTCCATGGCCATAGCCTCTAACGAGATTTGATGGTGATGCAATAGATGCCCAATCTTACTCTCAGCCGAGAAAAGTGGATTAGGCGTCAATCAGCTGCTGAAAGCGAGGATGGTGCCGCAGCTCATCAAAGTGGGCATCGATTTGCACCATCACCCGATACAGGTAAGGGCTGAGCACAAAGGTGCGATAGAGGTTTCGCAGGGTTTGCTCCAGATCCCCTGCCATGGCGTAGGCGCGGGCTTTGCCGTACCAGGCGTTGGGGTTGTCGATCTGGTGGCTAAGGGAGGTGTCAAAGCTCTCTACGGCCTCGGCGTAGCGCCCCATTTGAATCAGCACCGTGCCCCGCTGGTTCCAAATGTAGTGGGCGTTGGGCCTTTGTTCGAGGGCCAGTTGCAGCACCTGTAAGGCTTCCTCATAGCGGTGCAAGCCCCCCAGGGCCACCCCCTGGTTGTAGCGGGCGCGATGGTCTTGGGGATTGACCTTAAGGCTGTGTTCAAAGCTGGCAACGGCATCTTTGTAGCGGCGCAGCTGGTTTTGAGCCGTGCCCAGGTTGTACCAGGCTTTGTTATCGTCGGGGGTGAGCTTGACCGCCCGCTCCAGGTGGGTAACGGCCTCTTCAAAATGGCTAAGCTTAGCTAGGGCATGGCCTTTGCCGTGCCAGGCCAGGCCGTAGGCGGGGCAGCGGGCGATCGCCTGGTTAAAACTTTCGATGGCCGCCTCAAACTGCTTCAGGGCCGCCAAACAAAACCCCTGTAGAGTCCACACCGCATGCTCTTGGTCGTTGAGGGCCAGGGCCGCCTGAAACCTGGCCAGAGCCTCGCTGTAGCGGCCGATGGCATAGAGCGCATCTCCCTGGCCCCGAAACAGCTCAGCGCGCGTAGGTTTAGACAGGGTGGCATCAGATCCAGCAGACATTCTATCAGGGGCACCGCTAACGACGCCAAGTGGTGGGTCTAAGCCCAGATTGCCCAGTTTCAGAGTGCGATCGCACCTGCCTGGGGTAGGCATCTGCCGCAGACAGGCTCTAGCAGATGCCCAGTATTAAGTAGTCTAGACTACCGATGGCGAATATATTCGTACAGCTCCACGTACTCTTGCGCTGGATTTTTCCACGAGAAGTCGTACTCCATGCCCTGCTGGGCAATGCGACGGAAGATCTCAGGGGCATTGTGCCAAACATCAAAGGCGCGGTTCATCGCTGACTCTAGGGCCACGGTGTCATTTTGGAAAAACACAAAGCCATTGCGCTGCTCCTGCCCGTGGAGACTGTCGTAGTCCCAGTCAAACACCGTGTTGACTAGGCCGCCCACGCCTCGCACAATCGGCACCGTGCCGTACCTGAGGCCAATCATCTGAGTCAGACCGCAGGGTTCAAAGTTGCTGGGCACCACAATCATGTCGGCTCCGGCATAGATCAGGTGGGCCAGCTCATCGTTGAAGCTCAGCTCCAGATGCACATCGGGGCTGTCGTTAAGGAAGAGCTTTTCGTGCCAAAACCAGTCGTTGATGACCTTTTCGGTGGCCGAGCCCAGCAGCACAAACTGCGCCCCCCGCTCCAGGGCGTAGTACAGGGCGTGGTGCACCAGATGTACCCCCTTCTGGTCATCCAGGCGGCCAATAAAAGCCACCAGGGGCTTGTCATTTTGGCTCAGCAGCAGGCGATCGCGCAGTTCCTTCTGGTTTAGCGCCTTGTCTTCAAAGCTGGTGAGGCTGTAGTGGTGGGGAATGTAGCGATCGCTCTCTGGGTTCCACACCTCGGGGTCAATGCCGTTGAGAATGCCCGAAAACTTATGCTGGTTGGTGTGCAGAGTGTGCCCCAGGCCAAACCCCTGGTCGGTGTGCTGGGCCTCCCAGTCGTGGTAGGGCGACACCGTGTTGACGTGGTTGGCGTAGGTAATGCCCCCCTTCATAAAGTTGATGGCAGAGGGGTTAAAGTCATCGCGCAGACGGTAGGGCTGAAAATAGTACTCAGGCCGGTTTAGCCCCGTCGCCGCCAAAATCTCGCCGCCGCCAAACCCCTGGTGCTTAAAGTTGTGGATGGTATACAGCGTGCGCTGAAACTCCATGCCGTTTTGCTTGTAGATCTCAAACAGCATCACCGGAATCAGCCCCGTCTGCCAGTCGTGGCAGTGGATCACATCGGGCCGCTTATTGCTGCGCAGCAAAAACTCCATCGCCGCCTTGCTAAAGAAGGCAAACCGCATCGGGTCGTCATCGCAGCCGTAGTAGCAGCCCCGGTTAAAGAACATTTCCCACGACTTGGGTTCGATAAAGAAGCACAGCCGCCCGTGCACCCAGCCGCAGAGCACATCGCAGCGAATATCGGTGCCGTACCAGGGCACCACCAGGTCGCTATAGGCCTCGTGCAGACCCCAAATATGGTCGTAGCGCATGCAGTCGTACTTCGGCAGAATGATCTCGACGCAGTGGCCCTGGTTCTCTAGCTCGCGGCTCAGGCCAGAGACAACGTCGCCTAAGCCCCCAGCTTTGATGACAGGGGCACATTCCGAAGCGATCTGCACAATGTACATAGGTCTCTGCCCAAGCTCTTTTTTAGTGTCCCTATTCAATCAGGATGTCAGGACGGAGGCAAGGGGCGATGGGGAGAGATGCGGGTGAGGGATGGATCTGTAATTTTCCCAGGCAGAACTCAACTTCTGGATTTGGATGAGATATAAACTGCGGCTAGGCAAGCTCTAAACTATTGGGGCTACCCGCTCCAAGAGCGCCAATCTAAAGTCTAAAATCGGTATGAGACTATGACTGACCTTGCCCCGCTCACCAGCCCCTGGCAGCTTAAACCCTGGTGGTGCCAGCCTTGGTCGATTGTGCTGACCGGATGTGCAATCGTGGGCGGCAGCTGGCTGCTGCTCCATCGCCTCTGGCTGACTGGCCTAGTGGCCATTCCTATCGGTGCATGGATGGGCTTTTTTGTGCTGATCTGGCCCCGGCTGATGCGAGAGGCGGGCTACCTAGAGGCGACCTTGCCTGCCCAGCAGCCCACCGAAAACCTGGAATAGCTGCTCGAGATCAGCGGGAACTCGATACAGGTTTATACCAAATCCGCATCGCATACCCCGGATTCCCAAAAGGCCAAACCGTAGGGGCGCATTGCATGAGCCCTGCTGAACCGGGGGTATCCAAGCAGGATTTGGCATTAGATCTTGGTCGACCTGCCGCTACTCTCGGTGCAGTCGCCCAAACTGCCACCTGTCTCCAGTTGATTTAGAAGGGCACCTTCTTCTTGCTAGCTTTTTCGCTGTCGTAGTTCAGCTCCTTCAGCTTTTTCATGATCCGGCTAAAGTATTCCTGCATGTAGTCTTCGAGGGTGGTGATTGCTTCTTTAGGAATACCAAAGACCTCGTAGACCTCATCCATGGGGGCATCGAGGGGCTGGCTACCGGCAACGACTTCGACAAAGGCGAGGCGATCGGCAAAGTTCCAGCCCCACTGAAAGAATCCTGCCACCTTGCGAATTGCCCGCAGCAGCTCTAGAGAAATGCGCGAGACTCGGGCCTCTTCGCCACACTTGCGCCCGCATAGACGCATGATTTCATAGGCACCCCAGGCGCGGGTGCCCGCCAGCGGAAAGCTGCGATTCTCGGTTTCTGGCACCGACAGGGCCTTGACGGCAAACTGGGCAATGTCTTGGGTATCCATGTAGGCGATGGGGGCGGCTTCGCCCATTACCCAAATGGGCTGTTTTTCAAGAATGGGGATGGCGTACTGGCCAATCAGCCCCTGGAGAAAGCCGCAGGGCTGGAGAATGGTGTAAGTTAGCCCCGACTCGGCCAAAAATTTCTCGGTGCAGCGCTTGACGCTCATCAGCGGCACGTGGGGAAATTTTTCGGCATTGAGAATAGAGATAAAGATGAAGCGCTGGACGCCTGCGTCGCGGGTGGCCTTGATCAGGTTGACCTTGCCCTGCCAGTCGACCTCCATCACCGACTCCGACGGGCGAGCAGTGGAGGCGTCGATCACAGCATCCACGCCCTCAAGGGCAGGGGGGAGAGATTCGGGTCGGGAGAGATTGCCCCGCACCAGTTCTACCCCCCACTCCCGCAAAAAGCCAGCTCGCTGGGCGCTCCTGACCATGCACCGCACTTCGTGCCCCTCATCTAGAACACGGCGGGCAATTTGCCTGCCAAGGGTGCCAGTAGCGCCAACGACCAATACTTTCATGAGGAAATTGATACAAAAGTTTAACTTCCTCTAAGAATATCAGATGGCTTCACCGGATGTACCTGTGAGGCAAAATCTACTCTTCGCCGCCCTGCAATCGCAGCATCAAAAACCCGATGCCCAGGCCCACCAGGGTTAGGGTAAAGATGATGATTGCAGTATTAAAAATTTCGCCGCCCATACGCTCTCCTGCCACAGCACTATATTAAATAAGCTGGTTGCCCAGCCCGCCAGGGGTGATTAACCTCGAGCCGCCCTCATTTTAGACCAGTTTGGTATCCTCCCCCGCCTATGGCATCCCCGACAGACTCGGCTTTTGATCGGTCTCCTCTTCGCCCTCGGCTGGCGATTACCCTGGGCGACCCGGCGGGCATTGGCCCCGAGGTAGTGCTCAAGGCGCTGGGCGAGAGAGATTGGGCGGCGATCGCAGATCTCACCCTCTTCGGCACCCGATCGCTGTTAAACCAAACGGCGATCGCCCTGGTGCAATCTCACTACACCGGGCCGCTGCCCGCGTTAGAACCCCTGGATTTTGTCGAGATATCGCCGCCGCTGCCCCTAGAGGCGGTGGCGTTTGGTCAGCCCAGCCCGGCCACCGGGGCCGCCAGTTTTGCCTACCTGCAAGCCGCCATTGATGGAGCCGTGGCGGGGAAATACGATGCGATCGTCACCGGGCCGATCGCCAAGTCGGCCTGGAAGACCGCCGGGCACCACTACCCTGGCCAGACCGAACTGCTGGCTGAGGGGGCAGGATGCGATCGCTTCGGCATGGCCTTTGTGGCCCAGTCGCCCCACACCGGCTGGTGGCTGCGGGCGCTGTTGGCCACCACCCACATTCCCCTGCGCCAGGTGCCTGAGACGCTGACGCCAGCGCTGCTCACCCAAAAGCTCGATTTGTTAATTCACAGCCTGAAGCAAGACTTTGGCCTGGGCCAGCCGCGCATTGCGGTGGCTGGGTTAAACCCCCACAGCGGCGAAGGCGGACAGCTGGGCCGAGAAGAAGTCGACTGGCTGATTCCCTGGCTAGAGCAGCAGCGCCAGCGCCACCGCCAGGTGCAGCTTGACGGCCCCATTCCCCCCGACACGATGTGGGTGCGGCCTGGGCAGGCCTGGTTTGGCACAGGTGGGGGCGCGGTCGAGACGGCCCACGATGCCTACCTGGCCCTTTACCACGATCAGGGGCTGATTCCGGTAAAGCTGATGGCCTTTGACCGGGCGGTGAATACTACCGTGGGATTGCCCTTTGTGCGCACGTCGCCGGATCACGGCACCGCCTTTGACATTGCTGGCAAGGGGATTGCCGATGCCAGCAGCATGGTGGCGGCAATGGATGTGGCGGTGGCGGTGGCGGTGGCGAGGGGG
>QBMN01000006.1 GCA_003241845.1 Shackletoniella antarctica | reverse complement strand
CCCGGGGGGGTGGGCGATTTCAGCGGCAGCGGGATCTTTTAGGCTCAGCACTCCGCAGTCGATCAATAGGCCGCCGTTGCGGTATTCGGCTAATCCGGTGAGCTGGTCGAGGTCGGTGATGGTGAGGCCCAGGTCTTGCAGGGGTTCGAGCAGCGAATAGGTGAGCCACTGGGAGAGTTTGTGGAAGGGCACTAGGCTGCTGCCGGGGCCAGTGTCGGGGAGCTGGGGATGGGGCCACACGTCGCCCAGGTTGACGCCCGCCAGCTCGACTCGCCCCGGCCAGATGGGGCCGATGCCAAGGAGAATGGTTTGTAGAATCGTGGTGGCTGAGATGCGATTATCCGTCGCTTGCGTCAGCCAGTAATCCACCAAATACCCTGGGCGGGGCAGGTCTGCACCAAAGAATGCGGGCTGCTGTTGCAGAGTATGGCCCAGCTTTTGCAGCAGGGAGACTCGCCCCTCCAAACCCAGCAGGGGATTATTGTTGCTGACCTGAAAGGCTTGCCCCAGGCCATCGGGGGTCAGGTTCATCAATCCCTGAGCATCGGCTTGCCAGGGCTGGTCAGGCTGGGTGGAAAAGAGTCCGGCGGTGAAGCTGTGGAAGCTGGCGATCGCCAACCCCTCCGACCTTTGAAACTCCATCCCCGTCCCCGGCTCCCGGTACCGCCACTGGCTCCCGGCCCCGGCATCCAGCAGCACGCTGGTAATGGCCAGATCGACCTTGAGCCGCGCCTGCTCTAGTGGATCCAGTGCCGATAGCTCTGGCTCTAGAAGGTCTAGGCGTGATCGCCCCGCCACCTCAAAGTGTCGCCAGCGGGAGTGAAAAGGAATCTCGCCGTCGGGATACTGCTGCTGCATCACGTCGAGAACATAGGCGGCGGCGGCGGGCAGCGCCTCGGGGTGGTAGCGAATGTGGTGGAGCTGATCGCGTTCAGCCAATGTGAACAGGGCGCGGGTGCGATCGCGCACCGCCCCCGCACTCTGTAGATAAGCCACAACCGCCGTCGGGTGGGCACCGCCCACCATCCCACTGTTGCCAGAAGCCATCACGATTGCTCCAAACCCCGCCCCTTGATCTGGGCCAAATCTTCCTCCGTCGGGGCCACCTGGTCAGTGTAATAGCCCGCCGCCTTCTTCGCCTCGATCTCCACCCGCGCGTCTGGGGGCACCAGCTCGTCGGGGATCGGCACCCGCTCGACAATCTCAATGCCCGATCGCACCAGGGCGTTATACTTCATGTCGCTCATCGACACAAAGCGATCAATGCGGGTCACCCCCAGCCAGTGCAGCACGTCGGGCATCAGCTCTTGAAAGCGCACGTCTTGCACCCCGGCGACGCACTCGGTGCGGGCAAAGTAGGCATCGGCGCGATCGCCCCCCACCTGCCGCTTGCGGGCGTTGTAGACCAAAAATTTGGTCACTTCCCCCAGGGCGCGCCCCTCCTTGCGAAAGTAGACAATCAGACCCGCGCCCCCCTGCTGGGCCGTGGCGATGCATTCTTCAAGGCCATGCACCAGGTAGGGGCGGCAGGTGCAAATGTCAGAGCCAAACACGTCAGAGCCGTTGCACTCGTCGTGTACCCGCACCGCCAGGGGCCGGGCCGGGTCGGTAATCGTCGCCAGATCGCCAATGATGTAGACCGTGATGCCGCCGATGGGGGGCAAAAACACCTTCACATCGGGGCGCGTCACCAGCTCTGGAAACATGCCCCCGGTCTGTTCAAACAGGGCGTAGCGCAGGTCATCTTCGCTCACCCCCAGGCGCTGGGCTACCCCCGGCAGATGCCACACCGGCTCCACCGCCGCCTTGGTCACCACCAGGTCGCCGCCGGGTTTGACAATCTCGCCGTCTTCTTTAATCCGCCCCTGGCGCACCGCCTCCAGCAGCTCCGGCATTTGAATGTGGGCGCGGGTAACGGCGATCGTGGGGCGCAGGTCAATGCCCTCGGTCAAAAGGGAGGCATACACCTCGCCCACCAGCGCCCCGAAGGGATCTAGCGAGACAATTTTCTCAGGGTCGGCCCAGCTGGGGTGGGGGCCAATGGCAATGGTGGGCGCAGTATTGGTGAAGTCGGGCTTGTGGTCAGGATCCAGCACGCCGCTGGCCACTGCCAGGGCGCGATACACCGAGTAGGAGCCAGAATGGGTGCCAATGGCGTTGCGGTGGTTGGGGTCGGTCACCGTCGCCACGATCGCCCCCCGCTGGGCCGGGTCGCCATGGCCCCACTGCACCGGGCCACCCTTTAGCCCGCTGCGGCTGGGGTGGGAGGCAAGCACAATGTGGCGGCGTTTGGGGGCTTTTAGCTCGCCCATCGCCAAACCGTTACCCTCGCTCATAGGTGCCTCACGCAATAGAAACAACTAATCTGCCACAGTCCCTTGCCCCGGAAAGCTCACGGATGACAGATAGCGGTGTTGCCCCACCGGAGATCGCGTCCCCAGCCTATTTAGACGGCGGCGACTGATTAGACCGTGACGATGGCGGGGAGGCCTGGGTGACTGGGCTGGCCAATGCCGGGGCCAGCTCGGGCTTAGGCAGCTGATCTCGGTAGTCTAGCCCCAGCATTTCGCTGTAGAGCTTGACGTAATCCACCGCCGATTTGTCCCAGCTAAAGTCTTGGCCCATGGCCCGTCGCTGCAAGGCCCGCCAGGCATCCTTAAAGTGGTAGCCCTCCCAGGCGCGAATTAGGCAGGTAAACAGGTCGAGCGGCTCGTAGCGGTCAAAGCAGTAGCCAGTACCGGCCTGGTGCTCGGGGTCGTGGTGCTGCACCGTATCCACCAGGCCGCCCGTGCGCCGCACCACCGGAATGCAGCCGTAGCGCATGGCGATCATCTGGCTAATGCCGCAGGGCTCAAACCGCGAGGGCATGAGAAAGGCGTCGGCCCCGGCGTAGATGCGGCGACCCAGCCCCTCGCTATAGAGCAGGTAGGTGGCCATGCGGCCCCGGTAGCGGCTGGCCATCTGCCAGAGCTGGGTTTCGTAGTAGCGATCGCCCGTGCCCAGCAAAATAAACTGGGCGTCGGTGTACGACAAAAACCGATCCAAAATTTGCAGAATTAGATCTAGCCCCTTTTGCTCTACTAGGCGGCCCACCAGACCCACCACAAAGGCTTTAGAATTCACCTCTAGCCCCAGCTCTTCTTGAATCGCCACCTTGTTGACGCGGCGGTTTTCAAGGCTGTCGGGGGTAAAGTTTTTGGCGATGTATTTGTCGGTGGCGGGGTCGTAAGACTCGACATCAATACCGTTGAGAATGCCCGTCAGCTTGCCGCTGATAAACGACAGCAGCCCCTCCAGATCTTCACCGTAGTCGGGGGTTTTGATCTGCTGGGCGTAGGTGGGCGACACCGTGTTGACGCGATCGGCAGACTGCACCGCCGCCGCCATGGTGTTGTTCCCCTGCATATACCAAGGGCACCAGGTGATGCGCTCTAGCTCCCAGCGCCACGGCCCCTGGTAGGCCAGATTGTGAATCGTAAACACCGTGCGGATGTCGGGCGACTGTTGCATCCACACCGGAATCATGCCCGTGTGCCAGTCGTGGCAGTGGATGATCTGGGGCTTCCAGTAGTTCCAGGCAAACTCAGCCGCGCCGTTGGCAAAGAAGGTAAACCGCCAGGCCTCATCGTCGCCGCCGTAGACCTTGCGGGGGTCAAAGGCGGGGTGACCAAGGAGATAGACCGGCACGTCAGAGCCGGGCAGGGTGGTCTCGTAGACCGCGAAGTCGTTAAACATAGCGGTGCCCTGCCACACCGGCTCCGCAGAAATGTCTACCTTGTCAGGCAAAAAACCGTAGTAGGGCATAAAGATACGCACGTCGTGCCCCATGCTGCGCAGCACCTTAGGCAGTGAGCCCACCACGTCGCCCATACCGCCGACCTTAGCCAGGGGAGCCGCTTCCGCCGCCACAAAAAGAATTTCCATGTTGCCTGCCCTGCTGTTGGATCACTCGGTTGTCCTCAGTCTACGGGGGCGGGGCCGTTCTGCCTAGATCTTTGACCCCCTAAGGAATGCTCCATAATGGGGTATGCGCTCAGGCTTGCCTATGACTGCCCTTACCCTCGATCTCAGCTCGGTGATTCGCCTCACCCATGAGCAGTTTGAGCAACTGGCCCTGGCCAACCGCGACCTGCGTTTAGAGCTAACCGCCACCGGAGAACTGGTGCTTATGCCCCCCACAGGAGGAACCACAGGCCGCCGCAACAGCGACCTGACTACAGACATTACCCTCTGGAACCGCCGCAGCAAGCTGGGGGTCGTGTTTGACTCATCCACTATCTTTCGCCTGCCCAACGGGGCCGAGCGCTCCCCCGATGTGGCCTGGGTCAGCCTAGAACGATGGCACGCCCTCACCCTGGCCGAGCAAGACTCCTTTCCGCCCCTGTGCCCCGACTTTGTGATCGAGCTGCGCTCTAAGAGCGATCGCCTCCGGCCCCTCCAGGCCAAGCTGGCAGAATACCAGGCCAACGGCTGTCGGCTGGGCTGGCTGATCAACGTACAAGATCGTCAGGTCGAGATCTATCGCTCTGACCGGGAGCCAGAAACTCTCGATGCGCCCCTAACCCTCTCTGGGGAAGCGACTCTGCCAGACCTAACGGTGGCGACCTCTGGGCTTTGGTAAAGCGAGCATCTCTAGGGGTTATCTAGCGGGGGCGGTTAGCAGGGATGGTGCGCTACCCATCAGCACCCTCGCCCAGATACTTGCCCAGGGTGTCGGTGTACTCGTCATACTTTTTGACGCCCACCAGGGTTTCTGCCACGTCGCCCTGCTGAAAGAACATCACCGCCGGAATGCTGCGAATGCCGTAGCGCTTCGCCACCGCCTGGTTGGCGTCGAGGTCGAGCTTAAAGACTTTGACGCGATCGCCGTACTCGTCGGCCAGCTGATCCATCAAAGGGGCCACCAGCTTGCAGGGGCCGCACCAGGCTGCGGTGCAGTCCATTACAAAGACTGACTCGACCTCTAAAAGCGCATCAAATTCGGTTTCGTTTTCAATATAGGCAGCGGGCATAGGTTAAATCTCGGCTAATAAATCTTGGCTAAGAACCCATTCTCCCACGGCGATGGTGCCAGGGTCGGCCTCCCCTAGGGTAGACAAGTGCGGCCCAGGCCCTGCCCACCTGTGAGAGGGGGCAGGAGGCTTAAGATACAAAACTTTACAAAAGCGATTTGACCACGCTAATGCCTCTGCTGAAGGGGCCTAGACCGCCTTGGGCAAGTTGCCCAGCGCTATTTTGCACTCCCAGGTCGCACCAGCTTTTCAAACATGCTAGGGTATCTCCAGAGATATAGAGATCGGTTAGCAGAATTGTTTCTAGTACTAACGAGTTTTTCCGTTTTTCCATTGACAACAGACTTCTCTCCGAAATTTTGCTCTACACATCCTTTAATTTTTGGAGAAAAGACAATATGTCAATCTATGTAGGCAACCTGTCCTATGACGTCACTAGCGAAGACCTGACCTCTGTGTTTGCAGAGTACGGCTCCGTTAAGCGCGTCCAGCTTCCCACTGATCGTGAGACCGGCCGCATGCGCGGTTTTGGTTTCGTCGAAATGGCGGCTGATGCTGAAGAGACTGCAGCTATCGAAGCCCTCGACGGCGCAGAGTGGATGGGTCGCGACCTTAAAGTCAACAAAGCTAAGCCCCGCGAAGATCGTAGCGGTGGCGGCGGCAGCTTTGGCGGTGGCGGCGGCGGTCGTCGTGGCGGCGGCGGCGGCGACAGCTTCTCTCGCGGCGGCGGCGGCGGCGGTTACTAGGGTTTGGTCATCTAGACCAGCTTTAGCTAAGCACCAACAGCTAAGCAACTGTAGTTAAGCAAAAGAGGGGTTCAGACCAACCGGTCTGAACCCCTCTTTAATAGGGAGATTTCTAGGAAAGAAGATACCAGTTTTGATCCAGCGACTATAGCCGTTGTAGGGTGGGCATTGCCCACCATTGGGAAACTATTTCCCAGAAGTTGCCTAGGGTGGGCAAAGCCCCGTAGTGGATGCGGTTGCTTTGCCCTAGGTGGCTGTCTTTAAGCAAACAAGCAGCGCCTAGCGCTTGCCAAACCACTTGGCGGCGATCGCCCCCACCGCCGCCCCCACCAGCGGGTTGCTAAAGAACTTCATAATCGCCGGCTGATCGGCCAGCACATCCTGAAAGATGTCGGGGTGGCTGTGGTAGGTAAAAGCCGCCAGCTTAGTCACGTCATCCTCATTCATGCGGCTGGCGTGGTGGGTAGACAGACTCAGCTGCTTCTCTAGATCGCGATCGCTCAGACCGCGCCCTTTGAGATGCTTAAACAGGTCGCGGGCCACATCGTCGCGCTCTCGGGGCTTAACCTGGGCGATCGCCTGGCGCAGTTCTGGCTCCATGGTGCTGGGAGCAATGCGATCGGGGTGAAACCCGCGCCCGATCATTTCGCGGCGCTCATCACGAGAAGAGCGGTTGGCAAAATCGTCAAAGTTGGCGTATTCTTTCTCGGGCTGGGTGGCTTTGCTGTCAATGTTCTCGACATTGCCACCGGCCAGGTCATTCATAATCTGGCGTTTATAGTCGTTGCTGCTAGTCATCACGTTAGTCTCCTACAGGGTTAGCGGGGCCAGGATCACTTAGCCAGGATTACTGGGCCAGGGTGGGTTAGGCCAAGGTTATATGAGCCAGGGTTTATCCTAGCGGTACTCAACCTGGCGGGTCGTGTCGTCGTAATTGGCGGTTAAAATTAGCTCCTTGTCAGGGGCATAGACCAAAACGCTCAGGTCACGATTGGGAAATTTTTTGTGGAATCCCTGCACCAGAGACTGGGCCAGGGTCTTGACCTCCTGGGGCTTGACCTCAGGCGCGATCACAACACCGAGCTTATCGTTGTCGCGCACAAAGGCATCACTTACCAACCCTTTGGCGGTTTGCATGACCCACCGCCCGTAGCTTTCGCCGCTGGCGGTATCGCCCCGCTCTAGCTGGCTATAGGCCGGCGCTAGGCTGGGGGCTGTGCTCACCTCGGTGGCACTACTACAGGCACTGGTGGTAAACAAAACCACCCCTAGGCACAGGGCAATCACCCCGCGTCGAATAGATTTCAAAATAGTCATGGATTCTTCCTCTCTGCTAGCTCAATGCTGGGCTGGCCCAATGCTGGCAACCGTGGCACTGATTAACGTTCTAGCAGTCGAGAGCGGCCAGCCACGTCGCCCATCGGAAGGATCAAGCGCTACAGAAAGGAAGAGATTGGGCTGCCTGGATCCCCACCCAGAGCACCCATAGATAAGAAGATTTCTAGGAAAGAAGACACCAGCTTTAATCTAGCGACTATAGCCGTTGTAGGGTGGGCACTGCCCACCATTGGGAAACTATTTTCCAGAAGTTGCCTAAGGTGATGATGCCAACCAGATTTGCTGTTAGCCCTAAAGTTATTTCCCAAAGTTATTGCTGAAGCCCTGGCGGGCTAGCCTCAACAGGTTCAGGCGATCGCGCTATGGCTAGAGTGCCATGGCCGCTATCTGCTAGATCACTCTCCAGTTGGCTCTGCCGCAGCCTCAGTTCATCTAGCAGCTCAATCGTCAAGCCCTCAAGCCGTCTACGTTTGAGCGGCTGAATAAATTTGTCCAGCGGGTTTAGATCGACTATAAACTCACCCACCCTCACGCCGACAGGCTCCAGATGTTTGCCCTTTAACTCCTCACTCAACAGTGGAAACCTTCTCTGCTTTAGCTGCTTGAGCAGCAGCAGCACATCGCTGTTTTCTTGGATTGTTTGAGATTTAAACTCATCAGTCTCGCTGCCCGCCAGCGTATCTTTATCAAAGGAAATCAGGGCAGTCAGGTTAAATAAACCACTGCGCTCAACAAAACATTTGGTTTGGGCTCTGGTGGGCTTTACCCCAAGGCCAACGCGGTCGAGCAAGCGGGCGACCCTTCGCAGTGGAATAGCGCTCTCTGTATCGCTAATATCAGGCGCTACCAGCAAAGACGGCTGACCCAAAATAGAGGCATCCTTTAGGTCGGCTCTGGCCAAAATAGCTTCCACCTGCCGGTAAGTACTGGGTTCAATGCAGAACTCTGCAATCTGCTGCCATTTTGGGCCGCTCAAAAATTCGAGTAGCGCAATATATTTACAACCTAGGCTATGCCCCAGCCAAAAGTAGCTCGTCTTTTCTTGATATATCTGATTTTTATAGCCTAGGCGAGCGGCTCTCTCTGTCAGTTCGCCCTGTAAAATCTCTTGCTCTTTGAGTAAATCAATCGCAGTCGACCAGTGGCGGAAGCTAAACCTAAAAGGTAGCGCAATAATGGTATAGCCTTCCTCGAACAATGTTTGCAAGAAGTAACGATAGAAAACAGTTGGGAAGGTGCCAAAAAAAGCGCCGCCAATAAACTGAATAATCCCCTTAGGCTCAGGGTGAATTGCCACCCAGCTATAGCTCGCTGGGGAAAATCTAAAAACTGGAGACATAGCGGCACTCTACTTCTTAAAGACGACTTTCACAGCAGCGACCGTTGTGCTAGGTCATGGCCTTTTAAACGAATATTTAGGATTTCCTACTTTACCTGGGTTCGGGATAAGAAAAGCCCTTGGAAAGGTAGCCTCACCGTCCTATCCCTAGAAGGGGTAGGGGTGGGTTAGCCTATGCCCCCAACCCCTAAATCGACTAAGACAATCTTTAGGATAATTCTGACAACGAAAATACCTAAGAATTTTGATTCCCCTCAAGGGCGCAGGCCTGCGCCCCTACCAGTGGGTATCTTATTTCTCAAAAAAACCCTTAAAAAATATTTCTAAAGGTTGAATAGCCCATGGCTCTCCTAATTAAGGGTAATCAGGCCACCATTTTGAACAGTGAGACCGTAGACAATTTGATCAAGTGCCCTGTCGACAATATTTGGGGCTGTTGCATCGCCGAAGAAAGTACCGCGCTGTTCTGCTGTCACCTGAATCTGTGCCCCTGGGGGTAGATTGCCTGCCAATGAAGACAGCTGCACCTCCACAAAGCCGCGAGCCTCAATATCTAGATCGACGAGGGCCTGATCAGTGGGGCTGGGCTGCAAGATGAACAGCGCTGTGGCATCAACTGGGAGAATAAGTGGAGAAAATCTGAACTTATTGCCGGCGCCGACTGGCTCTAGAGAACCACCAGTGTTAATGCCAGAAGTGTCAGAAAAAGTAATGATTTTATCTAAGGTCACCCCGGCAGGGAGGCGAGTTGTAAAAACCAAAGATAGCACCAGATCGAAGGCATTGATGTTAGAGATAGTGAGAAAGTAACCTTGAATAAGATTGCGACCTAGATTTTGCACAGTAGTGAAACCCGGCGGCAGCTGAGTTGCTGGCGGTAGCTGAGGCTTGAGTAGTACTTCAAATGTAGAAATAATCGTCATTTTTTTAACTCGTTGAACGGGTTGACATACAAAATGTAAATCAATCGTTCGCCAACTAAACAGTACCCGAGCGGGTACTATTTAGTATTTTTGACGATGCTGCTCCACACCTGAGTGCCTTTTTTCATATAAGGCACTCAGGTGTGGAGCCAGGTTGCGGTCAAGGGCAGCGCGACAACCATCAGCCTGGTAGTTACGGCAGAATACCCCATGCTTCCCCTAGATGAGCTCATCTAGGGGAAGCATGGGGTCTGGCTGAATGACTATGACTGACTACGGGGTCGCTAGTGTTTTACCACCGCTGTGGACGGTTGGGGCCGCCTGCCCAGGGGGGCCGACCGGGGCTATTGCGAATGGTGATGACTTCGCCATTGGCGCGGGTAATGCGAGAGGCGTCTAGATCGCCGTTGTCGTACTCACCCACAACCGTAACCTGCTCCCCTGGGGTGACGGTGATGTCTTGATACCAGCGGGGGCCAGCATCGACAATAATTTCGCCGCTGCCGTCGCTGAGCGTAAAGCTATTGCCCACCACCATGCCGACGGTACCCGAAATGGTAATGCCCTCCTGCTGACGCAGTGACTGAATCGGTATAATCTCCGCCAGGGCAGGGAACGTAGCCCCGATGCCGAGGGTTAACAGCATTGCTGTTGTGAAAAATTTCATAAACTAGAAAACGAATCTAAAAGCTTGCAAAGAGCAATGAGTCACAGAGTTGTGCTCTATGAACATTTCTCTCTCCTATAGTTGAGGAAATTATGACCTGCTGTCATCTGCCGCTGGAGAGAGATAGGCTGTCTTAGCCAATCTCTTCGTTGACGGGGAAGCGGTTCATTAGCTCTTTGGCCTCGCGGGCGGCGGTGCGGAGACTGTCGCTGATGTAGGGCACGTGGGGTATCTGCGACAGCACATCGAGGGTGCGCCGCAAAATCCGCACAATATCGCCTTCATCAAGGCTGGTGTTTTCGCACAGGGTGACCCAATCGACCTGTAGCGCCCACTGTTCGACCATGCCCACCAGGTCGTACTCTAGCCAGAGGGGGGCGGTAATGTGGCGGCGGTGCTGCTGCTGGTAGATCTGGCGGCGCAGGGTATGCAGACCGCCTAAGGTTTCTTCTACCCGGCCAGAGAGCTTGTAGCGGCACCAGCTATCGGGGCGAGAGTTTTCGGTGACGAGGGCGGCGCAGGCGGCGGCCAGTTGGGCGGCATCGAGGTGGTCAAACTCGCCCGACTCCAGGGCCAGGGCCAGCCACAGCTCGTTATCGCCGCGAATGGCGGCGGCCATCTCGCCCAACTCGGTGGGGCGGTCGTCTTCGAGGCCATTGAAGTGCTTGAGCACATCCATGATGTTGAGAAATTCTTGCCAGTAGCGGCCCGTGTACTGGGCGAGTTTTTGCTGGCGATCGCGCCGTTCGTCCTCCAGATCCCGCAGCCGCTTCTGACGCTTGAGCAGACCATTGGTGTTCTCCCACTGGCTGGCGGGATGGGTGGCCAGGGTGTGCTCCACATCGCGCATGCGGTCGAGCTGGTCTTGCACCTCGGGGGCCAGCATTTCGAGGGCGGGCGGTGTGGCCATGGTGGCGGCGATCGCCGCCGTATAGTCATCGCCCCGGCAGCGCTTGCCTGGGCTGGGCACCAGCTCCGTCGGCGGGGCTAGGGTGTCGACCGACTGCAACCGGGGAATATCGGCGTGGAGGCCGACCACGTCGGCGGCGGTGACCACACACCACTGGTTGGTTTTAGTCAGGCACACCAGGTAGGGAAACTGCCCCGACCCCTGCACCTTGGTGACCAGCACCGCTGGGACGGGGTCGCCCACGGGCAGATGCTTGCCCTTGAGGGAGAGCAGGGTGCCGGCGATCGCAAAGGGCACCATCTTGCCTACGTCGTCGGCCAGCACATGGGCGGCCTGCTGCTGGAGGGTTTTGAGCAGTCTGCGCTCTTCCTTGAGGCGTTCTTTGAGCTTGGCGTATTCGGCCAGTAGCGCTTCGTCAAAGGCGGCAAGCTGGGCCTGCTGATGGGCGATCGCCCCCTCTAGGCGGTCGATTTCCTGCTGCTGGGGCACCAGGTGCAGGGTGGCCAAATACTGGCCAAAGCTGCGCTCGATCAAATCCTTGGCTTCATTTAGACTGTGGGTTTGCAGCAGGTTGAGCACCATGCCGTAGCCGGGGGTAAACTGGCTCACCAGCGGGTCGGCCCCCGAGGTGGCCAGGTGCACCGCCTCCCGCGACCCCTCAAAGGGGCTTTCGACGGTGACTACATGGCCCTGCTCATCCATGCCGCGCCGCCCCGCCCGCCCCGCCATTTGCAGGAACTCGGAGGAGGTCAGCAGCCGGTGGCCCAGGTCGGTGCGCTTTGACAGGCTGGCGATCACCGTGGTGCGGGCGGGCATGTTGATGCCTGCGGCCAGGGTCTCGGTGGCAAACACCACCTTGATCAATCCGGCCTGAAACAGTTCTTCCACCAGCCCCTTCCACAGGGGCAAAATGCCCGCGTGGTGGGCGGCAATGCCCCGATACAGCGGCCCCACCTGGCCTGCCCGCCCGGCATCTGGGTTGTAGGCGAGAAAGGTATCAATGCGGAGCTTGAGTTCGTCGGCTTCGGCTTCACTCACCAGCGACATGTGGCTGACCTCATCCACCGATTTGTCGCAGCCCCGGCGGCTAAAAATAAAGTAGATGGCGGGCAGCATATCGCGCTCTTGCAGCTGCCCCATGACAAAGGGCAGGCTCACTCGCCCGCCGCCCCGCCGACCGGGCTGGCGCTGGGGGGCGCGCTGCTTTTTGAGCTGGGGGTTGATTGCCTTTTGGGAGGTATCGAGCAGGGGCACCAGGCGCTTGCCGGTGCAGTAGTGAAACTGGAGCGGCACCGGGCGAAAGTCAGAGTAAATTAGCTCCGTGGGGCCGTGCACCTTTTGCAGCCAGTCGGTCAGCTGGCCCGAATTTTCTACCGTGGCGGAGAGGGCCAGCAGCTGAATTTCGGGCGGGCAGTAAATAATCGACTCTTCCCACACGGTGCCGCGCTGGCGATCGTTCATGTAGTGGCACTCGTCGAGCACCACGGCTTCGACCTGTTGCAGGGTGGTGCCGGTTTCGCCAATGCGGGTGCCGTAGAGCATGTTGCGAAAGATTTCGGTGGTCATCACCACAACCGAGGCATCGCGGTTGATGGAGAGATCGCCGGTCAGCAAACCCACATTGTCGTAGCCAAACTGATCGCGAAAGTCGCGCAGCTTTTGGTTAGAAAGCGCCTTCAGGGGGGTGGTGTAAAATACCCGCTTGCCGTGGGCCATGGCCCGGTAGATGGCGTATTCGCCAATCAGGGTTTTGCCCGAGCCGGTGGGGGCGCACACCACCACAGATTTGTCGGCGTCGAGGGCAGCTGCCGCCTGATGCTGAAAATCGTCGAGGGGAAAGGGAAAGAGTTCGGCTAGGTCTAGCACGCGGCTGGCACTCTGGGGGGGCGTCACTATTCTAATGTGCTAAGGGATTGACGAAACGACGGGGCGCACCGTCGGGGATTTAAGAGACCTTTAGGACGCGATCGCGCTGCACTTTTTCAGGTCTGTGCTCAACGTAGCTAAGCCTGCGATCGCCTGCCTGAGCCTATAGTCCCCCCCGATCAGCCAGAGGGAAACACAAAAATTTCACTAAAATCTGCCCTATTTCCTAAAATCTTGCTGGGAATTTGATTTACTTGATGTATACCAAGTTACAGGCGCAGCTGACTGTAATGAACTCGCTATCTATCGCGTTATCTATCGCGTTATCTGTTCGTTATCGATAAGGAATACCCAAAGGAATACCCATGAAACTGAACATTGCTCGTTTACCCGTCCTCACCCCAGGGGCAATTGCTCTGGGCATAATTGCCCTGGGCGCGACTGTTGGCGTGGCTCCCAAGGCTCAGGCTCAGCAGCCCCCCGACTACTACATTGGCGCTGGAGTACGGGCTGGCTTTAATGACCCCACATCCTTTGTGATTGATTCTAAAGCCAAATTTTTAGAAATCGGCAGTGCCGCCACCCTGTCTGCACGACCCTCGGTGTTGTTTGGCAATGACACCGAGCTGCGGCTGCCCATCTCTGTAGATATTGGCATTAGCGACGGCTTCTACCCCTACGCCGGCGCCGGCGTCGCCTACAACGCCGAAGGCAGTTCTAGGGTTGATCCCCTAATTACCGGCGGCATTGACATTGGCGTAGCCCGCAACCTGGTAGTAGACGTTAACCTAAATGTGCTGTTTAAGCCTGGCAACACCGACACCGAGTTGACGGCCACTATCAACTATGCGTTTTAGGCCGATCTAAACCTCGTCCAAGTCCAGCCGTGGAGTTCTGTCTGCGGAAGAGCTACCGATCCCGATCTGGACTTGGTATGGCCATCACCGCCATGGCTCTGGCCTCGCCCCCGGCAGGCTGGAGACCAATGGCCTACTTACCAAAATTTGAGCTTGCGGGAGGCGTAAAGACACATCTTCAGCAAAATCAGCCCTTCTTTGAAGTGGGCAATGTTTGAGCTGCCGTAGGTGCGCGGCTGATAGCGAATCGGCACCTCGACAATGTGTAGATGCAGCTTGGCTGCCCCAAACAACAGGTCAAAATCGCCAAATGGGTCAAAGTCGCCAAAGTAGCTGCGCCCGGCGGCCAGGCGATCGTAGTCGCGTCGCCACAGCACCTTGGTGCCGCAGAGGGTGTCTTTGAGGGGCTGCTCTAGCAAAAACGAAAACAGCAGGGCAAAAATCTTGTTGGCTACGGTATTTAGCCAGGGCATCGCCATTTTTGACCGGGGATAGACCAGCCGCGAGCCGTTGGCAAATTCGCCGTTCCCCGAGGCCAAGACCTCTACAAAGTGGGGTAAATCTTCGGGGGGCACGGTTAAATCGGCATCGAGAATCATGAGAATATCGCCGCTGGCCTGGTCAAACCCCAGCCGCACCGCATCGGCTTTGCCCCGGCCCCGCTGCTGAAATGCCTTGAGGGTAAACGGCCCCCGGTAGGTCTGCACCAGATTTTGAATCGTCTCCCAGGTATGGTCGTGGGAGTGGCCTTCGACAAAAATCACCTCGGTATGGGCACCCAGCTGGGGTAGCCGGGCTACGGCGGCCGCAATGTTACCCGCTTCATTGCGGGCGGGGATGACGACTGAGCAGGTGGGCGCCGCCACCGCCGGAGTGGCCTGGGGGCGGGCAACCATAAATGTGGTCAGGCACAGGTGCCTGACCAGGGGCAGCGGTGCTAGGTAGCGGTTGATCAACCCCGCTACCCCAGGCAGGTACTTGGGCCACAAAAATCGACTGCCCCGCTTCAGGGGGCGGTAGCCGGTGACGGTGAGCAGGTTGGCCACGTCATCCATACTCAGCCAGTTTTGGGGCGGCTGGGGGCGGCGCTGGCCCAGGCGCTCGGCCAGCCCCAGCAGCGGCTCCCACAGGTAGTTGTGAAAGGTCAAAATCAGGCGGGTGTGGGGCTGGCAAAAGGGCTGAAGCCGCTGCAGCACGGCCTGAATATCGCCCAGATAGCCCAGCGACCCCGAGAGCACAATGTAGTCAAACTGGCGGTGCCCCAGAGCCAGATCACCTGGCTCTAGGGCCTCGGCATCAAGGGTATAGAAACACAAGTCGGGGTGCTTCTGGCGGGCGATCGCCACCACCGCCGGAGCAAAGTCTATGCCGACCCCCACCGCTGGGGCCGTGGCATTCAGCAGGTCGCCGGTGCCGCAGCCAATTTCTAGCACCCGGCAGCCGGGGGGAATAATGAATTGATGAAGCCGAGCTAGATCGTTGTAGTAGTAGCGGTTGCGACGACTCCAGCGATCTAGCTCGGGGGCAATATGGTCAAAGTAGGCCCGAATATCTTGCTTGAAGTCTTGCTTGGGGGCCTCAAGCAGTTCGGCGGAATGGGCTTGAATCACAAACGTCTTGGTCTTCTTTACCTAGAGCCTACATTTCCTGGAGCCGACTTCCTAGAGCCGACACAGTGCCTTAGCTTTCTCTAACTAGGCGCTAGGCAGCGTCATCTCGCTCGATGTAAAGGAACAAAAAGGCCATGGCCACGGCGGGAAAAACAAGGCCCACCAAAGGAACTAAAATCGAGGGTAAAAAGGCAGCTGGCATAGGATTTCCTACCTCAAGAGCAACATCACAGCGTTGAGCACCAGACTACTGCGAATCGGCAATCCAGATGTCTATTTCGTTACAAACTTTCTCACTCTGGGTCATTCAGCAGCTTTGCTCTCGCCCACGGGGATCCGGGCATGCCACCAAGACCGGGTGTCGCGGTCGAGCTTGGCGGTGTAGAGGGTGGTGACAAAGGCCTGAGCGCCATCGCCCTGGCCAACAATTGCAACGCAGTAGGAAGGCGATTTGCGGGTGGCCATGTCTGGCACAAACCGATTGCCCACGCGCCGCCAGCTGGGTTCTTTGCCCCGCCACTGAATGCGGCAGCAGGGCCAGGGCAACTGCTCGCGATCAAACAGGCGGCAGCAGGGGCCAACCACCCGGTAGGTAAGGTGCGCCCCTGGGCTTTGAAAAACATGGCCCGAAGGCCAGGGATGTTCTGAGCAGGGGGGCAGGGGCGGTATCATAACAGCTGTAACCAATAGCCAGTGTTGACGTAGTCTACGAGATTTTTTATGGCTGAGCCAATTACCCCAGCGGTGAGCGATCGCCTCTGCAAGCACATGAACGACGACCACGCCGCAGCGGTGCTGCTGTACGCCACCGCCTACGGCAACCAGCCCACCGCCACCGCCGCCGTGATGCAAGCGGTTGACCCTGAGGGCATGACCCTGGCGGTGACCGTAGACGGCGCACCGGCTTCGGTGCGAGTGCCCTTTGACCACACCCTAGAGGGGGCCGAAGACGCCCACCACACCCTGGTGGCCATGCTCAAGCAGGCCAGAGTCAAGGCCTAGAGAGATCTGCCCCCAACCGCCCAGTGGAACCGCAGGGGCGAACGGTCGTTCGCCCGTACCCATTGCCCCGTACCTATTGCCATGAGCGTATCAATTCAGTTTCTGCCCGATGGCGTGACGGTCGAGGCCGAAGTCGGAGAGCCGCTGCTGGCCGTAGCCGACCGCGCCGGGGTGAGCATCCCGACCGGCTGCCTGATGGGGTCATGCCACGCCTGCGAGGTCGAGCTAGAGGGACAGGCAGACCCCATTTGCGCCTGTATTACGGCGGTGCCGCCGGGGCAGGAGAAGCTAGTCATTAATCTATACGTAGACCCCACCTGGTAGCTACTGGGGGGCGATCGCACCGCATCCACAGCCGCCTATCCTGAGTGGTGTAGAAAAGTCTTGAAAGGGTCGCTGTGCAGGGAGTCTCAAGTGAGACAGATGTATGGGGCGGGGTATTTCATGCGAGGCTTAAATTCCCCAGCTCAGGGCCAGCCTTAGCGTTAACAGTACTTGACCTCGGCTTAACCTGGTAGAAGTCTAGGTTTAGGGTTGCGATCGCAGGCTCGGCAACTGCAATCCACGGATTTAAAAAAGCAGGCCCAGTGACTGGACCTGCGATCGCAATGGTTAGAAATCTTCCCATCGCCGGGAGTTGCCCTACACAAGGTCAACTCCCGACGTTTCCAGAGCTTAAGCGACTACCGCAAACTCCACGACCACGTCGTTGAAGTCATTGTCGCCGCCGCCAAACAGATCCTCAAACTCAATGGCCCCGTTGGCAAAGCGGATGTGCTCAACGCCATCGGCATTGGCTGCCCCAAAGGCAAAATAGACTTCGCGCGAGTTGAAGCTATTCAAATTGCCGTTGGCAATCAGGAAGGGCGCGTAGAGGCTGCCGCCCGCTACAGTCGACTCAAACACCGACTCGCTGCCATTGGGGGTCGTCAGAGCTACATCCATCGCCCGAGCGTCCAGGGCCGCGCTTGTGTAGCCCGACTCACCAGGATTTACATCAGCCATGCCGTCGCCGGTAAGATCGATGCCGCCGTTGATATCGGTAACCTGGTAGAAGCCCACAAAGTTATCAAAAGCCGCCTCGCGATTGACGGTAAAGGAGGCAGTCACATCTCCGGTGAGGTCGCGCAGGTCAAGGAAAAGCGATTCCTCGGGGGTAGGCTCCTCGGGTGCAGCCGTGACTAACCCGCTGGCATCAAACACGGTGGTCGTACCGCTCACCTCATTGCCCACCACCAGCAGGGGATTGCCGTTGGGGCTGTTAGCAGCAGAAATAAAGGCTAGCCCCTCAGGGCCTAGATCCCCAGCAGTCCCGGCTTCAGCATCACCTGCAAAGTTGCGGTTGTTGACGAAATCCACAAAGAACGCCTCTGTGGGGCTAGTGATGTCATAGGTGATGATGCCACCAAAGCGCTCTAGGCCGATAAAGGCATAGGTGCGCCCATCAATTTCGCCGATCGCAACGCCCTCAGGCTCAGGCCCTTTGTTGTCGCTGCGGTTGTCGAAGGTGCCGTTTTCGTCATTGTTGGCGTTGAAGTCGCCAGGGAATAGCGCGGCAGTGATCTGCTCAAACTCTGCACCGCTGTCGTAGACCAGGTTGCCCTGGGTATCGAAAATCGAGAATGAGCGACCACCAAAGGCGTATAGCTCTTCGTAGAGCCCGTCGCCGTTGGCATCGCCCAGGGTGGTGGTCACGGTGAGGCGACCCAGCGCTTCGTCGGCCTGAAGTTCTGCCGCGTTGGGAAACGCGATTGGGTCTAGCATCAAATCCTTAACCCGCGCCTCTTCAGAGAAGCCATCGTAGTCGCGAGCATCCCCTTCGTTGGCGGTGACAATAAAGGTTTCGCCACCGACTTCGTAGAGAGAGATCGCATCGGGCATGTACATGCCAAACAGGTTGGGGTAGGCAGTGATGTTGATGCCACCGTCGCGATCGCTGGCATCGAGGGGCACCACCGAATGATGCTTAAACCCCAGGGGCAGAATGTCGGTGACAGAGCCAGAGGCGATATCCACCACCGCTAGGGCGTTGTTTTCTTGCAGCGCCACGTAGGCCGTGCTCGAATCACTGGTGACCACAATGTACTCAGGCTCGACATCTTGGGCAACGATGGCGTTGGGGCCAAAGATCCGCACCCCAGAGGCAATCAGCGCCTCGCGCTGGTCATTAAAGGCGGTGAAGTCAGCGGTGGTGACATTGGCCTGGGTGAGGTTTTCGATGCCTCCAGACAGATCAATGATGCTGATCGAGCCTTCGGGGTCAACGGTGTAATCATCGTTGGGTTCGCCTTCGTTGGCCACCAGCACTTTAGTGCCGTCGGGGGTAAAGGTCACCATGTCAGGCAGTGCCCCCACGGTGACGGCCTTCAAGAAGTTGCCGTCGATGTCAAAGAACACCACGCTGCCGGGATCGGTCTTTTCTTCAGCTTGAACCGCTACGGCGACGATGCCATTGGCGATCGCCACGCTGTTAGCGCCAGAGCCAAACTCAGAGGGGTCAAGCTCAAACAGCTTGGTGGGGTTGCTGGGGTCGCTAACATCCAGCACGTCTACTGCTGGAATGCTGGCATTGACCACAAACAGCCGCTGGCTGACCGGGTCGTGAACCACGATTTCAGCGGCGCTCTCATCAAAGATACCCGTCTCATAGGTGCCCAGGGGAACCAGCAGCGACGGCGCCACAGGGGTGGGATCAACAGGGCCAGCCGTATCAATCACACCGTCACTGCGGAAAGCCAGGTTTTGAATCCGGGTATCTAGCTCGCGCCCGACCTCCTCAGCACCAAAGGGGGTGTCTGGGCTATCAAAGTTAGCCAGCAAAAATTCTGCCAGCGCATCTTGTTCAGAGAAGTCAGCCGCAAAGGTGGCGCGGCCAGTGGGAGTAGCGGTCTCATCCACCAGATCTACCCGATTAGCGGTTTCGCCAGTGGGAAAGGGGTAGCCGTCGCCGCCGTCGGCTAAGAAGCTCAGGGTCACCATGCGGAAGGTGCGGCTAGCGTCGCCCACAATCTCACCGTTTTGCACCACTACGTCGATATCGTTGCCCTCGGCGTCTTCAATCGCAAGGGAGCGAACTCGGCTGCCCGGCTCGGCGGTGGCATTAAAGCTAAAGGCAAATCCGCTAATCTGAGGAAATGCTCCAGGACTAGCGCTGTCATCCACCGCGATACCAGCAACCCCGTTTTCCACCAGCGCCAGCAGTTCTTCGGCGGTGACTGTGATCAGCGAGAGGTCATTGTTAAATTGCAGGGTGTTTTCAATGTCGGTTTGAGAGATACCGCCTGCGGGCTTCACCCCAAAAATCTCCTCATTGGGCAATAGCTCAGCATCGCCAGTGCCCCCAGCGGGCACAATAATTTGCCCAATGGGGTTGCGAATGCCGCCGCCATTCTTGAGGGAAATTACCGTGGTGGTGTCAACCTCTCTAGCTACCGCCAGGTTAGCGTCGGCAGTCAGGTTGCCCAGGTTAGTTTCCTCAGTACGCACTGCGCCACGGCGACCTTCTAAAAAGACATCGCTAACTCCAAACACATTGCTCTCAGTGGCAATGATGATCTCTCGCAGAGCCTCGGTAATGGCTATGATCGCAGGGTCGGCCAGCCCTCCGCCACTCACTGCTGCTACACCTTCGTCATCGGTAGCGTAGGCCCCGCTGATGGTGGGGTCGTAGCTCTCAGGCAGCAGCACACCATTTTCGTCAAAGTCGATCACCAACCGGCCTACATACTTGTAGTTGCCGTCGGTGTTAACCACGGCCACGGGGTTACCATCCGCGCCGGTTTGGACGATGGGATACACACCTTGATTGGTATCCCCAGCCCGGAGGCGATCGGTCTCATCTAGTAAGCGGGTGTTAGAGCCACCGGCCACAATAATGTCTACGTTAGACAGCCGCTGGGCCAGCTCTTGCTCAATGGTCAGCTGCTGCATATGAGCTAGCAGCACTACCTTATTAATGTCGGGGTTAGCGGCCAGCAGGGCATCGACATCGGCCTGAATCTCTGCCGCCAGGGCATCGAGCTGTTCTGACGTCGGGTTGCCGTCAAAGGGCTGGGGCAGCACTGTCACATTCCCAGGGCTAGAGATGCGCACGTTGACGTTACTAATAGTGGGGGTAGTGGCCCCGACAACGCCGATGCTCTCGCCGTTGACCTCGATCACCGTAGAGGCGGCAATGCTGTTGGCCACCGGAGCCTCAGCATCGGGCACCACCAGGCCAGCCAGGTTGGCGTCAGTGCTGAAGTCGAGGTTGCTGCTTAGGTAGGGAAAGGCCGTGCCCGCAAAGGTGTCATCCCCAGCGATCAGATCGCGCACCAGGGTTGTACCCTGGTCAAATTCGTGGTTGCCAAAGGCGATCGCCTGAAAACCCAATAGATTTTGAATTAAAATATCGCCCCGACCCGCCCCGCCAAAGGCTGGGGTACTGGCATTGAAAAATACCCCAGGAATGTACGCATCCCCAGAGGACAAAATCAGGGTGTTGGCAAAGCCAGCTACCCCGTCAGCATCAATATCTTGGTTTTTAAGGGCATTTAAAACCGCTGAGAAGCGAGGCGCGTCGTCTAGGGCAGAGATATTGCCCTCTTGATCGGCGGCGTGAAAGAGTTGGAGCGTGAAGTCAGCCATAGATAACACTTGGGGGTTGGAGTAATGTAGCTATTGCTACGGAGACATCTTCGGCCATTACTCACACCGAAACTTCATGGGAGGACTAAGCCAGCGGTAAGCTTTGATTAAAAATTGCTTAATGAAAATAACCTTCCCCCTGTCTGCCTTGAGGAGTTTTATAAAGTCATCATCGGCAAAGGTAAGAAGTTAGTGACCCCGCCGCCAGAACCGTCAGGCCCTGGCGGTCAGGCCGTACACTATTTGATAGCTCAGTATCCATAACTGGCTTAGGCCTACGGTCTTAGCACTAGCCACTATTTCAGAGAAAATTTATATGAAAACTGACGCCAAAATCATTCTTGTGACCGGCGGGGCGGGCTATATCGGTAGCCATGCCGTCATGGCCCTGCAAGAGGCAGGCTATCGGGTGGTGATTTTAGATAATCTGGTCTATGGTCACCGCGACTTGGCCGAAACCGTACTCAAAGCTGAATTAATTGAGGGCAGCACCCTAGACAAGGCGTTGCTCAAAGATATTTTTAGCCGCTACGACATCAGCGCCGTCATGCACTTCTCGGCCTACGCCTACGTGGGTGAGTCGGTGAGTGACCCCAGCAAATACTACGAAAACAATGTAGTCGGCACCCTATCGCTGCTCGATGCCATGGTGGAGGCCGGCATCAAAAATTTCGTCTTCTCGTCTACCTGTGCCACCTACGGCGTGCCCGAGGAAATGCCGATTACCGAGACCCATCCCCAGAACCCGATCAACCCCTACGGAGCGACTAAGCTCATGGTGGAGCGGATTTTGGCCGACTACGACAAAGCCTACGACTTTAGATCGGTGCGGTTTCGCTACTTCAACGCCGCTGGTGCCCACCCCAACGGGCTGCTGGGCGAAGACCACAACCCCGAAACCCACTTGATTCCTTTGGTGCTGCAAACCGCCCTGGGCAAGCGGGAGTCGATCAGCGTCTTTGGCACCGACTACCCCACCCCTGACGGCACCTGCGTGCGCGACTACATCCACGTGTGCGACCTAGCCGATGCCCACATTCTGGGCCTAGAGTACTTGCTCAAGGGGGGCGAAAGCGCGGTGTTTAACCTGGGCAACGGCCTTGGTTTCTCGGTGCGCGAGGTGATTGATACGGCGGTACGAGTCACTGGGAAGAGCATTCCCGTTGTCGAGGAAGACCGTCGGCCAGGGGATCCACCAGCCCTAGTGGGGGGGAGCGATCGCGCCCGCAGCATCCTTGGCTGGCACCCTCAGTACGCCGACATCGAGACTATTCTTACCCACGCCTGGGCCTGGCACCAAACCCGCCACGGTTAGACAATTGCCTACATAAAAGCCCGCCACAGTCGTGGCGGGCTTTTATCGTGAATGTAGGTTTTTTCAGCCTTACAAGGAGTTAGCCCCAGCCACCACTTCCAGAATTTCTTGAGTGATGGCAGCCTGACGAGCCTTGTTGTAGGTCAGGTTGAGGGTCTTAGCCAGCTCTTTCGCATTGTCGCTGGCGTTGTTCATAGCGGTCATCCGGGCCGCCAGTTCGCTTGCCGCCGACTCTTGCAGCGCCCGCAAGATTTGGTTGTTTAGATACAACGGCAACAGTGCATCTAGAATCTGCACCGGGTCTTGCTCAAAGATCATGTCTTGGGGAAACTCCACTGGAGTTGGCCCAGCCACTTTCTTTCGCTCCACCTGAAAGGCCCCGGCTTTGGTGGTGAGCCGGAAAATTTCGTCGTCGGGCACCTCTAGACCCTGGGGGTCAAGGGGCAGAAGCGTCTGAATCACGGGGCGAGAGCTGATTAGAGACACAAAGCGGGTGTAAATCAGCTCGACCCGATCAACCTCGTCGGATAAAAACAGCGAGAGTAGCTCGTCGGCGATGGTAGACGCTTCGTCGGCGGTAGGGATTTGCTCCATGCCGGTAAAGCTGGCATCAATGGGCTGTTCGCGACGCTTGAAGTACTGATTGGCCTTGCGTCCTACCAGCACAAAGCGGTAGTCCAAGCCTTCAGCGGCCAGTTCCTTAGCTCGAATCTCGGCTCGACGAATAATGTTGTTGTTGTAGCCACCGCAGAGGCCGCGATCGCCGGAGATCACCAGCAGCGCCACGGTTTTCACCTCGCGCTGTTTTAGCAGCGGCAGGTCGGCCTCCTCAAACTTGAGGCGGCTTTGCAGCCCGTAGAGCACCTGGGCCAGGCGGTCGGCGAAGGGGCGGGTGGCAATCACCTGCTCCTGGGCGCGGCGCACCTTCGCTGCGGCCACCAGACGCATGGCCTCGGTGATCTTGCGGGTGTTTTTTACAGACTTAATGCGGTCTCGAATCGCTTTTAGGTTAGGCATAGTTGATCCCTAAGGGGTCGTCGGGGGCCGGGATGCTGCCCTAGGCAGCGTCCCGGCTAGAACAGGAGGTTAGACTGCCGCCATAAAGGCCTGCTTGGCTTCAGCGATGCTTTCTTTAAGAATGGTTTCGCTTTCGTCACCGAGCTTCTTCTCGCTGAGAATCAGTTCCGCAAACCTGGGCTTGTTGTTGCGGATGTAGTCGCGCAGCGCCTTAGAGAAGGCCACCACCTGATCGACGGGCACCTCATCCATGAAGCCGTTGATGCCAGCGTAGATAATTGCCACCTGCTCTTCCACCGGCAGGGGAGAATACTGGGGCTGCTTCAGCAGTTCGCGCAGCCGCTGACCGCGAGCCAGCTGCTTCTGGGTAGCGGCGTCTAGGTCAGAGGCAAACTGAGAAAAAGCTTGCAGTTCGTCAAACTGAGCCAGCTCTAGCTTCACCTTACCGGCAACCTGCTTCATGGCTTTAATCTGAGCCGCAGAGCCGACTCGAGACACCGAAATACCGGCGTTGATGGCGGGGCGCAGACCCGAGTTAAACAGGTCAGAGGACAGGAAGATCTGACCGTCGGTGATGGAAATCACGTTGGTGGGAATGTAGGCCGACACGTCACCAGCCTGGGTTTCAATAATCGGCAGGGCGGTCATGCTGCCCTCACCCAGCTCGGGGCTGAGCTTAGCGGCCCGCTCTAGCAGGCGAGAGTGCAGGTAAAACACGTCGCCGGGGTAGGCCTCACGACCGGGCGGGCGACGCAGCAGCAGCGACATCTGGCGGTAGGCCTGAGCATGCTTGGTCAGGTCATCGTAGACGATCAGAGTCGCTTTGCCCTTGTACATGAAGTATTCGGCCAGGCTAGCGCCAGTGTAGGGGGCCAGATACTGAAGCGGCGCCGGGTCGTTGGCGCTGGCGATGACCACAATGGTGTAGTCGAGGGCACCGCGATCGCGCAGCACGTCCACAATCTGAGCCACAGAGGAGGCCTTCTGACCGATCGCCACATAGACGCAGACTACATCCTCAGACTTTTGGTTGAGGATGGTATCGATGGCGATCGCAGTCTTGCCGGTCTGACGGTCACCAATGATCAGCTCGCGCTGGCCCCGCCCGATGGGAATCATGGCATCGATGGCGGTGATGCCGGTCTGCATCGGCTCATACACCGACTTCCGAGCAATGATGCCGGGAGCCGGAGACTCGATTAGGCGGGTTTCGTCGGTTTGCACATCGCCCTTGCCGTCCATAGGGCGACCCAAAGCATCGACCACGCGGCCCAGCATGGCCTCGCCCACAGGC
The DNA here is from genome assembly GCA_003241845.1 of Shackletoniella antarctica. Taxonomy (GTDB): domain Bacteria; phylum Cyanobacteriota; class Cyanobacteriia; order Phormidesmidales; family Phormidesmidaceae; genus Nodosilinea; species Nodosilinea antarctica. Next base: position 28,666 of record QBMN01000006.1, on the reverse strand, counting down.
ACCGACGCAATTTTGCCGGTAGCGGTAACAGCACTACCCTCGCGGATATTGATACCGTCGCCCATCAGCACCGCGCCCACGTTGTCTTCTTCTAGGTTGAGGGCGATCCCTACGGTGCCGTCTGCAAACTCGAGCAGCTCGCCCGACATGGCGTTTTCAAGGCCGTAGATACGGGCAATACCATCGCCCACCTGCAGCACAGTACCCACATTGGAGACCTTGACCTCCTGGTTGTACTGCTCAATCTGCTGCTTGATAATGCTGCTAATTTCGTCAGGTCTGATACTAACCATAGGACTTGCTTTGGATAAACCTACATAAACACGAGACGTTAGAGAAACTGCCCCAGCCAGGGCAAGCTTGCGCCACTGGTTGGCGCTACTGGGCGGCACTATTGGGCGGTCGTCGCTAGCTGCATGCCGATGCGGCGCAGCTGCCCCCGCAAACTGGCGTCAATCACCTGAGAGCCAACCTTAATCACCAGTCCCCCGATCAGAGCGGGATCGATCTGTACCGATAGCTCTACATTGTTGGCCTCGGTCATGGTCTTGACGCGATCGCGGATGGCGTTTTGCTGATCGTCAGACAGCTCAACCGCAGAGACGACATCGGCTAAGACCGTGTTGTTGCGATCGCGCAGCAGAGACTGGTACTGCTGCAGAATGGGCTGCAAAAACGCTACCCGGCCCCGGTCAACCAGCAGCAGCAAAAAACTCAGCAAGAAATCGCTTACCTTGCCTTCGGCGATTTGCCGCAGCACACCTTTTTTGGCGTCGGGCGACATCAGCGGGCTGACCAAAAACCCCCTTAGCTCTTCAGAACTGGCCAGTACTTCCAGGAGGTCTGCCGCTTCAACACCGACCTGGTCGGCAGCGTTGTTATCGACCGCCACAGACATCAGCGCTTTGGCGTAGGGGCCAGCAATTTCAGAACTTACTGTTGTGTCGTTCATGGCTATTCTCCTGTGAGCAGGGCAATGCTGGAGTCAACCAGACGCCGCTGCAGGTCGTCGTTGAGCTGGCTGGGTAGAGCCGCTTCACTGCGCTCGATGGCCAGGGCCGCAATCCGCTGCTGTAGCTCTCGCATCACCCGAACCTCCTGGGAGGTGAGGTCTTGGGCCGCGCTGGCCCGCATGCGCTCTACGTCAGTCTTAGACTGAGCCAAAATAGATTCGCGGGCACGCTCTGCTGTGGTGTGAGCATCGGCCAAAATCTTTTTAGCTTCTTCCTGGGCCTGAGCCAGCTTTTGCTGCTGCTCTGCCAGGGCGGCAGCGGCCGCTTGCTTGCGCTGCTCGGCCTCGGCGATCGCTGTCTTAATCTCCGCCTGACGAGTCGATAGAGTCTTCCCTAAAAACTTGCCGCCGAAGTAATACAGCACGCCAATAATAATGATCAGATTAATCAGGTTAGTCTCCAGGATATTGAAATCCAGACCAACTCCACCTTCTTCCACCGCTAGTAACCAACCAATAGTCATATCCCTACTTTCCGTCAACGACGTGGGCAGCTCTGAGGGTAAATCGCCGATTCATTACCGATCACCTAAACCGCTAAAGCGCCCAGCAGCTTGTCTAAAATTTGCTGACTCAGACCATCCACCTGCTGCTCTAGGGTGACCATGGCCTGGTTTTTTTGCTCATCTAGCTCCCGCTGCACCTGCTCTCGCTGAGTCTGAGCCTCTTGCTGAGCAGCGGCAACGGTTTGAGCTGCTATTTTTTGCGCTTCTTCCTGGGCTTCGGCAATCACCGTTTGGGCCTGGCGACGAGTTTCGGCTAGCTCCTGCTGATACTGCTTGGCAATTTTCTCAGCCTTGGCTAAGCGTTCTGCCGCATCAACCCGATTGGAGCTGATGTAGCCATCGCGCTCATCTAAAACTTTGCCCAGGGGTTTGTAAAACAGGGCGTTGAGCGCCACTGCCAACAGCACAAACTGCACCGCCATCAGCGGCAGGGTGGCGTCAAAGTCAAAGAGACCGCCGCCTTCTTCAACTGCATCAGCGGCTTCGACCGCCAATAGCCAAACAAAATTTGTCATGGTGGGTATGCCCTTTAAATCGGCCCAGGGCCAGCACTACAAAGTGAAAAGCCTAAATTCGATGGGCAGGGAAAGGCGTTAAGCCTTTCCCTAGCCCGGTTGATCTACGCGAAGGGGTTGGCGAACAGCAGCACCAGGGACACCACCAGACCGTAGATGGTCAGCGCTTCCATGAACGCCAAGCTGAGCAGCAGGGTGCCGCGAATCTTGCCTTCAGCCTCGGGCTGGCGGGCAATACCTTCTACCGCTTGACCAGCTGCATTACCTTGACCAATGCCAGGGCCGATAGAGGCCAGGCCAACGGCCAGAGCGGCGGCAATTACGGAAGCGGCTGCAACAATAGGATCCATGTCTTTACCTCGATTTGGACAATCAACAACTCGTTAATCAGGTCGTAGACAACGCGCGATCAGCGTTTCTTGTGGATGTGGCTCTAGAACCACGTCGGCTGGCAGCACCTGCCCTACCAGCCAATACAAACTGAATGCCCCCAAGAGGAATCACTTCGGGGTCATCCATGCTCTTCGCCACCATGGCCCTCAATGGCCTCGCCAATGTAGGCCGCAGCCAGGGTTGCAAAGATCAGCGCCTGAATGGCACTGGTAAACAAACCCAAGACCATAACCGGCAGCGGTACGAAGAGAGGTACCAGCAAAACCAGCACAGCGACCACCAATTCATCGGCTAGGATGTTTCCAAACAGACGGAAACTTAGGGAGAGAGGCTTGGTGAAATCTTCCAGAATGTTGATGGGGAGCAAGATTGGGGTGGGTTCGATGTACTTGGCAAAGTACCCCAACCCGCGCTTGCTGAATCCGGCATAGAAGTAGGCCAAGGAGGTCAACAACGCCAGCGCCACGGTGGTATTGATGTCATTGGTAGGGGCGGCCAGTTCACCCGACGGCAGATGAATCAGCTTCCACGGAATCAATGCTCCAGACCAGTTAGAGACAAAGATGAACAGAAATAGGGTGCCGACAAAGGGAACCCAGGGCCGGTACTCTTTTTCCCCAATCTGGTTTTTGGCTATGTCGCGGATGAATTCCAGGGCGTACTCCATAAAGTTCTGGAGGCCAGATGGCACCCGCTGAATGTTGCGGGTCGCCAAAAACGACACCAGCAGCAGGGCACCGATGACAAGCCAAGAGGTCAGAAACACCTGGCCGTGGAGCTTAAGGCCACCGACCTGCCAGTACAAATGCTCGCCAACTTCTAGCTTTGCCAGAACTAAGGGATGAATCATTAACATAGTGAGCGCCATCTCTTAAATCGACTTTCCTCAAGACTTGCCAATAAAAAGCATGCTATGCTGGGAAACCAAAAAATCTAAGGCGACCCAGGTATCTGGGAAGACTCAGCGGTTGATTTTGGCAGCACCGCAGTCCAGAGGGTGTAGGCAATCAACGCCCCCTTGTAGGTCAAAAACCCAAGAAAAACAGGTACGACCTGAAGCTGCTGCCACTGAGTAGCCACTAGCACCAAACCGACCACAAGGGCCAATCGACCGCTGCCAAAATTGACGCTTCCGCGCCCAATGCTGGCCACGCTTTTTGCCAACATTCTCAAGTAAACCACACCGCCGCACGCTCCTATTAAATAACTGAGAGCAATCGGTAAAGAGTAGGCTATCCAGGTGCTGGGGAAAATTACGCCAGCGAATGCCAGGGTAGTCAGCAGCAGATCTTGCTGAAGCTGATAGTACTCTTCCATCGGGTTCACCGAGGCCGGAGGGAGGTCTTGACCATCGGCTTGACCGGGGTCTACCTCTGACTCAACCTGGGCAACAGGGTCAGTGTGTTCGGAGGGCATGTGTTCGGAGGGAAATGGGGCCACGAAAGCGCCTAATCCTTAGCCGTAGAGGGTTTCGCCTGCGCTAACAGGCCGTTGAAGATCATATCACGGCAATAATACTTAATAGACGTTTCCAAAAAGTAAATTCGCTATCTTCTGCCTAAATTTGCGGTTCTTGCTGTGGCGATCGCAACAGGATCAGCTGCCGCTGGTGCAGCTGGCGCAGGGTGTCTAGGTTGACTCCGGTTTGAGAAATTAGCCCGGCAGCGGTGGTTGGCACCTGACCGGCATCTAGATGGTTATTGCGATCGCACCCCTGCAACACCTCAAACTCCTTCGCATCCAGGGAGATGATTTGGTAGTTGTGGTCAAAAATGCTCTGGCTGGGCCAGCCCTCCATGCAGGGGTTGCGGGTGGGGATGGCGGCCAGCAGATCGGCATCGTTCTCCCAGGTCACAGGGGCATAGGGGGGACGGGCCAGAAACCATTCAAAGTGGGTGATCTCGGGGTCGAGCAGCTCCACCAGGCGATGCTGGTCTGGTTTGGAGAGCTGCTTGGCCCGCTCTAGCAGGGCTGGGTCTGCCGCCAGCAGACGGTCGAGCTGCCACACCTGGGGGTTCGAGAAACCGACGAACTCCAGACCTGAGGCCTCAATTAGCTCAAACAGGCTGTCTAGGGTGTAGTCAACTTCCTGGGGATGCACGTACATGTCGGCGAAGCATTCGTCGCGGTGGTTTTCCATGGCCCAGCGATCGCGCTCTCGCTGCTTGAGCCGGTTGCCCTCGGGCAGGCCGGCAAAAATTTGCCGCCCCACCTGCACCCCGTCGCGGTAGTCGCTCCGCTGGCTGCCCTGCACCAGGGCGATCGCCCGCTGCATCAGCGAAATTTCCCACCGACCAGTGGCGGCATAGACAAATAAATGAATAAAGCCGCCGGGAGCCAATTTGCTGGCCAGAGCTTGCAGCCCCTTAAAGGGGTCGGGCAGGTGGTGAATGACGCCGACGCAGTTGATCCAGTCGAACTCGCCCTCGATCTGTTCGACATCATAAATACTGAGCTGGCGAAACTGAACGTTGGTGGCCCCGGACCGGCGGCAGCGCTCGGTGGCAGTGGCGATCGCCCGCTCACTCAGATCGATCCCCAGCACCTCAGCGCCTGGGTTCAGGTGAGCAATATATTCAGTGCTGACTCCCGTGCCGCAGCCCGCATCTAGCACCCGCAACGCTCCTGGCTGGGGGGCAAAGCCAGTGCAAAAGCTGTGTACTGTCGGCCAGTACCAGCGCCAGTTGTAGCCCGGTGGCGCTTCGTCTAGAAACGGCTCTGGGGGAAATGGATAGGTGTTGTAGAGGCTGGCCACTGCATCGCTGACCGCCTGGGTTTTCGTTGAGTCGTCCATGGGTCTATGGGAAATCTAAAGTGAGAAATCAAAATCAAAGGGTTAAAAAAATTAGCCTGGCGACCCTCCGACACCTTGGCCAGCAGCAGCGCATCCTTCGGCTCCATCCAGAGCCAGCGTTACAGTCAGCCAGCCGATCAAAGCCCACGCCAGAGGCGACCTTGGGCGACTGACGACCTCGGCTTTATCACGAAACGTTACAAAACTTATCCGCCTTCTCAGGGGTATGGTGACCATCCTCTATGATGGCCACAGGCATTTTACCGGTCGGATGTTACACAGTTTTTAATAATCCGTGTTGCCGTCCTGAAACGGTTTAATCTAATCCCAGGTCAGCGAACAGCCCGCCATCCCCCGCCATCCATAGATACCGCATTCGGTGCCCGGCTTGGGCAGGTGGCAGGTGAGGTTAATAACGCTTTACCTTCAGTCGGCTTCAGTGGTTTTGCACCGGTTCAGGAAGCGTTCTCAATGGACACCCCTGATACGTGCAGGGTTCTGCGCCTGCTAACCGATTGATAGATTCTTTTTTGATGCCTTCATTGTCCGCATAGGGAGCCTTTGAAAACGCATGAGTGTTAAAGCAAGTGGTGGAAGTGCACCGGCGCGGCCCCAGCTCTACCAAACTCTGCCGCTGGCCACAATTTCCCAGGCCGAGCAGCAAGACCGCTACATGGGCCGGGGTGAGCTAGATGAGCTATCGGGCTTTTTTAACTCTGGTCTCAAGCGGGTGCAGATTGCTGAGCTGCTGACCCGTTATTCCGAACTAATTGTCTCCCAGGCGGCCAACCGCATCTTTACCGGGGGGTCTCCCCTGGCCTACCTAGAGCGGGTCGAAAACGAGTCGCCCGTGGAGAAAACCCGAGCTGGCGTCGTTCTAGATGAATCAGAGGCTTCCCGACTGGGCACCTCAACTTTCATTGAGAGCGGTGGTGGCCTGTTTAAGAACCTGTTTACCTCTACCCCCTCCGGCCCTGTGCCCCCTGGGTTTCGCCCCATTAGCGTGTCGCGCTACGGCCCCGGCAACATGACCAAGTCGCTGCGCGACATGAGCTGGTTTCTGCGCTACGTCACCTACGCCATTGTGGCCGGCGACCCCAATATTATTTCGGTCAACGTGCGCGGCCTGCGCGAAATCATCGAAAACGCCTGCTCTTCGGCGGCCACCATCGTGGCCATTCAAACCATGAGGGCGGCATCGCTGCGCTATTTCAACGGCGATGCCGATGCCCAGGGTATCGTCGATCAGTACTTTGGCGTGCTGCTCAGCGAGTTTAAATCGCCGACGCCGTCTACCAAGCTGCGCCAGCGCCCTTCTGGCGACCTGCAAGGTCTAGAACTGCCCCAGAGTTATTTCAACGCGGCTAAGCGACGGCCCAAGTACGCCATGAAGCCGGGCCTGTCGGCGACAGAGAAGAACGACGTGGTGAAAGCCGCCTACCGTCAGCTCTTCGAGCGCGATATCACCCGAGCCTACTCGCTTTCGGTTTCTGATCTGGAATCGAAGCTGAAGAACGGCGAAATCTCCATGAAGGGGTTTGTGCGTCGCCTGGCTAAGTCGCCCCTGTACCGCAAAAACTTCTTTGACCCCTATATCAACAGCCGCGCCCTGGAGCTGGCTTTCCGCCACATTCTAGGCCGTGCGCCCAGCTCTCGCGAAGAGGTGCGCAACTACTTCTCAGTCGTATCGGATGGTGGGCTGGCGGCGCTAGTCGATGCCCTAGTCGACTCGAAAGAATATGCCGACTACTTTGGCGAAGAGACCGTGCCCTACCTGCGCGGCCTCGGACAAGAAGCCCAGGAGTGCCGCAACTGGGGGCCTCAGTTTGACCTGTTTAACTACAGCGCCCCCTTCCGCAAGCAGCCGCAGTTTATTACCCTGTTTGCGTCCTACGAGCAGCCTCTGCCCGACCAGCACCCCTACGGCTCTGGCAACGATCCGCTGGAGATCCAGTTTGGGGCCATCTTCCCCAAGGAGACCCGCAACGTCAGCGCGACTCCGGCATTTTTCAACAAAGACACCCGTCGGATTTTGATCCACCGGGGGCCTGGCATCAACAACCAGCTCAGCAACCCCGCCGCCCGGCCCGAAAATCCGGGTTCCCTGGGGGCAAAGGTGTTTAAGCTCGATCAAATTCCCAGAACGGGCAACACCAGCGCCAGCGTTCGCTACTCTGAAAGCTCGACCCAGACGGTGATCAGCGCCGCCTACCGCCAGGTGTTTGGTCGCGAGGTGTACTCGGGCCAGCGCTCTAAGGTGGCCGAGATCAAGCTGGAGAACGGCGAGATTACGATGAAGGAGTTCATTCGGGCGATCGCCAAGTCCGCCGCCTTCCGCAAAACCTACTGGACATCGCTGTACGTGATGAAGGCGGTGGAATACATTCACCGCCGTCTGCTGGGTCGCCCCACCTACGGGCGCAAAGAGACCAACGCCTACTTTGATATCTCCGCCAAGAAAGGCTTCTACGCCCTGGTCGATGAAATTATCGACAGCCAGGAGTACGCCGAAGCCTTTGGGGAAGACACCGTGCCCTACGAGCGCTACCTGACCCCCAAGGGTCTGGCTTCGCGCAGCATGCGAGCGGGTTCTCTGGCTGAAAAAGGCATGGTGCCAGTGGTCGACACCAGCATTCCCCGCTTTGTGGAACTGGGTACCGTTACCGAAGATCGGGCCATTCTCGATGTGCAGCGTCGCCTCAACCAGGGGGTCAACCGCCAGCGGCAGCAGACCAAGGTGTTTAAGCTCACCACGCTGACCGATAAGCCCAACCTCAAGCAGGTGGCCGCCGCCGCCTACCGGCAAATCTTTGAGCGCGATATCGCCCCTTACATTGTCAAGAGCGCGTTCACCGCCCTAGAGAGCAAGCTGGGCAATGGCGAAATCAACCTGAAGGAGTTTATCGGCGGACTGGGCATGTCGACTCTCTATATCAAGGAGTTTTACGCCCCCTACCCCAACACCCAGGTGATTGAGTTTGGCACCAAACACTTCCTGGGCCGCGCCCCCCAAGACCAGGCGGAGATTCGCAAGTACAACCAGGTGCTGGCCAGCGAAGGCATTCGCGGGTTCATTCAAGCCATGCTCAACACCCCTGAGTACAACGAAAACTTTGGGGAAGATACGGTGCCCTATCGTCGCTATCCCACCCTGCCAGCGGCGAACTTCCCCAATACTGAGAAGCTCTACAACCGCCTGACCAAGCAAAACCGCGACCTGATCGTGCCTAGCTTTGTCAGCGCCAAGGCCACCGTGGATATGGCCGATCTGCCGCTAGTGGCGGACGCTGTCGCTAGCCAGGCTGCCGCTTCGGCAAAGCTGGCGGCGACCGTGGGGCGGTCCTCGGTGACCTCTGAGGCGGTTTTGGCTGCACCCACCACTCGGTTCTACCGCCTACAACCCGGCGCTAGCTCTGAGCAGGTCAGCGCGGTGCTCACCGCGCTCTATCGTCAGGTGATGGTGCTGCCGGAGGGAGAGATTCCGACGGTGTGGCGGCTGGCTGAGGCTGAGGAGGCGGTGAGGGGCGATCGCATCACCCTGCGCGAGTTCATTCGCCAGCTGGTGCAGTCTCCCGCCTACCAGGCGCGGTTTGTAGCGGTTTACCCGACGGCTAAGCTGGTGGCCATTATGGGTCGCCAGCTGCTGGGCCGAAACCTGGAGGCTGAGCTAGCTGACTACCAGGCGATCGCCGCCAAGAGTGGTGCCATGGCCGTCGCCGAAGCGATGCTCGGCTCCGCCGAGTACCTGCTCTACTTCGGCGAACAGGGACTACCCTACCGTCGCGCCTAGATCACTGCGGCAATATTGAAGGGTTGACCTAGGCCAGTCCTTTAATATTGCCGTTAGGGCTTGGCCCTAAGGTTGAGTAACGGCGATCAACGTTTGTCTTGAAATTGTCGCCAGCTTTTTCGGTAACGAAATATTAAATCTAGGTTCTAAATGGGCCCTGATTGGTGGTTTTTACGGGCCTGGATCACTTTGATTCAGCCTCTAGGATGGCGTTGCCATCGGGCCTCAGCAAAACTGAGGAAAACTATTACAAAATATTTCGCTGCTTTGAAGAAGGCTGACGCAATACCGGACAATTAGTCGGGAAGGCTGCCAGGTCTGAGGTTCTTTAATAGAGTTAGCTCTGGCCCCGAACCTTTAAATGCCAGTTTCAAATCATCTGGTCATATTTTTCGGAGGAATCCATCAATGAGTATTGTCACGAAATCCATCGTGAATGCCGATGCTGAGGCCCGTTATCTCAGCCCCGGTGAGCTAGATCGCATCAAAGGCTTTGTTACTTCTGGTGATCGTCGCCTGCGCATTGCTCAGGTGCTGACCGAATCTCGCGAGCGGATTGTTAAAGAAGCTGGTAGCCAACTCTTTCAGCGCCGCCCCGACGTTGTTTCTCCCGGTGGCAATGCCTACGGCGAAGAAATGACCGCCACCTGTCTGCGGGATTTGGACTACTATCTCCGCCTTGTGACCTACGGCATAGTGGCTGGTGACGTAACCCCCATCGAAGAAATCGGCCTAGTGGGCGTCAAAGAGATGTACAACTCCCTAGGCACCCCCCTAGCCGGTGTAGCCGAAGGCGTCCGCGCTCTCAAAGCTGTTGCCGCTGGCCTCCTCTCTGGTGAAGATGCAGCTGAGGCTTCTGCTTACTTCGACTATGTTGTGGGCGGGCTACTCTAAGCCCCATGCTTCGTTGCGTTGTCAATTCAACTCAGGTCATTTAGGGAAAAACCATGCAAGACGCAATTACTTCTGTAATTAATTCTTCGGACGTACAGGGCAAGTACCTGGACAGCTCAGCTCTAGATAAGCTCAAAGCTTATTTCCAAACTGGCGAACTGCGCGTGCGTGCCGCTAGCACCATCAGCGCCAACGCCTCTGAAATCGTGAAAGAAGCTGTGGCCAAGTCCCTGCTGTACTCCGATATCACCCGTCCCGGTGGCAACATGTACACCACCCGTCGCTATGCTGCCTGCATCCGCGACCTCGACTACTACCTGCGCTACGCCACCTACGCCATGCTGGCTGGCGACCCCTCCATCCTAGATGAGCGGGTGCTGAACGGCCTTAAGGAAACCTACAACTCCCTCGGTGTACCCATTGGGGCTACCGTTAATGCTATCCAAGCCATGAAAGAAGTCACCGCCAGCCTGGTGGGTTCTGACGCTGGTAAGGAAATGGGCGTTTACTTTGACTACATCTCTTCTGGCTTGAGCTAGTTCAGGCTCATCCATTGCGCTTTGGCCCTTGGCCAAAGCTAACCTAGGTCAGAGTCAGGGGCGAGTGTTGAGGACAATGGGTTGTGCTGTATTGTCTTCCTGTTGTCTAAGCATTGGCTTTTGACTCTGGCTTTCAAGTATTTGTACCAAGTCCAGCTCGGGATCTGTTGTTTTCCCATCGGCGAAACTCCACTTCTGGACTTGGATTTGGTTTACATCTGTCCAATGAGATCGTAGGAGAGCTTTCGGCCATGCGCATGTTTAAGATCACAGCTTGTGTTCCTAGCCAAACCAGAATTCGCACCCAGCGGGAACTACAAAATACCTTCTTTACCAAGCTAGTCCCCTACGACAACTGGTTCAAAGAGCAGCAGCGCATTCAGAAAATGGGCGGCAAAATTGTCAAGGTTGAACTAGCTACGGGTCGGCAAGGGTCGAACACTGGCCTGCTTTAGAGATTCTGCCCCTGGGGAGCGTCCAATAAAAATAGAAATAGAATTTTTTACTGCGTTCTCGCGATGTGTGCAGGGTTGGCCTAGGGGCTGGCCCTGCTGCTTTGTTGTTGGGGGCTATTTTGTGATGTTTGACTGGCTAAAAATCACAAAAATAGTCTCCTCCGCTATACTTGGCCCTTGAACGACTTGGCCCTTGGGCGCGCGGGATAGCAGGGTGAATATTGCTCGATTAATTCCATGGGTTGACCCCACGGTAGGTCAGTGGTCAGCGGAGGCCCGCTGGCTGCGGTGGCTCACCTTTGTGTGGCTGGGGGGCGGGCTGCTGGTGCTATTTTCGGCTTCCTATGCGGTAGCCGTGGTGGAGCACGGCTATGGGCTGCACTACGTGATGGTGCAGGTGCTCTGGGTAGCCATTGGCCTGGTGGTGTTTAACCGCATCGTCCACACCTCCCTAGACCGCCTGATTCAGGCATCGGGCATCGTGCTGCTCATTTTAGTGGCGCTAGTGGCGTTGACCCTCGTGCCATCTCTGGGGGTAACGGTGAATGGGGCTACCCGCTGGCTGCCCCTGGGGCCGTTTATGATTCAGCCTTCGGAACTGATTAAACCTTGCCTGGTTTTGCAGGGAGCAAGGCTGTTTGGCCGCTGGCACCAGTTAACCTGGCAGACGCGCCTGACCTGGCTGGGTATTTTTGTTGGCATACTAGGGCTGATTTTGGTGCAGCCCAACCTGAGCACGGCGGCAATCTGTGGCCTTACCCTCTGGCTGATGGCCCTGGCGGCGGGGCTGCCTTATCTATACCTGCTGCTAACGGCGGGCGGCGGGCTGCTGTCGGCGGTGGTCAGCATCAGCCTCAAGTCTTACCAGCGCGAGCGGATTGTGTCCTTTCTAAATCCCTGGGCTGATCCTGGCGATAAAGGCTATCAGCTGGTGCAGAGCTTGCTGGCCATCGGCTCTGGTGGATTCTGGGGACAGGGGTTTGGTCTGTCTGAGCAAAAGCTTTATTCTCTGCCGATTCAATACACCGACTTTATTTTTTCGGTGTTTGCTGAAGAGTTTGGCTTTGTCGGCTGTCTGCTGCTGCTGCTGTTTTTGGGTGCCTATGCCTCGCTGGCGCTGCTGGTGGCCCTGCGGCTGAAGCAGCCTTTGCATCGACTGGTGGCAGTGGGGGCAATGACCTTGCTAGTGGGCCAAGCGCTGCTGAATATGGGTGTGGCTACCGGGGTACTGCCGACCACGGGGCTGCCCTTTCCGCTGCTGAGCTACGGGGGTAGCTCGATGGTGGCGAGTCTGTCTACCGCAGCTCTACTGGTGCGAGCCGCCAGAGAAATTAATTTGGATACGCCGGTGCCCCTACGGCGACGACGGTCAAAGGGTGGCTCTCAGGAACCACCGGCCCTACGGGTTTTAGACGGCGGCAGTGCCTTTTCTTAGCCCAGAAATCTGAGCCCAGAAATCTGAGGACAGGTTGCAGGATTGTTACAATGGTGGATGCTTCTGCACCTCGCCGTTTCAGCCATGCTCCAGAGTCTTCAGCTTTATCTGTACGAAATCTCCCAGTGGGCTAACCAGTTGGTAAGTGGCCAGCTCACCCAGGTCACCTGGGTGAGCCTATCGGTGGTGGGGCTGGCGGGGTTGCTCACCAGCCTGTCGCCCTGTCTGCTATCGATGCTGCCGATTATGGTGGGCTACATGGGTGGCTATGAAGCGGAGAGTCGCGGCGGGGCGATCGCCCGATCGCTCTCTTTTGCCCTCGGTCTAGCCACCACCCTAGCGCTGCTGGGCCTGATCGCCGGACTCTTTGGCCTGGTCTACGGCCAGGTGGCCTGGGGGCTGCCCATAGTGGTGAGCCTGGTGGCGATCGCCATGGGGCTAAACCTGTTGGGCGTAATGCCGCTGGCGCTGCCCGCCGGGGCTGGCCCCACCTTTGAGAATTTGAACCTGCCCCCCTGGCTGCGGGCCTACGCCCTGGGCCTCACCTTTGGCATTGTGGCGTCGCCGTGCAGCACTCCGGTGCTGGCCACCCTGCTGGCCTGGATTTCGGCCACCAAAGATCCGGTTTTGGGCAGCGCCCTGCTGCTGGCCTACGCGGTGGGCTACGTGACCCCCCTGGTGCTGGCGGGCACCTTCACCGCCAGCCTCAAGCGGCTGCTAGATCTGCGCCAGTGGTCGAGCTGGGTGACTCCGGCCAGCGGAGCGCTGCTGCTGGGGTTTGGGGTGTTTTCGCTGCTGTCGCGGCTGCTGCCAGCCACTCTGGTCTAGGGTTAGCTAGTTACTCGTGTCTATCTATATTTAAAGGCTGCTATGGCTCCGTCTGAAGCTCCCCGCTCTGGCCCCTGGGACGGGGTGCGCGACTATTTTAGGCAAGACCTGCTGCCGCTGCTGGCGGATCTGCGGCTGGCGATTGTGCTGCTGCTGGCGATCGCCGCTCTTAGCATCACCGGCACCGTGATCGAGCAGGGCCAAACCCTGGAGTTTTACCAAACCAACTATCCCGCCGATCCGGCGCTGTTTGGGTTTCTCAGCTGGAAGGTGATTCTGATCAGCGGGCTAGACCATGTGTATCGCACCTGGTGGTTTTTGGCCCTGCTGATTGTGTTTGGGGCCAGCCTGACGGCCTGCACCTTTACCCGCCAGTTCCCCGCTTTGGGGGCGGCGCAAAAGTGGAAATACTACACCCAGCCGCGCCAGTTTCAAAAGCTGGCCCTAAGCGCTGAGCTGTCTGAGACCGACCTCGCCACTCTGGCGACTGGGTTGACCCAAAAGCGCTACCTAGTTTTCCAGGACGGTACTCAGCTCTATGGTCGCAAGGGCATTGTGGGCCGCATCGGCCCGATTGTGGTGCACGCCAGCATGCTGCTGATTTTGCTGGGGGCGATTTTGGGGGCGATGACGGGCTTTTTTGCCCAAGAGATCGTGCCCAGCGGCGAGACCTTTCAGATTCGCAATATTTTTGACTCTGGCCCCTGGGCTGAGGGGCAAATCCCCAAGGATTGGTCGGTGCGAGTAAACCGTTTTTGGATTGACTACACCCCCGAGGGCAACATCGACCAGTTTTACTCGGACCTGTCGGTGCTGAATCTGGCCGGGGATGAGGTAGACCGCAAGACCATCTACGTAAACGAACCGCTGCGCCACAGAGGCGTAACCCTTTACCAGGCCGACTGGGGCATTGCGGCGGTGCAGGTAAAGCTGAACAACAGCCCGGTGCTGCAACTGCCGATGCAGCAGCTAGAGAACGACGGCCCCCGGTTCTGGGGCACCTGGCTACCCACAAAACCAGACATGAGTGAGGGGGTGACCCTGCTGGCCAGCGACCTGCAAGGGTCAGTGCTGATCTACGACAACGCCGGGCAGCTGATTTCCACCGTGCGCCGGGGCATGGCCGCAGAGGTCAATGGGGTGCGGCTGTCGCTGGTGGATGTGGTGGGCAGTACCGGGCTTCAAATTAAGGCAGATCCAGGGATTCCGCTGGTGTACGCGGGCTTTGGGCTGCTGATGCTGGGGGTGGTCATGAGCTATGTGTCGCACTCCCAGGTGTGGGCGCTGGAGCAGGGGGGCACGGTGTATGTGGGGGGGCGCACAAACCGCGCCCAGGTGGCCTTTGAGCGCGAGCTGCTGGCGCTGCTGGAGGGGGTTGCAGAGCGATCGGGCCAGGAGGCGCTCAACGTGTGAGGGGCGATTGTGGACTTGCGACTTTGGCCCTGGAATTGTAGCTGGGGCTAGCAACCGGGTTTTTGGGCCAAAGGTATTGGTGTGGGCTACCCACAGGTGGCCCACACCGGTTTGGGGGGGTAAACCTGGCCGTCATCTACCTCTAGGGGAGGAGGCAGGAGTAAGCCTTGCAGCCAATGCTGTTAGAGTTGAAAAAATTATTCAAACCCGGCTATGACTCCCATTGGGCTTGCAGTTTACACTCTGAGCAAACCGCTGGCCCTGCCGCTGGGGCAGTTGTTTCAAGAGCCGATTACCGACCCGGTGGCCATTTTTCTCACCATTTTGGCCATTATGCTGGTAGCGCCGCTGCTGGTGGAACGGCTGCGGCTGCCGGGCATCATCGGCCTGATTTTGGCGGGGGTGGTGGTTGGCCCCCACGGTCTCGGCATTTTAGATCGCGACCCCACTATCGTGCTGCTGGGCACCGTGGGGCTGCTGTTTCTGATGTTTTTGGGTGGCCTGGAGACCAGCCTCGACGACCTCAAAAAAGAGGCCGATAAACCGATTATCTTTGGCTTGGCGACCTTTGTGGTGCCCATGGTGCTGGGCACGGGGGTGATGCTGGCCCTGGGCTATGGCTTCTGGGCGTCGGTGCTGGTGGCCTCCTGCTTTGCCTCCCACACGCTGGTGGCGCTGCCGGTGCTCAACAAGCTAGGCATTATGCGGCACCCGGCCTCGATTGCTACCCTGGGCGGCACGCTGATTACTAACGTGCTGGCGCTGCTGGTGTTGGCCGTTGTGGTAAAAGCCGACCAGGGCGATCTCACCTTGAGTTTCTGGCTGTTTTTGATTCCGGCCCTGGCGATTTATACCTTTGCGGTGCTGTGGGGGGTGCCCAAACTGGGGCGCTGGTTTTTTAAGAAATTTGGCCACGACGAAGGGGCTGAGTTTACCTTTGTGCTGGCGGCGCTGTTTGTCGCGTCTTATCTGGCCAGCCTGATTGAAATTGAGCCCATTGTGGGGGCATTTCTGGCCGGGGTCGCCATCACCCAGATCATTCCCCGCCTCAGCCCGCTGATGAACCGAATTCAGTTTATTGGCAACACCCTGTTTGTGCCGATTTTCTTGATTTCGGTGGGCATGCTGGTGGACCCGCTGATTCTTTTTCGCGAGCCTCAGTCGCTGTTTTTAGTGGCCATCATTGTGCTAGCTGAGCTGGTCAGCAAGTTTATGGCCGCCTGGGGGTCAGCCCGCTGGTTTAAGTGGCCGTTTCCCAACGCCATGGTGATGTTTGGCCTGTCAATGGCCCAGGCGGCCTCTACCCTGGCGGCCATTACCATTGCCTTTGACATTGGCCTGGTGGATGAGGTGGTGGTCAACGCCATCATTTTGATGATTTTGGTGAGC
This sequence comes from Shackletoniella antarctica, assembly GCA_003241845.1. Lineage (GTDB taxonomy): Bacteria > Cyanobacteriota > Cyanobacteriia > Phormidesmidales > Phormidesmidaceae > Nodosilinea > Nodosilinea antarctica. Next base: position 12,703 of record QBMN01000006.1, on the reverse strand, counting down.
TGTGTGCTGTCTCCCTGGGTGGTGGCCCGCTGGGGCACTCAGATGCAGAACCAGCCGGTAGAGCCGAGCCAGGCACAGCAGGCAGCAGAAGATCCCGCATCCCCCACCCCCTCCCTGGGACAGCGGGTGCTGGTGCCGGTGGCCAACCCCAGCACCGAAGACAACCTGCTTCAGCTGGCGATCATTTTGACCAAGCGAGTGGGGGGCACGCTGCTGCCGCTGCACGTGCTGCCCGATCGCAACCAGCCCATTGCCGAAGCCGAGCGCACTCGCCAAAACCGCCTGCTCGACACCGCCGAAACCATTGCCCACGCTGCGGCCATTCCGGTGGAGCCGATTGGCCGCATCGATGACTCGATCGCCTGGGGTATTTTGCGCACTCTGCAAGAGCGCCACGCCGACCTGCTAGTCTGCGGCTGGAAGGGGTTTTCGACCTACCAAGAGAACTTCTTTGGCAGCGTGATTGACACCATCGTGCGATCGGCCACCATTCCGGTGTTGATCAGCCGCTTTCCGCAGCCCATTGAAAACACCGAGCGGATTGTGCTGGCAATTACCGGTCGCCAGGCCAGTTTAGGGCAGGTGGTCAACTCGCTGACCATTGCCCAAAGCCTAGCGGAGGAGCTAAAAGCCCCCCTGCATGTGGTGCAGATGACGATTGGCTCGGCGCGCGATCGCAGGCTCACCGCCCTACTGCAAGAAAAAGAGCTCTCGGTAGAGCCTATTCAGGGCAACACCGTTAAGCGCGTGTCAGAGGCCATTCGGCCCAATACCCTGCTGATTTTGATCGCCGGCAACCATACCGTGGGCCAGCCCGCCGTGGGCCGCGAGCCTGAGGCCATTACCCGCGCCAACTGGGATACCAACATCATCATCGTCAACTTTCCGGCAGCACCCGTCAAGCGAGGCTGATATCAATCATCCCCCTCTAGGGTCGCCCGCTCAGATAGTTGAAAATTCCCTGGGCGATCGACTGGCCCATCTGGGCCTGCCAGCGGGGGTCGCGCAGCTTGGGGGCGTCGATCGCCCCGGTGACAAAGCCAATCTCAATCAGCGCGGCGGGCATGGCGGTGCGGCGCAGCACCAAAAACCTTGCCTGGCGCACGCCGCGATCGTTCATCGCCATGGTGCTGAGCACCTGGCGTTGCAGGGCGGTGGCCAGCACCTGCCCCGCCTCTGAGTAGTAGTAGGTCTCAAGGCCATTCACCTCGGGGCGCTGCATATTCACCGCGTTGGCGTGAATGCTGACAAACACCGTTGCCCGTGCCGCTGTGGCCACGTCGGCGCGGGGCTGTAAATCTACGGTCTGGTCGCTCTGGCGAGTCATCTGCACCGCAATGCCCTGGGCGCGCAGCACTGCCGCCACATGCTGGGCCACCGCCAGCACCACCCCTTTTTCTTGCAGGCCGCCAATGCCCACTGCCCCTGGGTCAACGCCGCCGTGGCCGGGGTCGAGCATGACTAAGACCTGCCCTCGACCGGGCACCTGGGCCACAGCGGGCGACGGGCCCTGGGCCACGGGCGACGGGGCGGTGTTGACCACCGGCAGTACTACGGTGGTGGGCTGGGCGGCAATCTGGCTGGGGGCCACCCCCATGGGAATCACCCAAATGCCACCGTTGGCCAGGGGGGTAATTTGCCAGTCGGGGCTATGGCCATCGAGGGTGAGGGTGAGGCGGATGGCGGGCGGCGAGGTGGCAAACTGAGTCAGGCTCCAGCGCTGGATGCCGTAGCGGCCCTGGGGCAGCATCTCGGCGGTGAGACCGGGGGCGATCGCCGCATCGAGCAGGTCAATCACCAGCTGCCGCGCCTGGTTGCCATCGCGGGTGCGGTAGACCTGCACCTGGGGAGCAGCCCCCACGGTGGGAATGAAAAACCCTTCGGCGGTAACCTGCACGCCGCGCAGCACCGTGGCCGTAGCCTGCACCGCCGCCGCAGTCACCTGGTTGCGGCTGATCTGGTTGTGCCCGATCTGGTTGTGCCCGGTCTGGTTGTGCCCGATCTGGTTGTGCCCGATCTGGTTGCGGCTGATCTGGTTGCGGTTGATGGGCTGGGGAATGGGGTGATCACCAGCGATCGCCAGGGGGCGGGCGATCGCCTTCGACAAATCTGGCATCTGCAACCCGCCAGCGGCGATCGTCGGGGTAGCACCGGGCAGCTGCACCACCCACTGCTGACTGGTCAGACCCCACACTTTTACCTGCTTGGGGTCAAGGTCGTAGTCGGGGCTGAGCTCTAGCACCATGCGAGTGGTGTCGGCACCAGCCTGGGTGACCCGCACCGCCGTCACCGCGCCACCGATAAACTGATCGCCTAGAGATTCTTCTGACAAAATGCCGGGCAGATCGATCACCAGCCGTCGGGGGTTAGTCAGCAGGCTGACCTGGGGCTGCACCTCACTCTCGGTGGTAAATAAAAGCCGATTTTGCCCGGTGTCAAACTCCCAGGTTTGCAGGCGCGCGGTAGCCTTAGCCGGCAGGCTGCCAAACAGGCACACCCCAGCCATCCCCACTACCCCAGTCACCAGCTGCTTTAGCCGCAATCGAGCGGATCTCCCCACGCACCACAGGATTCAGCCAGGCCGCCTGATCAACAGCTCCCCTAGGGGCTCTGCCCCAGCTAACGCCCCTGACTCCGGCACCTAAATAACCGCCTAAACGGCTCAAAGGGCTGAATTGGCTTAGATATTAGCTCACTTTTGCCAAAGCAAAGCCTCATACCCTGGTTGTGTGCCTAAATAGCACCCGCCCACGCCGCCTAGATCGCCGCCTAGGTCGATGGGGTGGGGCGCGGGCGCGGCCACTAAAAAACCGGATTTCTTGTCGGAGCGCTAAACCTATTAGCTACCCAGAGGAGAAACCCGGTTTTTAGGCTAATCAAGCCAGCTTAGGAGACCGACCCTTAGAAAAACGAGGGCTGGTGGCGAATCAGGCTGAGAAACTCCTCGCGGGTCTTGGGGTCTTCTTGGAAAGACCCCAGCATGGCGCTGGTCACTGTCCAAGAGCCGGGCTTTTGCACCCCTCGCATGACCATGCACATGTGGCTAGCCTCCACCACCACAGCCACCCCTTTGGGGTCAAGAATTTCCTGCACCGCTTCGGCAATCTGGCGGTTGAGGCGCTCTTGCACCTGCAGACGGCGAGAGTACATCTCCACAATGCGGGCTAGCTTGCTCAGCCCTACCACCCGCTGGTTGGGGATGTAGGCCACGTGGGCGCGGCCCATAAAGGGCAGCATGTGGTGCTCGCACAGGCTAAACAGGTTGATGTCGCGCACCAGCACCATTTCGTTGTGGCCCTCGTTAAAGATCGCCCCGTTGACCAACTCCTCTAGCGACTGCTGGTAGCCGCTGGTGAGAAACCGCATGGCCTCGGCGACGCGCTTGGGGGTCTTGAGCAACCCCTCCCGTTCAGGGTCTTCGCCCACCGACAGCAGCATGGTGTGTACGGCGTCGCTCATGTCTTCCAAGCTGGTTTCAGGAATGGGGTACTGGTCAGCCTCCTTCCGGTCGCTGTGGGTGCGATCGGGCCGAATTTCATGGGCCTTGCCCTTGGAGACGGCGCCGTTAGAGCCAGCGCCGTTAGAGCCAGCGCCGTTGGTGGTTTTGTCATTGAGGCTGTTTGAGGATGCGATAGTCATAGGTTTCTAAATGCTCTAGAGGTTCAACAGAGATTCAACAAAAATGGGGCCACTCCCTGAGTTAGCCAGGTCGCGACGGGGTAAAAACTAGCTACAGGGCACCGCCCGCAGGCATCAGCGTGAGATCTTCGATCACCGCTTGGGGGGGCATAAGAATGGCGTATAACACGGTCTGTGCCACGATTTCAGGGGTGAGCATAGACGAGCGATCAAAGTCAGCCTGCACCGTATCGGTATCCCAAAGGGGGGTGTTAACAGCACCAGGCGACACCGTCACCACCCGAATGCCGTGGGGCCGCTCTTCCACCGCCAGCACCCGCGATAGGGCCACTAGAGCGGCCTTGCTCACGGTGTAAGCCCCCCAGTCGGGGAAGGCAGACTTGGCTGCAACGGAGGCAATATTGACGATGGTGCCACCGCCGCTGGCCCGCAGGACAGGCAGCACCGCCTGAAGACACTGGAACACGCTGGTGACATTCAAATCCATTACCCGCTGCCAGTCGGCCAGGGGCATCGTGTCTAGCGCTCCGGTGTAGCCCATGCCAGCGTTGTTGACCACCACGCCGAGGGGGCCGAAATCGTCTAGCACCGCCGCTAGGCGATCGCGCAATCCCTCCTGCTCGGCCAGATCAACGGCGTAGGCTTTGGCTACCACGCCATAGCTGAGCAAGGATTCCTCCACTGGCTTGAGGGTATCTAGGGAACGGCTGACCAGGGCCACGTCGTAGCCAGCCTGGGCCAGGCCGTGGGCGATCGCCCTGCCAATGCCACGGCTGGCGCCCGTCACCAGGGCGCGGCGCGGTAGGTCAGAAGGGGTGGGATTCTGCAATGGTGAGTACCAATCAACAATGGAGGTGGATCAGCGGCGCTCAAACAGGCCGAGGTATAGGGCCGAAACCCCGACAGATGGCCTAGCAGATGACCCGGAGAGGCCCTGCGCCTTGTCTATGTTAACAAATGTAAACAGATCCTTAACAAAGTCGCCGCTGTCGAACGCAGAGTCTGTCAATACCCTAGCGCTGGCCCCAGCTAGGCAAATTAATTGAGCATTAATCTTCTAGAGGCAAGGGTGGTCTGGAGCAAGGACAGGCCATCCCTAGGCCGCCTCGGTATAGACTCCAATTTTGCGGTACTTCTGATAGCGCAGCTGTTGTCGGGCCGTCGGGGTCAGCTGCGACAGTTCGGCCAGGTTTTGCACCAGCGCCTGTTTGAGCATTTCCGCCGCCTGGATGGGGTTAGCATGGGCACCCCCCACCGGCTCGGGCAGCAGCTCATCTAAGATGCCCAACTGCTTGAGATCCCAAGAGGTAATTTTCAGAGCTTCAGCGGCTTCCCCAGCGCGGGCAGCGTCTTTCCACAAAATGGCGGCACAGGCCTCAGGGCTGGCCACGGTGTAAACCGAGTGCTCAAACATCATCAGCCGATCGCCCACGCCTATGCCCAAAGCCCCGCCAGAGCCGCCCTCGCCAATGATGGTGCAGATGATCGGCACCGTCAGGCCAAACATTTCCCGCAGGTTGACGGCGATCGCCTCCCCCTGGCCCATTTCTTCGGCCTCAAAACCAGGGTAGGCCCCCGGAGTATCGATAAAGGTAATGATCGGCATGGCAAAGCGATCGGCGTGGCGCATCAGCCGCATGGCCTTGCGATAGCCCCCCGGCGAGGCCATGCCAAAGTTGCGGGCCACGTTGTCTTTGGTGTCGCGCCCCTTCTGGTGGCCCAAGATCACCACGGGCCGACCGTCGAGGCGGGCCACCCCGCCCACTAGGGCCGGGTCATCTTTGCCCGAGCCGCGATCGCCGTGCAGCTCAATCCACTCGTCGGTAATCGCCTGAATGTAGTCGAGGGTGCTGGGGCGGCGGGGATGGCGCGCCACCTGCAGCCGCTGGGCCGGGGTCAGGTTAGCAAAAATTTCCTGGCGCAGGTGGGTGGCGCGGGCCTCTAGCTGCCGCAGCTGGGTCGACACATCCACATCATTTTCTTCGGCCAGGTCTCGAATTTGGGCGATGCGGGCCTCTAGCTCAACCAGGGGCTTTTCAAAGGAAAGCAAAATTGACTTGCGCTCAGGTGGGGCCATAGCCGAAGAAGAAACAAATTAAATCAAACTCAAGTCCAGAAACGAGGTTTGGCCCGTAGAAAATCTACAGTGTCGGGCTAGACCTGGCGTAGCAGGCACGGCGAGCTAAGAATGCCCTGGTTGCCCAGAAAATCTCCGCCCGTCTGCAATCTAGGATACCAAGTCGGCGTCCCTCTGCCTAAGGTTAAAAACCCAACCCCAACCCAACCTCAACCCAGGAAATTCTCCCCTGGGGAAATCCCCCCCTAGAAGGACTTAGCCACCAGGGGCGCAGCGTTGAGGTCGAGCAGTGGGCGAAACCCGTGCCGCCGCGACGACTGACCAATCATGTCCATTTTTTCGAGGGTGATCTGATTGCGCCCCCACGAAAAGTTGGTGTACCACTTCTCAAATTCCAGCAGCATGGCCTCAGCAAAGCAGGCAAACAGCTGACGGCCCGGCACGTCCATATTCACAATCTGCATGATCCGCCAGTCAATGTCGAGGGAATGCTCAACAATGCCGCCCTTGAGCACGTGCACGCCCTCGTAGTTAAAGCGCTGGTCGAGGTTTTTAGGGTAGCCGCCATCGATCATCAGGCAGGGGCGCTTCAGGCTCTTGGGGTCAACCTCAACCCCCTTGGCCATGCTGGCCACCCACACCACAATATCGGCTTTAGGCAGAGCCTCTTCTAGGGCGATCGCCACACCACAGCCCAGTTCTTCTTTGAGGATCTCAATGCGCTCCTGGTTGCGAGCAATCAGCAGCAGCTCTTTGATGTCAGTGCGAGCGGTGAGCCAGCGGCAGACAGCGCTGCCGATATCGCCAGTGGCACCGCAAACCGCCACGGTGGCATCGGAGAGGTTAATGCCCAGCTGACCCGCCGCCGCCACCACCTGCTGGCAAATAATGTAGGCGGTGTGGGTATTGCCCGTGGTAAATCGCTCAAACTCTAGGGTGACGTTGCGCACCTGCTGAATCTGGTTGAGGTTGAAATTCTCAAAAATAATCGACGAAAATCCGCCCAGGGCGGTAATGTCAATGCCGTGCTTTTGAGCGTGGGCCATGGCGTTGATGATTTTGCGCGTAGCCGCTTTGATCCGCTTGGCGGCCAGCATTTCGGGCAAAAAGCACGACTCTACGTAGCGACCTTCGATCTGTTGGCCGGTGGCGCTAGTGACTTTGATGGTGTCAACAATCTGAGGCGGGGCGCTGCACCAAAAGTCTAGCCCCTGGTCGGCGTATTCGGGGAAACCCAGGTCGCGGGCTACAAGCTGGGCGTGGTCAAGGCTGGTCAAATGTCCAATTAGGCCAAACATCGCGGATCTAGGTACTGGGGATAGTGCGCCAGGGAAATTGGTGCAGGTTGACAATCTATACCAAATTCAGCTCAGGATCTGTAGCTTTCCCACAGGCAAAATTCCACTGCTGGACTTGGATTACGTTTACTTACGATAAGCTGCCCAGTGCTGGATTGAATAGAGCACCGGGCAGCGGAGGAGGTTGAAAGGTGGCTGTCGTTCCAGGGCAGCACCCGTTGGCAGTCAAGGCCAAAACCCTAGGCAAATTGCGGTGCAGGCCGCTAGCAGCCTGCACCGCAATCGATTAGATAGCGGCTAGCCCCTGAGCAGAGAGCCTCATCACATCGCGGCTAGAAAAGCCAATATTGGCCAGCGCTTCACCGTAGGTGATCATAAAGTCTTCTACTAGCGCATCTTTTTCCATGCCCAGCACGCGGGCGTCGTCGGCCACTTGGTTGAGCATGGCCCAGATAATGGGCAGGTTTTGGCGATTGGCCTCCTGTAGCTCAGCTTTGGCTGACTCAAAGTTGGCCTTGAGCCATTCTTCGCCAAAGTTGAGGTGGCTGTACTCATCTTTGACTACGCCCTCGGTAATTTTGCGAGCAAAGTCGTCGGCCACTGGGATATAGATGTTGTAGGCCGAGATCGCAAAGGTCTCGATAATCAAGGACTGAATCAGCAGACAGGTGACAATCTTGCCCTCGCCCCAGGCCCGCTGGAAGTTTTCGTGTAGCTGAGAGAAAAACTTGGCCGCAAAGGCCATATCGGGGGTGACAGACAGGTTCTTACCACAGGCCTGGAAGCCTTTCATGTGGCGGCTTTCCATTTTTGCTAAGCGCAGCAGGTCATCCTTGGAGTCGGGCAGTGACTCCGCCAGCTTGCGGTAGTTATCGTAGGCCTCCTGCTCGCCCTCAATCACAATGGCGTTGATGCGGCTGTAGGCATCTTTATAGTGCTCTGACTGGTAGTCAAAGGTCGAAGTCGTCTCAAGCTGTTGCATGGCCATGAGTTCCTGCTGGGTAGCGGATGGATGTTTATAGTGTTAATCGCAATAATACTATGCCAAAGTTGGAGGGCTATGAGGTCACCTAGGGGACGGAAATCAGCCTGGATTGATCTACAACCTAGGCCTGTCTGCTGCTAAACGACAAGGCGTATATAGAAAACCTGAGTGCCGTCAATTAGTCTATAAGCATTTCTAATGAATAAATTAGAGCATTAGAGCCAGAAAATGAGGCGATAACGCCCGCTCAGCGCCGGACTCACCCGCTTTCGACTTCTATCTTTGGGCTTTGCCGCTAGTCCATCGCGGCTAGCAGTCATTGGGAGGGCAAGTAGGTATTGTTGATGGCTCAGAATTTAAGTGGCTTTCGACCTCTTTTTGGGGCCTGGGTTTATTTGTGAATTGCGGCTTTTGAGGTTGAGTTTGGCAAGGTAGAAAACCGGGTATTTCTTAGCGCACTTTTCTTAGCGCACATGGGCTCTAGAAAAAACTTGGATGGGTCAGGGAGCTAAGGCTGAAAATGTGGGGCCAGCCCTGGGGCAGCGCCGATAGTGGGGCGGGCACCATATCGCCGCGAAAGTCGAGTAGCTGCACGAGCACCAGGTAACCAACCGCGAGCAGCAGTGAAATTACGCCGGTAATAATGGCAACAAGTTTAGAGCGATCCATACCAGCCTCTTGGGTCTGAGTTTCTAACGTAGCGTACCGATGATGATTTCTGGGCAAAATGCTGCCAGATCACGATGGGGCCATCTGAGAAAGCCGCTGTAGGGTGTTGATCAGGGGTTGGATCTAGGCCTCTAGATCAGTACTATAGTGCCATTGGGTGGGTACCCTAGATGGGCTGATGTTGACCTAAAGGTCTTAACGGGTTCTATGGGCGCTGTATTCTCACAGGATGGGGCAACCACTATGCCGGATCAAGCTCCGGCCATTGTGCAGACCGAAGGGCTGAGCAAAGCTTATCGCACCGGATTTTGGCTTAACCAGCGGGTGCGATCGCTGAAAGACTGTTCACTCACCGTTCATCAGGGTGAGACCTTCGGGCTGCTTGGCCCCAACGGGGCGGGCAAGACCACGCTGCTGAAGATTTTGCTGGGCATTATTCGCCCTACCGCAGGCACGGCCACGCTGCTGGGTCACCCCCTAGGCGACAGCGCCGTCAAACAGCGCATTGGCTACCTGCCCGAAAATGCCTACTTTTACGACTTTTTAACCGGCTGGGAGTTTTTGCAGTACACAGCGGGGCTGTTTGGCCTCTCTAGGGCGGCTCAGCAGCGCCGGATTACTGAGCTGCTAGACCTGGTGGGGCTACCGCTGGAGGCGGCGAAGAAAAAGCAGCTGCGCCAGTACTCAAAGGGCATGTTGCAGCGGGTGGGCATGGCCCAGGCGCTGATCAATGACCCGGATGTGGTGTTTCTCGATGAGCCGATGTCGGGGCTTGACCCCACCGGGCGGTTTCAGGTGCGGGAGATTATTTTGGCCCTAAAGCGAGAGGGCAAGACGATTTTTTTCAACAGCCACATTTTGTCGGATGTGGAGGTGATCTGCGATCGCATCGCCATTCTCGACCAGGGCGAGCTGATTGCCACTGGCAGCCTCGACCAGCTGCTGGGCACCGCCGACCAATATTTGGCCAAGGGTCGCGGCGGGCGCATCGCTGACCTCGAACCCTGGCTCGACCAGATGGCGGTGCAGGGCGACCTCTGGCAGGGCCACGTCAAGGGCGACCCCTACGATTTTGCCCAACAGATACCGCTGGCCGGGGGGCACCTAATCACCCTGCAACAAACCCGGCCCACCCTCGAAGAATTTTTCATTGCCAAAATCGGCCAGCGTCGGGAAAAAGGCTGAGTCAACCTCATCACAATAGCGAAACATGCTAGTTCCAAATGCTAAATTTGCTGTTGTAGACATTCGAAAACTTCGTGACTATTGCCTAAATTTGAATCACGATGATGGCAAGCATAAAGCTCGTTTATTCCTAGCAATCCTTGGTATGACTAGTGATCAGGCTGAGGAATTGCGCCAGATTTTGCTGGGAGTGATTCAAACTGAAGCAGCTCAAATCGGTAGGAAAGACGAATTTGGTCAACGATACACCATAGACTTTGAAATTGAGTGGCAGAATAAAAGAGCAGTCCTGCGAAGTGGTTGGATCATTGAAAATGGCTCATACATTCCAAGATTGACCACCTGCTATCCCCTTTGACCTGTGGAGTTGACATGGTTAATAGCTCACCTCAACTATTAGATGTTGTTGCCTTGGCTGTAGATTTGCCTCAGGACAACTTGTGGCGAGGGCAAGTGGGCACAGTGGTTGAGATTTTGGCCCATGGTTCAGCTTTTGAGGTGGAATTTAGCGATCGCGAGGGCCGCACCTATGAATCGCTAGGGCTGCGTTCAGAACAGATAATGGTGTTGCACTTTGAAGCAGTGCCTCCCAGCGCTGCTCCAGTAATCTCCGCTACAGACTAGGGGATGGCTCAGCGGAAAGCCGCGCTATAATTGCTCTACTTTGCCGGCTTGACCTGCGAAGTGTAACCCTGCGAACCCTTATACCAGCCGCCCTAGGGCGTTGAGAGATTTCCATGGGCACCGCCGCCGCCGACAAAAGTCCGCATATTTTATTGATTGGCACTAACGAGGGTCAAACTCGCCAGATGGAGTTTGACCTCCACGAAGCGGGCTACAATCCGGTGGTAGCCAGCGGCGCTAAGGCGGGGCTGGGGCTGGCCAACGAAAGCACTCCGGCGCTGATTGTGGTTGACCGGCTGCTGGGGGGCGAGTCGGGGCTGGCTCTATGCAAAACCCTGCGCAGCCAGGGCATTAAAGCTCCGATTGTGCTGCTGATGGCCAAAGACAGCCTGGAAGACCGGGTCGCCTGCCTGGAGTGCGGCGCTGACGACTATTTTCTCAAGCCCTACCGGGCCGATGCATTCTTAAAAATTGTGCAGCTCTATCTGCAATCGACCCCTGGGGAGACCGAAAACCTGCGCTTTGGCGACCTTACCCTCGATCTGGAGAGCCGTCGCGCGCTGCGGGGCGATCGCACGATTGACCTGACCATGAAGGAGTTTGAGCTGCTCAAGTACATGATGGAGCACCCCCGCGAGGTGCTGCCCCGCGAGCAGATTCTCGAGAATGTGTGGGGCTACGACTTCATGGGCGAGTCGAACGTGATTGAGGTGTACGTGCGCTACCTGCGGCTCAAAATCGACGGCGAAGACGACAAGCGCCTGATTCAGACGGTGCGGGGGGTGGGGTATGTGCTGCGGGAGAGCTAGGGGAGTTGGGGCGCACAGCAGTGCGCCCGTACGGGCGATATCGGGCTGGTGAGTGACTAGAATAGGTTGTCTGTCGTTGATGCTTCTAAACTTCCTGATGGCCGATTGTTTTAGTGATGCGGCTCCCCAACAACTGTTTCCCTGGCGGCGATATGCTCCCTGGCGGCGATCTATAGGGCGAGGTGCGCTATGGAGCCTGGTGCTGAGTGCCCTGGTGCTGGGGGCCGGGTGTGGGTCAGCGCCGTCATCCACCCCCGAAACCGTCACCCCCGAAACCATCACCCCCGAAACTGTTGAGTCGCCCAATCCCACCGTCGAGGCCCCCATGGCTGATCCGCGCGGCCAGCAGCTGGCGGTAACCGCCGTCACCACCCTAGGAGGCGAAGAAATCTTTTTGGAGGTGGCGGCGACCCCCCAGCAGCAGGCCCTTGGGCTGATGTATCGCGACGCCCTGCCCGATGACCGAGGCATGCTGTTTCCCCTGGGGCGGCCTCGCCCGGTGAGCTTTTGGATGAAAAACGTGCCCGTGGCGCTGGATATGGTGTTTATCTACAATGGCACGGTGCAGGGCATTGCGGCGGATGTGCCCCCCTGCACCGCCGACCCCTGCCCCACCTATGGCCCCGGCGACCAGCTGATTGACCAGGTGATTGAGCTGCGGGCCGGGCGCGCTGCCGAGCTGGGTCTCAGCGAAGGCGATGAGGTGGTGATCGCGCCGCTGTAGCACCAGACCTGTAGCGCCCAGAAGATCCTCTAGGGAGGGGATCTTCATATCAGGTTGGCACAACAGCCGCTGGCCCCAAGACGTTTCTAAAACCGTAACTCCAGAGTGCTTTCTTACAGTTCGTTGGTAGATTGCTAGAGAACTGAGGGGAGATCTAGTCTGTGGTTTCAGGTCGGAGACAACACTGTGCAAACCAACTCCGCCAGCGTCACTGGCACCGTGAGCTACCTGCCTCGCATCGCCATGCCTCCCAGCGCCATTCTGGAAGTCACCCTGGTGGATGTCAGCCGGGCTGACGCGCCCGCGATTATCCTGGCTTCCCAGGGGGCCATTTTTGGCGATCGCCAGGTGCCAATTCCCTTTGAGCTGGTGTATGACCCCGGCCAGATCGACCCGCGCTTTAGCTACGCGGTGCAGGCCCGCATCATTGTCGAGGGGCAGCTGCGGTTTATCACCACCACCAGATTTCCGGTGATTACCCAGGGCAACCCCACCGAGGTCGAGGTCAGAGTTGACCTGGTTTCTCAGTAGGTCTGCATGAATTCGGCGGGAGTTTCTAGCTGTTGTGGCCCTCGCTCTACAGCTCCCTGCGGCTAGAAACACCTGCCCGGAGCTAGCCCGAAATAGCCTGCTTCGTCGTAAAGGTTCACTCCCCCCTGCCATCAGACCGATAAATTCCAGTTTTTTTTAAGC
>QBMN01000069.1 GCA_003241845.1 Shackletoniella antarctica | reverse complement strand
GGATCGCCCCCAGCCCCCGTTCTCCGCCGGGCGGCAGCTTGAGCTGCTGAATCCCATTAGATCCCCAGCTAATCACGCGCCCGATCGCCTGTACCGGGTGTGGCCAGCTCCAGGGGTCGCCTACTAGGCGGTCTAGCCCAGCGGACAGCACCAGCACCAGCGCCCGCTGCGCCCACAGTTCGCTAGACCACAAAGTTGACATCATCCCCCTGGGCCGCCTGCCAACTGCGGGCATCGAAATACAAGTCTTCTAAAGAAATACTATAGAGGGATTCCTTGAGCTTTTGCGACAGGCGGTTCCACACCGCAAAGGTGACCCAGTCTTCGGCCTGGTCGGCCTGGGGGCTGTGGCGCGGCAGCGGGTCCACCTGTTCGCCCACGGCCTCTAAAATCTGGCCCAAAAAGATCTTGTCGGCGGGCTTGGCCAGCCGATAGCCTCCCTGGGGGCCGCGCACCGACTCGACAATGCCCGCCCGCCGCAGGTCAATCAGCAGTTTTTCGAGATAGGGGGGCGGCAGCCCCTGGCGCTGGGCAATGGTTGCCACCGACACCGGCCGCCGCGATGGGTGTAGGGTGAGGTCGAGCAGCGCCTTGACGCTGTAGTGGCCACGGGTTGTCAGTTTCATGGCCCGGTGTGGCTTTCCCTAAAAAGTTGGCGTTGCAAGGTAGCCTTTGATGATGATTTTGGATGACGCTGGTGCGATCGCGGCAGTGGCTTGGTCTGTCCTATGCGTATAGCGATGGCCGTTACGCTTAGGAGATCTATCCGTACCAGAGGTAGAACCCAAGGGGGATAAACTGATGGCTACTGCTTTTAGCTATGATTTAAGCAAATGAACATAGCCTACCGCATTGAAGGACTTGAGTTTGAATGGGACGAGGATAAGGCAGAAAGCAACTTTGAAAAGCATGGTGTTCGCTTTGAAGAGGCAAGGTGAAGAGCGCAGCTTTATCTTGGGCTACTCGTTGACCCCTAGGTTGTTGCTGGCGGTTTATGTTGAAAGAGAAACCAGAACCCGAATTATTTCAGCACGGATAGCCACTCGTTCTGAGCGATACCTATATGAACAGTCCTGATGAAACCCTTGATGAAACGTTTGAGTTGAAGGTTAATGGCCGCCCGTCTGAAGTGGTGACGGTAACAATACCCACTGATACGCTGGCAGATCTGCGGGCGATCGCAGGCAAAAAAGACATGTCTATAGAGGGGCTAATCAAGTTCTACGTTGGTCAGGGTTTAAGGGCTGATGTGACCCAACTGCGGGCTGATCAGACGCTAAATGCTGCCCAGCAGGTTCTCTCTGAACATCTTAAATCTGGTGAGGCCGCAGCCAGAATTGTCAATGAAATTCGCCAGAGAAGCATAACGAGCACCGCTGGATAGGAACCCATGCTGCCAACGTCCACCCTGAACGAAAAAGGGTAATCTTTTGTCACCGTTTAATGAACGATAGTCTTCCACCAGTCGCCTAGAACGCCAGAATGAGAAGACTTACGAAAATAGTCTACAAGTTCCTGCGAACCCATAGCATTCGTGTCTCGATAGGTTTGAGCTTGGGCCTTTTGCTTAAACGCTAGACAATCAAACTTTTTTTGAGTTGAAGATAGATTATTTGTTGTTGTCATTGAGAGTGACCTCTTTGGGAGAAACAATGGTTAAAATGCCATAGCCATTTAGCAGATTCACTTGACTGAATTGCTTCATTTTATCGAGACGAACAATGTGTTTGAAGTCCTAAGAAACAATCGCATCCGCCCTTGCGATTGTCGCAGCAGCAACACGAATGGCATCGTTAAGAGACTTTAGTGTCAAGATCTCGGCTGCCAAGCAAGCTTTGGCCAAATTAATAGCAATTAGTCACCGCAACAGTATTTCATTATTGAGACGAAAAATCCTGAAATCTTTGTTCTATGGGCGATTCCCCCAAAATAGTCATGCGTTCTAGAAACCCATGGATAATTTCATTTCTTCCCTTCATGCCTAGATTTATGCTTTTGATGCCGTAGAGTAATTTTCTTCTTCCGCGAGTTTTACCCTTCTTATGAAATTTCTTTCGGTAGCAATACAGCTATTCAATCGGTTCAATATTTTTTCACGTACATTATATTCAATTCTATATTTTCGTTCCTTGTGCTTGAAGACAGATATTTTGTCATTGAAAATAGTGACTACTGCATATACAAACTTTAAGTCATGCAAAGATTCCACATTTGTGATCTGAATAGCTAGAAGTCTGAGTTGCCGAGCTAGTTCATGTGCTTGCTCTTCTGTTAATCCATGATCACGGTGATAAAAGATAATGATTGTAGCTAGCCACTGAGCATGTTTAGCCGCATCCTGAATTTCGCATTGAGCTTTTTCTACGGGTGAAAGTAAACGGTCAAATAATAGCTGCCTTGCGTATTCGTCCTTTAGGCTTGAGCTTTCAATGAGTTGTAGTTCCTTCATTCGACGCTCATGATCGCGCCTATCCTTTGCTCCAAGCTCATCAATAATAGAGTTTAGAAGCCCCGCAATAATCGGTGCTGACATATTGGCATCCGCAATCATTCCAAGGCTCCTTACAGGGCTTTAATGATAGATTGCCCAATCATCTAACGCTAGTAACCTTCTACATCAGCGTCAAGAATAGATCAGGCAAAAATATATTATTTGACTATGAGAGATAAAATTTTGTGAAGCTTTACTCAGTAATCCTGACTACGATCGCATCCCTTAGCCCAAGCAAGTCTCGCTCATAGCGGGTATAAATCAACAGTTTCAGTGATTGTAGCCAACCTAGCGCTAGGCATAGCACCGCTACTCACCCCCAAAGCTTGAGTAAGTTATTAAATAGCGAATAGCAACATATTTGGAGGCTCAAGGCTAACTCTGGATGTTTTCTTATAGAAGTAAGTCTATTTTGCTAAACCATAGCAAAAAGGGGCAGGTTTTCGCCCACCCCCTCTATATCAGCTATCTCCCATTGAGGTTTTACTCAACGCCCTCAATGCGGTCTTCGACTTCCTGGTACAGCTCTTGCAGCTTCTCCAGATTTTCGTCGCTGGTTTCCCAGTAGCCGCGCCCGTTCACCTCCAGCAGGGTCGAAACCATGCGGCGGAAGGAGTTGGGGTTGAGATCCATCAGGCGCTTGCACATCTCCGGGTCTTGAATGAAGGTGGTGTTGACATCTTCGTAGACCCAGTTATCGACCGCGCCAGCAGTGGCCGACCAGCCCATGGTGTTGACCAGGCGCTTGGAAAGCTCCCGCACCCCTTCGTAGCCGTGGGAGAGCATGCCCTCGTACCACTTGGGGTTAAGCATTTTGGTGCGGGCGTCCAGTCTTACGGTTTCCGACAGGGTGCGCACCTGGGCATTGGCGGTGGTGGTGTCGGCGATGTAGGCAGCCGGAGCCTTGCCGTCTTCGCGCAGAGACGCCACCAGCTTGGTGGGGTCAGAGTCGAAGTAGTGCGACACGTCGGTGAGAGAAATCTCCGACGAGTCGAGGTTTTGGAAGGTGGCGTCTGCGGTCTTCAGGGCCGACTCAAACAGGCCCCGATTGCTGTCCATCACGCCGGGGTTGTCGGAGTTGAAGGCAAAGGATTTGCGTTTCAGGTACATCTCCTGGAGTTCTTCTTCGTTTTCCCAGGTGCTGTTTTCTACCGCCAAGTTGATGTTGGAGGAGTAAGACCCAGAGGCGTTGGAGAAGATCCGGGTGGCGGCTTCGCGTAGGCCAATCCCCATCTCTGCCGCCTGCTCTAGGGCGTGCTTGCGGACGAAGTTCATCTCTAGGGGTTCGTCGGCTTCGGCGGCCATTTTCACGGCGCGATCCAACAATGCCATCTGGTTGATGAACAGGTCGCGGAACACCCCGGAGCAGTTGACCACGATGTCGACCCGGGGGCGGCCCAGCTCTTCGAGAGACAGCAGCTCTAGTTTATTCACCCGGCCTAGGGAGTCGGGCATGGGCTTAACGCCGACAAACCACATCATCTGGGCGAGAGATTCGCCGTAGGTTTTGATGTTGTCGGTGCCCCAGAGCACGGTGGCGATGGTTTCAGGGTAGGCCCCGCCGTTTTCCTGCCGCTGGCGCTCCAGTAATCTATCCACCACGATTTTGGCCGACTGCACCGCAGCGGTGGTGGGGATCGACTGGGGGTCGAGGGCGTGGATGTTTTTGCCGGTGGGCAGCACATCGGGGTTGCGGATCGGGTCACCGCCAGGGCCGGGAAGGATATACTGCCCTTCCAGGGCTTGCAGTAGGGCACCCAGCTCGTTGTCGGCGCAGACCTGCTCTAGGCAGAACTCCAGATATTCCATCAGCGGCTTAACGACATCGCCATTGACCTTGGTGTAGCCCGCCTCGTGGAGAGACTTGATCCAGGGTTCCTTGCGGCCAATGTTGAAGAAGTTGAGCCGCGACACCTTAGACACCCGCCCTTCGGCGTCGATCTGCTCGTGGACGAGGGCGGCGACGGCGGCGCGAACACCCTGGTTGATGTCGTAGAGCAGCTGCACGTCGGCCAGATGGCCGCGATCGCTGTTCCCGTAGATGTCGTCAATATCGCGCCCGATGCTCTCAGAGATAATCCGCTGGAGGCTCTTGATGCCGTCCTCTTCGCGGTCGAGGCTACCGATGTTGACTAGGGTGGCGATCGCCTCCTCAGCGGTAGGGGGCTTGCCCACCACATGCAGGCCGCAGGGCAGCAGCCGCGACTCGATCTCCATCAGCTTGATGTAGATCTTGCCCACTAGCCCATCGCGCTCCTCATTGGAGAGTTCGCCGGTATCGCCCTCGGGCAGGGCTACATCCTTATCGAGGTTGCAGACCCGCGCGGTTTCGATGATGGCGTTGACAATCTGCACCGCCCGACTGCTCTCTTTGTTGCTCTGGTAGGAGCCAATCAGTTCGCTCAGCTCCTTCAGCCCTTTATAGAGACCCGCATTCTCGGCGGCGGGGGTGAGGTAGCTGATGGTCTCGGCGTAGCTCCGACGCTTTGCGATCGTGGCCTCGGAGGGGTTATTGGCGGCGTAGTAGTAGAGGTTGGGGATGCTGCCGATCAGGTTGTCGGGGTAGCAGGTGCCCGACATGCCCATCTGCTTACCGGGCATAAACTCCAGCGACCCGTGGGTGCCAAAGTGCAGTACCGCGTCAGCGCCCCAGATTTTATTCAAGAACGTGTAGTAGGCAGCGAAGCCGTGGTGGGGGCTGGCGGAGCGGGAGAACAGCAGCCGCATCGGGTCGCCCTCGTAGCCAAAGGTGGGCTGCACGCCGATGAACACATTGCCGAAGACCTTGCCGTAGACCAGCATGTTCTCGCCGTCGGTGTTCAGGTTGCCCGGTGGTGGCCCCCAGTTTTCTTCTAGGCGTTCAGCATACGGCGTCAGAGCTTGGTACTCGCGCACCGGCATGCGGTAGGCGATATTTAGCTCGGGGCTGTTGTACTGGGCCTGGGCATCGTGGATGACTTCTTGCAGCAGGGCTTCGGGCGACTCGGGCAGATCCTGCACGTCGTAGCCGTTCTGCTTCATCGCCTCCAGCACTTTATAGATCGAGCCAAACACGTCCAAATACGCCGCCGTCCCCACGTTGCCCTTGTCGGGGGGGAAGCTAAAGACGGTGATTGCCAGCTTTTTGTCGAGCTTGGGCTTGCGGCGCAGGTTGGCCCACTTCATCGCCCGCCGGGTGATCGATTCGATCCGGTCTTGTAGGGAGATGGCACGGCCCGTCAGGCCATCGCGGCCCGAGAGCACGATTGGCTCGATCGCCCCATCTAGCTCAGGAATCGCCATTTGCAGCGCCACCTGAATCGGGTGCAGGCCCAGATCGCTGTCTTCCCACTCTTCGGTGGTTTGAAAGACCAAGGGCAGGGCCACCATGTAGGGGCGGTTGAGCCGCTTTAGGGTTTCAATCGCCTTGGGGTGATCTTGACGCGCCGGGCCACCCACCAGGGCAAAGCCGGTGAGAGAAACCACGGCATCGACAATGGTTTTGCTGTTGTCGACCGGGTCAAAGAAGTAGGCATCGACGGGCTTGGAGAAATCTAGCCCCCCCGCAAACACGGGGATCACCTTCGCGCCCAGGTACTCAAACTCCTGCACCATGGCCACGTAGTGGGCTTCATCGCCCGTGACCAGGTGGGTGCGCTGGAGCACCAGGCCAATGGTGGGTGCGAGAGGGTCTTTGAGATCCTCAGAAATGTCGCGGCGGGAGGCGTGCCAGTTGAGGTATTCCTTGAGGTCCTCAAACATGGTGGGGGCCATGGGGTGCCAGATACCCATGTCGGGGTAGGTGACTGGCTCTTGGTAGTCCAGGCTTTCGGTCTTGGGCGCACCCTCGATCGCCCTGTCGGTAATCACGTAGCGATCGGCCAGCATCAGAAAGAAGTTTTCCAGGTTCTCCGGCGACCCGCCTAGCCAGTACTGGAAGCTGAGCATGAAGTTGCGAGCGTCCTGGGCCTTTTCCACCGGCAGGTATTTGAGCACCGTGGGCAGGGTGCGCAGCAGCTTCAGCATGGCGTCTTGAAATCCCGCGCCCGACTTCTCCTTCCGCTTTTTCATGAAGGAGGCGATCATGCTCTTCGACTGGCCCAGCTGCGCCATAGAGAAGCTGCCCATTTTGTTGAGACGCATCACCTGGGGCATGGAGGGGAAGCACACGGCTACATCCAGGTTGTCGCGCAGGGGGGCGACGGCTTCGGCCACCTTGTCGGCCAGGTCTTCGATGAAGATCAGCGAGGCGATGAACACATTGGCCTCGGCCACATCTTGCTTGAAGGCCGCGTAGTTACTGGCGTCGCGCAGTTCTTCGATCAGGTAGCCGCTGACTTCGAAGGCCACCTGAGAGTTGTTGGCGTTGATCGACCGGATGGCCGAGGACAGAGAGCTCTGGTATTGAGGCTCTAAAACCACATAGACCACCTTGACCAGACGGCGCCCATTGAGGTCATCGGGGGCAATGTGGCGCACAGTGGGCTTGACGTGGGTGAACATGCAGTAAAACTCCTTTCGCGGGCTGGGGTAGTGAGGGGCTGCGGCCAACAGGTCGAGTCAGAAGAATTGAATCGACCCGTAGACAAACTTCGTGAGACTCTACAGGAAATATTTCGTAACGAAAGCAAAATCAAATGCATCTCTCCTGTTTGTACCAGAAAACCTTATTCAATAAGGCTTAGGGGGTTTAGGTGACACAATTTGCAATAAACCAAACTCGACTTTCTTTACAAAACTTACAACACTTTCCGACTGCCCCTCTCATTCCCGTAACAAAACATTAAATAAGCTCTGGCGAAAGAAATATGTGGCCTGGGTCAGTCCCTTGACCCTCTAGCGGGCTGCACTGTGTACCCTTGGTGTAAAAGCTCTTTTGGAGATTGAGTTATGGCGTTGAATCGCCCTTTGGCTACGGTGTTAGCCCTGTCTACCCTCGTGCCCTTGGCCGCCTGCGGCACCATGGCGTCGATGCCCGAAGGCCACGGCGGCATGGAGAATAGCTCCGGTGATGCCATGATGCACGGCGGCCAAGGTGATGCCGGCCACGCGATGGATCTTGGCCCCGCCGATGCCACCTACGACCTGCGTTTTATTGACGGCATGATCCCCCACCACGAGGGGGCGCTGGTGATGGCCGAGGCGGCGCTAGAGAATTCGCAGCGGCCCGAAATTCGCCAGATGGCAGAAGAAATCATCGCAGCGCAGCAGGTGGAGATTGCCCAGATGCAGGACTGGCGGGCCGAGTGGTACCCCAACGCCCCCGCCGAGCCGATGATGTACCACGCTGAAATGAACCACGACATGCCTATGAGCCAAGAGATGATCTCGGCCATGCGCATGGATATGGATCTGGGCGGGGCCGATGAAGAGTTTGACCTGCGCTTTATCAATGGGATGATTCCCCACCATGTGGGGGCGGTGGAGATGGCGGAGAATTTGAAGGGTAAGAGCCAGAGACCTGAACTTCTCGCCTTGGCCGACGACATCATCGCCTCCCAGCAGGCCGAAATTGACCAAATGGAAGCCTGGAGGCAGAATTGGTACGGCCAGTAGGCTCAATAAAATTAACTTAGAGCAGTAAACGTTTTAGATCGCGATCTAAAACGTTTACTGCTCTTTTGTAGTCTAGGGAACCAAAAAACTCAGGACATTGAATACAAAAATCAGCAATAGATGACATTAGATAGGGTCAAAATTAATTTTGTCCTGAGCACCGTGGTGACTCCTCGAAAGCAGTGACCAAGAGACAGCCGCATAAAAAAATCGGTTTCTCTTTTGGTGTCCTATTTGGAGCGAGCGAGTCGAGCAATGAAAACATATCTTTTGTCTAAAATTCCGCTGTGTGTGATGGCTTTGACTGGGGCCACTGTTGCCCTGGGTGCCTTAGGCCAGCCTAGCCAGGCACAGCCTTTCCCAGGTCGGGTATTTGGTTGTAGTATTCCTGGTGATGCTGTGAGAGACAACCCGTTTGGCCTTGGAGCACAGCCCGCCAATGCGTTGATCGTAACCACCAATGAGTATTCAGGTGTTCCAGTTCAAGGGTCAATTGCTACTTTCTCTCAGGTAGGAAATGTCTCTGGTCAAGGGCGCTGTATTGAGGCTAGAGATCGTCTTAATGCGCTCAATATTTCAGCGCTTTCCAATTGGGTTTTCGATGTTGGCACGACAGTCTTTGGCGATCCAGCAATCTGTTTTAGACCGCCCGGAGGCTACTGCGGCACTATGACCACAGCCATCGGTAGCCAACTGCCTGGCGGAGCTAATTCCTTCCAGGTGTTTGCCTTGGCAACAGGTCAAACCGCCCCCGCTGTGGCGGTGGGTCGTTTGACCACCAATATGGGTTTCATGATGGAGGCTCGGAACACACTGCCCATTCGAGACTAGGCGATCGCCTAGCGCCATAACAGGACAAATCGAGCTGTCCAAAATAAGGTTAAAGGCCCCGTGCTCTCTGTCTAATTACAGAAGGCATGGGGCTTTTAATTGCCGTTGACTCGCTCCTGGGGCTGGGGAGTTGGGTTTAACGGATTTTTGCGCGGCCCTGAGGTCGGCGTTGAGCTTGTGGGTGAGTAGGTGTGTTTGGACTCAGGTGGCGCTACCTTTGAGAGCTTGATCGCTTGGCTATGGCTAAGGCAGCGGCTGAGTCTAGGGCAGACTTAACCCAAAAACAGCTTGTAGGCAGGGTTTTGATTCTCATCCCAGTACTGGTAGCCCAGATTGTCTAAAAACCCCTGCCACTGCTCCATCTCGTGGGGCGGCACCTGAATGCCGGTGACAATGCGGCCATAGTCAGAGCCATTGTTGCGGTAGTGAAACAGGCTGATATTCCAGTCGGGGCTCATGGCGCTGACAAATTTCATCAGCGCGCCGGGGCGCTCAGGAAATTCAAAGCGATAGAGCAGCTCGTCGTGGGCCAGGGGCGACTTGCCACCCACCATGTGGCGCAGGTGCATTTTCGAGAGTTCATCATCGGTGAGATCGAGGGTCTTGAGGCCCTCAGCTTCAAACAGCTGGGCCATCTTTTGGGCATCGGCGCGGCCCTGCACCTCTAGGCCAACAAAGATATGGGCCTCGTGGTTGTCAGCGATGCGGTAGTTGAACTCGGTCAGGTTGCGGGTGCCAATGCATTCGCAGAATGACTTGAGGCTGCCCGGCGTCTCGGGAATGGTGACGGCAAAGATGGCTTCGCGGTGTTCGCCGATCTCAGCCCGCTCGGCGACAAACCGCAGGCGGTCGAAATTCATGTTGGCCCCGCAGGCCACGGCCACCAGGGTTTGATCGACAATGCCCTCGCGATCAACGTAGGCTTTGGCTCCGGCGATCGCCAGCGCCCCCGCCGGTTCCAAGATCGAGCGGGTGTCTTCAAACACATCTTTAATGGCGGCACAAATGTCGTCGGTGCCCACCAAAATCACCTCGTCCACATACTGCTGACAGAGGCGAAAGGTCTCTTCGCCCACCTGGCGCACGGCAACGCCGTCGGCAAACAGCCCCACCTGGGATAGCTTGACCCGCTCGCCGGCTTTGAGCGACTGGGACATGGCGTCGGCCTCGATCGGCTCCACGCCGATGATTTTGATCTCGGGCCGCAGCCGCTTGACGTAGGCGGCAATGCCCGAGATCAGCCCGCCGCCGCCGATCGCCACAAAAATCGCGTGGATGGGTCGGGGGTGCTGGCGCAAAATCTCCATGCCGATGGTGCCCTGGCCGGCGATCACATCAGGGTCATCGAAGGGATGCACAAAGACTAAGCCCTTCTCGACCTCTAGCTGGCGGGCATGG
The DNA here is from genome assembly GCA_003241845.1 of Shackletoniella antarctica. Classification (GTDB taxonomy): domain Bacteria; phylum Cyanobacteriota; class Cyanobacteriia; order Phormidesmidales; family Phormidesmidaceae; genus Nodosilinea; species Nodosilinea antarctica. The sequence continues at coordinate 18,845 of QBMN01000069.1, read as the reverse complement.
GCGTAGGCGTCGTCGTAGGTTTCACCGTAGAGCACCACCTCGCCGCCCCGCGCCCTGACCGCGTTGACCTTCATGGCGGGCGTCGTCGTCGGCATAACGATCATGGCGCGGGTGCCCAGGTGCTTGGCCCCCAGCGCCACCCCCTGGGCATGGTTGCCCGCTGACGACGCCACCACCCCCTGGGCCAGCTGCTCGGGCGACAGGTGGGCCATTTTGTTGTAGGCCCCCCGCAGCTTGAACGAAAACACCGACTGCATGTCTTCTCGCTTGAGCAGCAGCCGATTTTGCAGCCGGGTCGACAGGTTGGGGGCTACCTCCAGGTCGGTTTCCTGCGCCACATCGTAAACTCGGGCGGTGAGAATGCGTTCGAGGTAGTCGGTAGCCATTGCAGAAAGAGAGGTGAAGGATACACCCTCATCTTATGGCGGCGATGGCTCTACCCTAGACCTAGAGCTTAAAGTAGGCCAGCGCCCGCTGGAGCTGGGCCGCCTGGGTCGCCATGTCGTGGCTAGAGATGGCCAGATGATCGGCGGCGGCCGCACTGGGCTGGGTAACGTCGTCTAGCCAGATAATTTGCTGGGCGCGGCAAAGCTGCTGCTGCGAAGCACTGGCAGAGACTAGCCGGCTGCGAATTTTCTCAATGTGATGCCGGGTCAGGCCACCGCAGAAAAGCCTGGGGCTAGCGGTTCTGACTTCTGCATCCTGCGGTAGAGTTGCAGTGGAAATTGGCGCTGCGCCTCGGTCTATGCTCCTTCGTTTTTCTCTTCGGTCTCAGGCTCCGGGTTCCAGCTCCACCGGGGCGGTACAGGTCTGGGTGGGGGCAAGACCCGGCCCCTGGCGCTGGCTGTGGCGGTTATTGCTGGTGAGTGCCGGGCTGGGCGGCGGGCTGCTGCTGCTGGGGCTGAGCTTTCGACTGGGGCTGCGGCTGATGCTCGACCCCGAGGTGCTGCCCCAGGTTTTGGCGCAGTGGCAGCGATCGCCGCCCTTGACCCTTGACCCAGCCGCCAGCCTAGACGATCTGCGACGCCAGGCAGAGGCCGCCCAGCAGCGCCTGGGGGAACCCCTGACGCTGGGGGATGGCTTCGTGCTGATACCGGTGCTGGAGGCTGAGACAGAAACCGTAGTGTCTCTGGCCCTGTTTCAGGGCCAGGGGGGTGAGGGCGAATTGAAGGCGATCGCCACCCTGGCCATCGACCCCCTGCCCAAAGACACCGTACTGGCTCCTTTTCGCAACAGTTCCCAGACTCCTACGGCGGTGCCTTCTACCTTCCCCCTCAGTCAGGTGGTGCCGCTATCGTCTCCCCCTGGGGCCAGCGAGGGCACCTGGCTCACCCTAGAGGGCACCTGGCAGCAGCAGGGTCTCACCCTGCGCTATGGGCACCTGCTCCATGTCGACCTCCAAACCCTGGAACTCACCCTGCTCGAACCCTGGAGCAGCCCGGCCAACCGCCCGCCCCAGTGGGCCGATCTCGACGGCGACGGGCCGACCGATTTAATCATTGACGAAACCGTGGGGTTAGAACCCGCGCTGCGCGGCTGGCAGGTGGTGGCCGGGGCGCGGCCCCGATTGCAGCCGGTGTCGTGGCTGCGGGTGCCCGTGGATGCTGGGGCCAAAGCCGTGACCTACCAACAGGCTCTGCGCCTGGCCCGAGGGGGGCTGTGGCCCCAGGCCCAGGCCCACCTGGCCGACCTCAAACCGGCCTTAGCCCAGGGGTGGAACCCGGCGGCGGAGGCGCAGCTGAGGCTGATGGAGCGCCACGCCGCCATCACTCAACGGCAGGCCGAGCAAGACTGGTCAACCCCAGCCCAATACATTCTGGCGCTGCTGATTGACGGTCGTTGGGAAGCGGCGCTGGCTCAGCTAGAAAAATCTCCCAGTCTGGTGCCGGCGGTGATCGGTCGCCTGGGGGCTGACCGAGGCCAGATGTGGAACCGCATCAGCGCTGCCGCCGCCCTGCCTGACCCGCCGCCAGCGGTCTATGTGTGGGGGGGCATGGCCATCAAAGCCCAGCAAAACCAGCCCAACAACCTAGCGGGTGCCTCCCAAGACTGGCTAGACCGTCAGCCGGTGCCCGCCCTGGCGCGCCAGCGGTTGGCTACGGTGCTCACAGCCCTAACCACCCACCAGGGGCAAACCGTGGCCAGCGCTAAGCAAAGTGCTGGTGGTGGGGCGGATGCGATCGCCTCTCCCGCCAATAATCTTGAGACAAACCAGCCCTTAGGGGCGATCGCTCTGGCCCCCGCCGAGGCCTTTATTGGCCAGGGCACCTCCATCGCTTCGCCCCCAGCCGGGTATGCCGCCCCAGGCCAATCCCTCGATGCGGAGCTGGGCCAGTGGTACGCCGTGGAGCTGCGGGCTGTGCGCCAAAACCAGGGCTGGCAGCGGGGCAGTCTGGCCATGCCCCCAGGTGCTAACCCAGCGGCGGCGTGGTCGGTGGTGCAGCCTGCGGCCCAGGCAACTCCCCAAATTCTGCGCTGGGTCAGCCCCATCACCGGGGTGACCGCCCCTCTCACCGTGCGGGGGCTAAGGCTCGCCAACGGCACTCCCACCCTGCTGGCCACCGGCCCGGCGGTGATGCCCTCGTCGCCGCCGCCGCTGGTGTTTTCCCAGGGGGCGCTGATGTGGCTCGATGCCAGCCAGGGGCAGGGGCCTGATGTGGGGGCGATCGCCGCCGCCGCCACCGCTATCTTTGGCGGCACGCCACCCCCAGACTGGGCCACCACCTTGGCTACCCAGCACAGCTTAGACCTGACGGGCGACGGCCAAGCTGAACGAGTGCTGACATGGAATCAGGCCGCTTTAGATCAGCTCAAAAACTGGCGGGTGCAGGTGGAAACGACCGCGCCCAAGACCATTATTCTGGGCCAAGACAACCGAGTGTTGTACAGCGATATGTTTGCCGCCCAAACCCTGGTAGCCCTCACCAGCCCTGAAACGGGGTGGCCAGTTGGCCTGCTGGTCTATCGGTCGGGGGGCTATGACCTGTTGTCTTGGCTGGCCGCTGCCCAGCGGTTTGAGTGACTCTGTGAATAATTCACTCAAAAGTGTCACTCAAAAGTGTTCTAGACGCCATTCCTGACAATCTGTAGCGCTCAATCAGGATTCAGGGACAAAGTATCGCGATTACTCAAAATATCGCGATTACCATAGTGTCTTAGGCTAAATCAACGTCTTAGGCTAAATCAACTGGTACTACTCAATGGCTGTTACGCTTGCCCGTTGGACATTAGCTGACTATCACAACATAGTAGAAGCTGGCCTTTTTGAAGGCCGCTCCATCGAGCTGCTCAATGGTCTAATTGTAGAAATGCCCCCCGAAGGCCCAGATCACGCTGATACCTCCACTCGCCTCATGCCTCAACTGTGGAGTGCCGCCAGGGGACGCTACCAGGTGCGAGCGGCTAAGCCCATCAGCCTTCCCCCCAACGACAGCGAGCCCGAACCCGATATTGCTTTGGTCTGCGATCGCTCCTACCGCGACGCCCATCCCTATCCAGAAGACATATTTTTGGTGATTGAATTTTCCAACAGTAGCCTCGAAAAAGACACCAGAGAGAAGCGGCTGGTCTACGCCCAAGCCAGCCTGACTATTGGGTGGTCAACCTGCGAGATCGCTGCGTCATCCTCTACCGAGATCCTTCAGAGGGCGACTACCAATCGGAGCAAAAAATCTACTCAGGGAACATAGCTCCATTAGTCTTTCCGGATGTCGTCGTCCACATTAATCAATTTTTAGATTAGGCGGCGGTCTGGCGCTTCCCCAGGGCCACTGCCCCTAGACCCAGTACCCGGCACAGGCTTACCCCATAGAGCCAGATCTGGTTTTTGTCAGTCAACCAGCTTATTGCCTGTAGCTTGCAGTCCATATGCTGTATAACTTCCTAGCCCTTCATAAACGATTTTTCAAGGCATGCGCAAGGCGAGCTGGATAAATATCACTAAGATTAGTATTGAATCTAGGCTTTTCCATCCCCTTCAGTGTCCATTTTGCAATACTACCAGTTTCAATCTGTCCTAATAGCTGATCAATAGACTTGGCTAGCTCCGCTGCTTTTTCTGGATTATTCAAAATAGTTTTCTCGAATTCATCCAAATCATTATTGAACTTTTTCTTCAGCTCATTAATTAATTGGATGAAATAGTTAAATTGTTCGTCACCAGCTTGCCTAAAGTTTGTAAATGGTAAAGATACAACCTTAGAATGAGCATTCTGTGTAGGTTGCTGTCGCCTATGTGCTAAATCTTCACGAATCACTTCGGCAATACGATATGCCTCACTTTCTGTGTAGTCTGCATCATGTGCATCAGAGAGGCCCAGATGTCCTGCTTTTTTAGTGATTGCAGAAACTGTGACCGACTTCCCTTTGAAGTAAAGCTTCTTAATGTCGTTGCGCTTCATTCACGTCTCCTAAAACTCGATGCTGTCGGGGGTGCGGGGAAAGGGAATCACATCGCGGATGTTGCCCATGCCGGTCATAAACTGCACCAGGCGCTCAAAGCCGAGGCCAAAGCCCGCGTGGGGCACGGTGCCATAGCGGCGCAGATCCAGATACCACCAATAGTCTTCCAGGGGTAGCCCCGCTTCCTGAATGCGGCGCTCTAGCACGTCGAGCCGCTCTTCTCTCTGGGAGCCGCCGATGATTTCGCCCACCTTGGGGGCCAGCACATCCATGGCGGCCACGGTTTCGCCACCGTCGTTGAGGCGCATGTAGAAGGCTTTGATGCCGGTGGGGTAGTCGGTAACAATGACCGGCTTTTTGAACAGGTCTTCTGCCAGGTAGCGCTCGTGCTCTGACTGTAGGTCAATGCCCCACTCGACGGGGAACTCAAATTTGCGATCGGCCTGCTCTAGCAGCTTCACCGCGTCGGTGTAGGTGATGCGCTCAAAGGTGTTGTGGATGATGTTGTCGGCGGTGGCCAGCACTGAGTCATCGATGCGATCGTTGAAAAACTGCATATCTTCTGGGCACTGCTCCAGCACCGAGTGGAAGATGTACTTGAGAAATTCTTCGGCTAGATCCATATTGCCCGTCAGGTCGCAGAAGGCCATCTCCGGCTCCACCATCCAAAATTCTGCCAGGTGGCGGGAGGTGTTGGAATTCTCGGCTCGAAAAGTGGGGCCAAAGGTGTAGACATTGCTAAAGGCCATGGCCATGATCTCGGCCTCAAGCTGGCCGCTGACGGTGAGGTAGGCGGGTTTGCCAAAGAAATCTTGGCTGTAGTCCACCGCGCCGTCTTTAGTCTTGGGCGGGTTTGCCAGATCTAGACCCGTCACCGCAAACATTTCCCCCGCGCCCTCGCAGTCGCTGGCGGTGATGATCGGGGTGTGCATCCACAAAAAGCCGCGCTCGTTAAAGAACTGGTGAATCGCCTGGGCGCAGGCGTTGCGCACGCGAAAAACCGCGCCCAGGGTATTGGTGCGCGATCGCAAATGGCCCAGCGTCCGCAAATACTCAAAGGAGTGGCGCTTTTTCTGAAGGGGGTAGGTTTCCCCATCCGCCGTGCCGAATACGGTGATACTCTGGCCCTGCAATTCTACCCGCTGACCCTTACCGGGTGACGCTACCAGGGTGCCGCCAATTTCTACCGAAGATCCGGTGGTCAGGTCTTTGACCACGGTGTCGTAGCCCGCCAGGTCAGCATTCAGCACCACCTGCAACCCCGCCATCGACGAGCCATCGTTGACATCCACAAAGGTGACGCCCTTGCCTTCGCGCCTGGTGCGTACCCAGCCCTGGATGGTGGTGCTCTGGCCCGGTTCGCCAGCGTGCAGAATGTCTCGAATGCGCGGCATAGTGTGGTGAGTTGTAGTGGTTTTGAGGCTATTACCTATTCTGACCTACAGCGGCTGTGAAAGGAGCGCCCAGGTCAATCAACAGACTGCTAGCTAGAGCCGCCGAACCTGGCCCAGAGGCCAACAGCGCCTGGGCGACTAACCATCAAGAACGCTGAATTGCTCAGCAAGGGTATTCTCGGCTACAAAATCGCCCGAAATTTGCCCTTAATATCCATAGTGCAAATTTCTATGGATTGTAACCTAATCTTTGGCTGGGGTTTAGACGTGCTGGGTGCAGGTGTTTAGGTGTCTTGCTAAAGCCTAGCTATGGTGGACTAAAGCCGCCATATTCTCTGGTTAGGAGTCACTTGAATGCTGAGGTTTTATGCCTCGAAGTTGACTTAGGGTAATGGGCCTAGGTTAGTTAAGTGGTCGTTAAGTCTAGGTCGGTACTCTGATTATCCCCAACTGTTTTGAGGTTTTTCATGTTTGTCTGAGGGGTGCTTTTAGGCCAATGGGGCTATTAGGCGTTGTGGTTAGAAAGCATTGTGGTCAGAAATTTCCCAGTTCGGGGTTGCCAGTTTCTAATGCTGCAATGTGGTTTTTTCAACGCTGTCTAACATTGTCTAACGACACGCCTCTCAGGCTTTTTTCTTGCATGTGTCCTTCCTTTTTCATGTGTTCTGATGCGATCGCGGCCTAGACGGTAGATTTCCATAGCCTGATTTGCCCTAGAGTGTTCTGCTCTGGAGTTATTTAGATGGGTTTTTTTGATGAGCTAGACCGCGCCTCTGCTTTTCCATGACAGTGAATACCCCGCTTAATTGCTTAATTATTTAGGAGACTACTTATGAGTGGAAACGAATTGCGCTCCCAGGCCATTGCCAGCATTGCCTGCCGCCCAAAGGTATCTGTAAACGCTCCGGGGCGGCTCGAAGACCTGTGGGCCAAAGATGTCTTTAACCTCAGCAAAATGCAGGAGTGCCTGCCCAAGTCGGTGTTTAAATCGCTGCAAAAAACCATCAATACGGGCGCAACCCTCGACATGTCGGTGGCCGACGTGGTGGCCGTAGCCATGAAAGACTGGGCTATCTCCAAGGGGGCGCTCTACTACTCCCACATGTTTTACCCCCTGACCAACGCCACCGCCGAGAAGCACGACGGCTTTATCTCGGTGCAGAGTGACGGGTCGGTGATTTCAGAATTTTCTGGCAAAGTGCTGGTGCAGGGCGAACCAGACGGGTCTTCCTTCCCCAACGGCGGCATTCGCTCCACCTTTGAGGCCCGCGGCTACACCGCCTGGGATGTCACCAGCCCCGCCTTTGTGATGGAAACCGAGAACGGCGTCACTCTGTGCATTCCCACCGTGTTTGTTTCCTGGACCGGGGAAGCTCTGGACAAGAAGACCCCCCTGCTGCGCTCCAATGCCGCTATGGGTAAGGCCGCCGCTCGGGTGCTAAAACTGCTGGGCAACACCGAGGTCGCCCCTGTCAACTCCAGCTGCGGAGCTGAGCAGGAGTACTTCCTGGTGGATGCTGGCTTCGCCAGCGTGCGCCCTGACCTACTGTTGGCGGGCCGCACCCTGTTTGGCAAGGCTCCGGCTAAGGGTCAGCAGTTTGACGACCACTACTTTGGGGCTATACCCGAGCGGGTGCAGGTCTTCATGCAGGATGTGGAGGAGCGACTCTATCGCCTGGGCATTCCGGCCAAGACACGCCACAACGAAGTGGCCCCCGGCCAGTTTGAGATCGCCCCCTTCTTCGAGGCGGCCAACGTGGCCAGCGATCACCAGCAGCTGCTGATGACGGTGCTGCGCAACACGGCCAAAAAGCACGGCTTTGTTTGCCTGCTCCACGAAAAGCCCTTTGCTGGCATCAACGGTTCCGGCAAGCACGTCAACTGGTCGGTGGGCAACGCCACCCAGGGCAACCTGCTTGACCCCGGCGACACTCCCCACGACAACGTCCAGTTCCTGGTGTTCTGCGGCGCGGTGATTCGCGGTGTGCACAAGTATGGCCCTCTGCTGCGGGCTGTGATTGCCAGCGCCAGCAACGACCACCGTCTGGGGGCCAACGAAGCGCCTCCGGCCATCATCTCTATTTACCTGGGCAGTCAGCTACAGGATGTGTTTGACCAGATCGCCAAGGGCGAAGTCACCGGCTCCCAAGCCAGGGGTGAAATGAACCTAGGGGTTGATACCCTACCGGTGTTCCCCAAGGACGCGGGCGATCGCAACCGCACCTCGCCCTTTGCCTTTACCGGCAACCGCTTCGAGTTCCGCGCTGTAGGCTCGAGCCAGTCGGTCGCTGGCCCGCTGGTGGCTATGAACACCATTCTGGCCGACTCCCTAGACTGGATGGCCAACCAGCTCGAAGCCAAGCTGGGCAGCGGTGTAGAGCTGAATGTGGCGATCCAAACAACCCTGCGCGAAGTGATTAACGACCACGGTGCCGTGGTATTTAACGGCAACGGCTATTCCACCGAATGGCATGAAATGGCCGTTAGCGAGCGGGGCCTGCTCAACCTGCGCACCACCGCCGACGCTCTGCCCGTGCTGCGGGAGCAGTACATCGAAGACCTGTTCACCCAGGAAGGCGTGCTCACCCCGGTGGAGCTGGGCAGTCGCTTTGAGGCTTACTCCGAGCAGTACATCCAGTCCATTGATGTGGAAGCCAAGCTGGTGGTCAGCATGGCTAAGACCATCATCTACCCCGCTGCCATTCGGTACATGGGTGAGGTGGCCAAAACCATTGACAGCCTCAAAGGCCTGGGCATCGAGTTCGACCAATCTAGCGTGGTCAAAGTGGCCGACCTCACCAAGTCCATGATGAGTAAGGTGGCGGAACTCAGCGACATGATCTCCAAGCACTTCATGTCGGTGGAAGAGCACATGCAGTTCTGTGCCCAGACCGTCCGCCCCCTGATGGATCAGGTGCGCGAGTACGCCGATGCCCTTGAGGGTGAAGTGGCCGATGACCTCTGGCCCCTGCCCACCTACCAGGAGATGCTGTTTATCAAGTAGGGCTGTAATGTCCTGAAACCTCCGCTGGTTCCTGTGAGGGAACCAGCGGGGGTTTTACAATTTTGTAGAAGATTCCCCTGCTCCCGGATCCCCCCTGCCCTCCTTAGCAAGGAGGGTAAGTGAGTGGGTTGTTAACCGCGGGGAAGTAAGGGTGTCTGAGTTACTCTCCTGAATCACCACCCCGTGAGCAAATCTGTTAAGACCAACGCCGCCCGCATGCTCGATCGCCTCAAGCTGCCCTACCAGCTGCTGGAGTATGAGGTTGACCCCGACGACCTCGCCGCTGAGAGTACAGCAGAAAAGCTGGGCCTACCCCCAGAACAGGTGTTTAAGACGTTGGTGGCCAAGGGCGATCGCACCGGGGTCTGCCTCGTCGTCATCCCCGGCAGCGCCCAGCTCGACTTGAAAGCCTTGGCGGTGCTGGCGGGCGATCGCAAGACCGATACCGTGGCCCTCAAAGACGTGCAGCCCCTCACCGGCTACATTCGCGGCGGCGTCACCGCCCTGGGCACCAAAAAAGCCTATCCCGTCTATGTGGATGAGTCGATGCTCGCCTTTGACACCGTGGCGGTGTCAGCGGGCAGACGAGGACTCATGCTGTGGCTGGCCCCGCAGGATTATTTGACGGCAACCCAGGCGGCTACGGGGGTGTTGGCCAAGGGCAAGGCCAAAGATGGAAATTAAGCGCGATCGCTTGCCTGAATGCTGAGCAATTCAAAAGGCCGCTCATTCATTCGGTCATTCATCCACCCACTCACCACAAAAAAAGGACACCCCCTCAGGGATGCCCTTCACTGCTCCAGCTACAGCACAAAGCTGATACAGTCACCTAGGCTAAACCTAGACCAGCTGATGCATCTCGGCTTCCAGCTGGGTGAGCAGCTGGTCGTTGCCCTGGGCACGAGCCACTTCGATGCGGTGCTGAATTGACTGCTGAATGTTGACGCGGTGGGCTTCAGCGGCGTCCTTGAGCAGGTGCCGACGAGCATTTAGCCCAGTACCAGCCGCAGCAACGCGCCCGGCAAATACAGGCAGACGCTCAAGAGTAGCCGTGGGTGGCTGTATTTGCCCCTGGACGTTGGTGCTGTAGCTAACCCCGCGATAGGTGTAGTTGGCTACGGGCTGGGGCACCGGCACATGGCTCACGTAGGAGAAATTCATCGAGCGACCCCGGTAGGTTCCGGTCAGTTCACTCTCGCGCACTTCGAGGGAAGGCGGGTTGTAGTCGTAGTTTACGCCGCGATAGCAAAGTTTCATGTAACGCCTCTTGTTGACAAAGGATTTAACAAACTGCTTAGGCAGGGTGCGTTCCTTCGGGAGCTGGTCTCCTTACTTCCGTCTAGGGCGTAGTGGAGCAAATCTCCAGGCTGCCTCAGATGAACGTCAACTCAATCTTTCTGTATTCAATTTTACCGAATAACTCTGATGTCAGCAAGTCATGGGATTCCATTTTGACCAGATCTCTATCCTTGGGAATAGCTTGTCTGGTCAGGGGTTGGGGCTAGGGTGGGGGCGATCGCCCTGCCGCAAATCTTTACTTTTTTAGCTCCACACCCCGTGCCCGCGCCCGGCCCGCCAAGGCCGACAATTTGAACTATGCTGGTTATGTAACAATTGCTTAATGTAAGCATCGCTTACCCTAGCCGCCGCTTCCCGCAGGGGTCTTAAAATCCTATGAAATGTATCATCAACCGCCGGGCGCAGTTTTCTGCCAGCCACCGCTACTGGCTGAGCGAGCTTAGCGACGCCGAAAACGCCCGGCGGTTTGGCCCCTGCATCAATTTCCCCGGCCACGGTCACAACTACGTGCTCTACGTCGCCATGGCGGGCGACCTCGATGAGTACGGCATGGTGCTCAACCTGTCTGACGTCAAGCACGTGATTAAAAAAGAAGTCACTAGTCAGCTTGATTTCTCATATCTAAACGACGTCTGGCCAGAATTTCAAGCCACCCTGCCCACCACCGAATTCATCGCCAAGGTAATTTGGGACCGCCTCGCCCCCCACCTGCCCATCGTCAACATTCAGCTTTTCGAACATCCCGAACTCTGGTCCGACTACTCAGGTAACGCCATGGAAGCCTTCCTCACCGTCAGCACCCACTTCAGCGCCGCCCACCGCCTGGCCTCGCCCCGCCTCAGCTTTGAAGAAAACTGCGAAATCTACGGCAAGTGCGCCCGCCCCAACGGCCACGGCCACAACTACCACCTAGAGGTCACCGTCAAGGGCCAGATCGACCCCCGAACGGGCATGCTGGTCGACTTACCCGCCCTCCAGGCCGCCATTGACGATCACGTGGTCGAGCCCTTTGACCACACCTTCCTCAACAAAGACATTTCCTACTTTGCCGAAGTGGTGCCCACCGCTGAGAATATCGCCGTCCACATTCGTGACCTGCTGCAAGGGCCAATCGCCGCGCTAGGGGCCAGCCTGCACAAGGTCAAGCTGATCGAAAGCCCCAACAACTCCGCCGAAGTCTACGCTGCGGTGCCCCAGATAGAGGCTGTAGCCACTGCTCAACCTGAGCTGGCGGCGGTCTAGCGACAAGTCCTTGCGGAATTTCTTCGGGAGCAGCCACATACCCTTGTTAATGGGGCTGTCGAATACAGCAAAATCTCCAGAACGGTGATGATTTGCCGGTCTTCGGCTACGACCACCAGGGAGTAAACTCCCTGGCTGATCGCTCAAGTCTGCTAAAGCAGACTGGGGTAGTCGGTCCACAATCTTCTTCAGAGGAATGTCACTGAATTAAGGCTGGTGGGCAGTGCCCACCCTACGGCAGATCAAGGCTNATTTCTGCTTGGAGCCTGGGACTTTCAGTCCTAGGCTCAGCGGCCAATCTGGCGATCTCGACCTGCGGTCTGGGCCACCTTAACAGGGGTAGAGAAGCCACCTTAGGCTTCCAATAGCTGCTCGGCAGAGGGATGCTCGACGCGAGGCTGCTGAGTCTGGTTCTGCCGGGTGGTGGCGTTGACTGCACCCTGCCAGCGGTTGGCGATGGGCATGCGCCAGCCCAGGCCAAAGGCGCGATCGGTCACCTTGAGCACGGGCGGGGTCTGCCGCCGCTTAAACTCTGCCCGCGAGACCAGCCGCACCACTTTATTCACCACCGTCCCGTCGTGGCCTGCCGCGATCATGTCAGCGATTGACTCATGGCGCTGCACCAGGCGCTCAAGAATGTCGTCGAGCACGTCGTAGGGAGGCAGCGAGTCTTGATCGACCTGGCCGGGCTTGAGTTCGGCGCTGGGGGGCTTGTCGAGAATGTTTTGCGGAATTAGGGCGGTGGTAAGAGCACTGGCTCGATCAGTCAGTTCCCCTAGTGCCACAGGCCTTGTAGAACCACTGTTGCCCTGGCCTACCTGCTGATTGAGCCACTGGCACAGGGCGTACACTCGGGTTTTGGGCAGATCGGCGATCGCCGCCAGACCGCCATTCATGTCGCCGTAGAGGGTGCAGTAGCCCACCGCCATCTCTGACTTGTTGCCCGTTGACAGCAGCAGGTGGCCAAACTTATTTGACACCGCCATCAGCAGGTTGCCACGAATGCGCGACTGAATATTCTCCTCGGCAATGCCGGGGTCGGTGCCCGCAAACAGCGGCTCTAGCACCTGGTCGTAGTCGGCCATCAGCGGGCCAATCGCCAGGGTCTGGTGGGCAATGCCCAGGGTCTCGCATAGTTCCAACGCATCGGTGACCGAATGCTCTGAGCTGTAGGGAGAGGGCATGAGCAGGGCGACTACGTTGGCAGGGCCGAGGGCTGCCGCTGCGATCGCCGCCACCAGCGCCGAGTCAATGCCGCCGCTGAGGCCAAGCACCACCCGAGAGAAACCGCACTTGCGGGCGTAGTCGCGCACCCCCAGCACCAGGGCCGACCAAATGGCCTCGTTTTCGTCGGCGGGCAGGGGGGCAATATCCCCGGCGCTAAAGTCGCGTTTGATCGGGTCGTAGTCGATCACCGTCAGCCCCGCCTCAAAGGAGGGCAGCCGCGTCACTAGCTCTCCCTGGCGGTTAAACACCATGCTGGTGCCGTCAAAGATCAGGTCGTCGTTGCCCCCCACCTGGTTAGCGTAGAGAATCGGGCAGCAAAACCGGGCGGCGCTGTGGGCCAGCATTGAGGCCCGCAGCTGGGCCTTGTTGAGCGAGTAGGGCGACGCGGAGAGATTGATCACCAGGTCGACCCCGTCGTCGGCCAGCTCGGCAATCGGGTTGCGGGCGTAGCTGCGGCCCCCCCAAAACTCTTCGTCGTTCCACAGGTCTTCGCAAATGGTGACGCCGATGCGCAGGCCCCAGTCGCCCAGGGGCACGGTGAAGCTGCTCGGCCCCTGGCCGGGGGCAAAGTAGCGGTGCTCGTCAAACACGTCGTAGGTGGGCAGCAGCTGTTTGTGAAACACCTGCCGCACCCGGCCCCCCTGGAGCAGGGCGGTGCTGTTAAACAGGGGCTTTTCGCCCGTGTAGCGGGCCTTGGGGTTGGCGGCGGCATAGCCCACCAGCACGGCTAGATGGTGGGGCACTTGTTGGGCCAGACGCTCTAGGGTTTGGGCCATGGCGGCAATAAAGCCGGGCTGGAGCAGCAGATCGCGCGGCGGGTAGCCGCACAGCACCAGCTCGGTGGTAACCAGCACCTGCGCGCCCAACTGCTCGGCCTGCCGCGCGGCGTCGAGCACCTGCTGGGCGTTGTGGGTCAGGTCGCCAATGGTGGGGTTGAGCTGGGCGATCGCAAATTTCATAGAACGGTACCGATTTGGGATTTTGGGTTGGCCGCTTTGGCAGGCGGTCTAAGAGATAGATTGCTTCTGGTCACGGCGCTGGGCGGCGAGGGTGTTGCGCTCCCAAAACACCCCGTCCGAGTATCCCTGAATGGCGGGGTCGACGTCTGCTAACGCCAAGCGTTTTTGGGCCAGGCAGCAGTAGTCGGGGTCTTGCTCAATGCCCAGATAGCGCCGCCCCAGCTTTTTGGCCACCACAGAGGTCGTGCCGCTGCCGAGAAAGGGGTCGAGCACCACATCGCCGGGGTTAGAGCTGGCCAGTATCAGCTTAGCGATCAGTTTCTCGGGTTTTTGGGTGGGGTGGTCGGTGTTCTCAGGCATTGACCAAAAGGGCACGGTGATGTCGGTCCACAGGTTAGAGGGGTGGGTGAGGCGATACTTTTCGGCCCCGCCGTCGTCCCAGTCTTTGGGTTGCCCGGCGGCAGTGCGGTAGGGGGCCATTACCTGGCGCTTGAGCTTCACGGCCTCCAGGTTGAAGGTGTAGCGGTCAGAAACCGTGCAAAACCAAATATCTTCGCTGGCGTTCTTCCAGTTGGCCTGGGCACCGCGCCCTTTCTCGCGCTCCCAGGTGATGCGATTTCTCACGGTGAAGTGATGGTCTAGCACCGGATACATGGCGGTGGAGGTGGCCCAGTCGGCGCAGAAATAAGCGGAGGCGTCGGGTTTGAGCAGGGGTTTGAGCTGGGCAATCCAGCTGTCGAGCCAGTCGCCATAGTCTCTGCCGCCCCGATGTTGGAAGGGTTTGCCGTTGAAATTTTTATTGAGGTTATAGGGCGGGTCAACGATCAGCAAATCGACAAAGTTCTGGGGCAGATGGGGCAGGGCGCTAAACAGATCTTGGCAGATGGTTTGGTCGAGGATTTCTGAGGGCTGTGCGTCGTGGTCGAGGCCAATTAACTGTCGCAACAATCCATCTCGCTCGTGGTTGGCGACATCAAGGGTGCGGTTTCTAGGTGCCCTAGCTTTCATGGTCTAAATAAACACCATCGGTTTATCTTTACAGGGTTCAAAGGCCGCCGCATCAAACCGATAGAGGCTGGCGGGTCGCCCGGCCCCCCGCGAGGTTTTTTGGCCTGTATCCTGCAAAAAGCCCAGCTTGAGCAGCCGGGCGCGAAAGTTGGAATAGTCGGAAAAGCCCTCGCCCAGCACCGTGACGTAGAGCTGGTAGAGGTCGCCCAGGGTAAACATCTCGGGCAGCACGTCAAAGGCGATCGGGCTGTACTCCAGCTTGTTGCGCAGGCGGCGGTAGCCGTAGGTGAGAATTTCGCTGTGGTCAAAGGCGAGCTGGGGCACCTGGGCCAGGGGGTACCAGGCGGTGCCGCTGCCCTCGGCAATTAGCTCGGCGTCTTCGAAGCGCACCAGGGCAAAGTGGCTGACCGACAGGTAGCGCACGTCAAAGGCCTGGGGGGCCTCGCGGGGGTCGCGCTCGGGGCCGCCAAAGGTGTAGAGCTGCTCCAGATACAGGGTGTTGACGCGAATTTTTTCGGCCAGCACCCGGTAGGCGGCGGCTTCCAGCGATTCGCCCTGGCGCACCAGGGTGCCGGGCAGGCTCCAGTGGCCCGCAAAGGGGTCGTCGGGGCGCATCACCACCAGCACCAGCAGCCGATTTTGCTGGGTATCTACCGAGAAAATCACGTTGTCTACCCCCACCTTAAAGTCGGCCAGGGACATCGGGCTTAGGGGGTGGGCAGAGGTTCGGTGGAGGTTTGCGGACATGGGTAGAGGTGGTGTTGAGTAATGTAGGCCTGCACCGCTGGGGTCAGCCCCGGCGCGTCGGGGAGGGCGCGCGGGTCGTCGCACCGTCGGTAGCGGGAGGAAGACACGTCGATCGCAGGCATCTCGGCCACGGTGACCGCAGTGCGCTGGCGCAGGGCGGCAAGGCTGGCGTCGCTGAGGTCGTAGCCGGGGCGAGGGATGACCAGCAGGTTCGCCGCCGCGAAGATTTCTTCGGCCCGCTGCCAGGTGGGCAGCTGCTCTACCAGATCGGCCCCCACCACCAGCGAGAACTCGGCCCCAGGCCAGATCTGCCTGGCCCGCTCTAGGGTGACGACGGTGCGCATGTGGCCGAGCTCGGGGTGACCCTGCACTCGCTCGGGGGGAGCGTCTAGCTCGTCAATCAGCAGCTCTAGCATGCGGAAGCGATCGCCCAAATCGGTCTGGTGCGCCTTGAAGGGGTTGTTGGCCGTCCATACGGCCACGTGGTCAAACTGGGTGGCCAGCCAGGCGAGAATGGCGCCGTGGCCCTGGTGGGGCGGGTCGGCGCTGGTGCCAAACAGGGCGATTTGAATAGCCTTGAAAGGGGGTGTGGGAGATGCCGTGGAATGTGCCATAGGGTAATCCGCTGCGGTCATGGGGGCCATCTTAGGGAGCAGATCGGCGGGTGCGGGCCGCCAGATCCACCAGGGCCTCGGACAGGGCTACGGGGTAGGTCGCCGGGTGCTCGATCTGGCGCACAGAGTCGGGCAGGCTGGCCACCGAATGGGCGGTGCGGGCGGCGATCGCCTCCAATTCCTCCTCAGGCTGCAATACCTCCCCCTGCTTGATTACCAGCTGTAGCAGAGGCTGTTCGTCGGGGCCGGGGGGGTCGGTGGTCAGGCCGAGGCGATCGCCCACGGCCCGCCCCCCCTCGTAGCGGCGAAAAATCTGCTTGCGCCCCGGCAGGGTGGCCTTGCTGCTCGATTCTTTCATCACCGCGATGCCGTCGATATCGACTAGCTTGTACACGCCGTTGACCGGGTCGCCGGTCACCAGCTTGGTGCCCAGGCCGTAGCCGTCGATTTTAGCCCCTGCGGCCTGCAACCGAGCGATTTCGTACTCGTCGAGGTCGCCGCTGGCGAAGATTTTGGTGTCGGGCAGGCGCGATCGCACCGCCTTAGACAAGGCCACCAGATCGCCCGAGTCGAGTCGCACGCTGGCCACCTGGGTTTGCCCCTGCTGCACTTTAACCGCCAGCCGCTCCGCCGCCGCCACCGTGTCGTAGGTGTCAATCAGCAGCGCCGCCCCCGGAAAGTAGCGGTGAAACGCCTCAAAAGCATGGTCTTCGCTGCCCTCTAGGGCGGCAAACACCATCACCAGGGCGTGGGCCATGGTGCCCGCCGGCTTGCGCCCCAGCTGCACCGCCGCCAGCACATTTGAGGTGTCGTCTAGCCCCGCCGCCAGGGCCGCCCGCGCCGCCCACAGCGACCCCTGGGGGCTAAAGGCCCGGCGAGTGCCAAACTCTAGCAGTCTGGCCGCTGGCCCGGCCACATCCCGCAGGCGGGCGGCGCGGGTGGCCACCAGGGTCTGGTAGTTGAGGGTGTTGAGCAGGTAGGTCTCGGCGATCTGCGCCTGCCACAGGGGAGCCTCGACCCGCAGCAGCGGCTGATTGGCAAACACCACCGTGCCCTCCGGCACCGCCCACACATCCCCGGTAAAAGCGCCATCTTTTAGCCGCTGCCAAAACCCATCGGGGGCCTGGTCAAACAGCCCCGTCTGCCGCAGGGCTGCCAGGTGGCGATCAGAAAATCGCAGATTGCACAGATAGTCGATCGCCTGGGCCAGCCCCATGGCCACCAGATAGCCGTAGTTAGCGGGCAACCGCCGGGTAAACAGCTCAAAGCTAGCGATGCGATCGGCCATGCCCTCGCCCACATAGCAGCTGGCCATGGTGAGCTGGTACAGATCTGTCAGCAGCCCGTAGTCTTCGGCGGTGGCTTGCAGGGTGGGGTAGGTCATCTAATGGGCATCGGGTGAGAGGTCGCGAGGGGTTTTAGTTGTTTATACCATAATTATTTTCAGATTGCCTTAGTCTGCAACAACGGCATGTAGGGTAGCCGCTAAAAGCTCAAGCTAGAGTCTTGCCGCTAACGCTTCAATATCTGTCATAGAGCTGACGCTAGGCCACCGCTACGCCCTCTATCGTTCTTCATTACTGGTTTAGAGCACCCCTGGTTCAAAACGTCAGAGCCGGAGGGGCCGCAGTAAACCAGCCTTAGACCAACCTTTTGGTCGGAGCACCGCCCCTGGAGTACCGCTAGTTTGGCCCGTCACATTTCGAGATGTGACACCCAGGAGATGTCACATCCCCTGCCCAAATCGCACTAAGCAGTAAGTAAAAACAACTGAGAAATCACTGGGAGGATAGCGATGAATCTGACCCACAAGCTGGAACTCTTTGACACCCCCAAATCTGGCCGGGTTGAGTGCCCCATTACCGCGCAAATTAAAGGCCGGGTCTTTTTTGAGGGCACCTACTGGCCCGCCCAGGTCTACGAAGCGGCTGCCGATGCCAACTACGCCCTAGCCGTGTCGAGCTGGGTGACGGTGGTAGGCCGCCAGGGGCTGACGTTACTGGTCGCCCCTGTGGTTGCCGCCTGCACCTAATCTGAGAGAAACCTGAGCCGAGGCCCTTGCCTCGGCAAACCTCATTTTCTGTAAAAATCCCTAAGAATCTAGCAAAAACCTCTATGATTAGATTGGTTCAGCCCATGTCTTCACCTGAACCCCGTTGACCTATGGATAGCCTGGCCCAATGCCATCTGTGGCTGACCTGGGAAACTAGCCCAGATGCTGTTTCTCCGCTGGCGATGCCGACGGAGGTCAAAGCCAGGCGCGCCTGGCTTGCGCCTGCCTGGTTTGCGCCTACCTGGTTTGCGCCTACAGCGGCGATCGCCGCCGGGGCAATTGTTCTAGGCAGCAGCCTGGGCACCCCCGCTCTGGCCAATAACCGCTTTGGCAACACCATATACGTCAACACCCCCGAGGGCTACGCCCTCAACGTGCGCTGGGGGCCAAGCACCAGCAATGGCGTCTATCGCCGGGTGCGTCGGGGCAGCGCCCTGCAAGTCTCTGGTGTCAGGCGCAACGGCTGGGTGCAGCTGGTTGATGCCACCTGGGTAGCGGGCAATCTGGTCAGCACTTTTCCCGTAGGCGGCACGCCCATCGATCCGCCGGTGGACAACCGCAACCTGGCCACGGTGATGGCCCCGCAAAATTACGCACTAAATATTCGCTCTGGCCCCGGCCGCAACTTTCCGGTGGTGGGGCAGTTTGTCAACGGCAGCCGCATTGCGGTAACAGGGCGGTTTAGCAACGGCTGGGCGCAGCTCGTCAACGGCAATTGGGTGGATGGTTACCACATTCAGTACAGCGGCCCTATTCAGGGCGACAACCGCCCCACCCCGACCCCCAACCCCAGCCCCAGCCCCAGCGACGATATTAGGGAGTTGCAGCGACTGCTGATCGAGATCGGCAATTTGCCGCCCTTCTTTGTTATCTCCGGCATCTATAACGAAACTACCC
>QBMN01000068.1:15250-22175 GCA_003241845.1 Shackletoniella antarctica | reverse complement strand
CTACGGTGCTGGCCTTCATTCCCATTGCCACCTCGCCGGGGGGCGTGGGGGAATTTATCGGCACCATTGGCCTGACGGTGATCTTGGCGCTGCTGAGTTCGCTGGTGCTGTCGCTGACGGTGATTGTGGCGCTGGTGGGGCGGCTAAACCAGTGGAACCCGCTGCCCCAGCGCTGGGATTGGTTGCAGCAGGGCTTTGCCAATCAAGCTCTGGCCCAGGCCTATCGATGGAGTCTTAGAACGGTGTTTCGCCGCCCCTGGCTGGGGGTAGGGCTGTCGCTGATCCTGCCGGTGATGGGTTTTGCGGTGTTTGCCACCCTGCCCCAGCAGTTTTTCCCGCCCACGAACCGCAACCAGTTTCAGATCGAGTTTGAGCTGCCCACCCAGGCATCCCTGGCCGTCACCCAGGCCCAGGTTCGGCAGGCGCGGCAGCGGGCACTCCAGCATCCCGAGGTAGAAGATATCCACTGGTTTATGGGTCGCAGCGCGCCGCCCTTTTTCTACAACGTGCTCGACAATCGCCGCAATGCTCAAAACTACGCCCAGGGCATTGTGCAGCTGGCCAGCACCGATCGCCTGCGCGAAACCATTCAGGCCCTGCAAACCGAGCTAGATGCCGCCTTTCCCCAGGCCCAGGTGCTGGTGAAACAGCTAGAGCAGGGGCCGCCCTTCGATGCGCCGATTGAGCTGCGGGTCTACGGGGCCGAGATCGCCGGGCTGCGGCAGGTGGGCGATCGCCTCCGCGCCGAGCTAGCTCAGGTGCCCGATGTCGTCCACACCCGCGCCACCCTAACCGAGGCCCTGCCCAAGCTGGCCCTTGATGTAGATGAAGCCCAGGCCCGCCGCTTGGGGCTAGACAATCGGAGCATTGCCGGCCAGCTCAATGGGGCTCTGAATGGCAGTATCGGCGGCTCGATTCTCGACGGCACCCGCGATATTCCGGTGCGGGTGCGGGTGCCGTCGCCGCAGCAGGGCGATCTAGGGGCGATCGCCTCGCTAGACATTGTCACCGCCCAGGGGCAGATGCCTTTGGATGCGATCGCCGCTCTGGATCTGGTGCCCGACACCGCCAGCATCAGCCGCCGCAACGGCCAGCGGATCAACACCGTGCAGGGCTTTATTACCGCTGGGTCGCTGCCCAGTACCGTGCTGGCAGCGTTCCAAGCCCGGCTCCAGGAACAGGGTTTTGAGCTGCCCCCCGGCTACCGCATCGAGTACGGCGGTGAGGCCGATGCCCGAGGCACCGCCGTCGGCAACCTGCTCTCCACCGTGGGCGTGCTGATGATTCTGATGACCGCCACCCTGGTGCTGTCGTTCAATTCCTTTGGGCTGGCGGCGCTGATCGGGTCGGTGGCGATTTTGGCCGTGGGCCTCGCGGCCCTGGCGCTGAAGCTGTTTGGCTCCATCTTTGGCTTCACCGCCATTCTTGGCACCCTGGGGCTGATTGGCCTGGCCATTAACGACTCGATTGTGGTGCTGGCCGCCCTGCGCGAACATCCTCAGGCCAAGCTGGGCCAGCCCCAGGCGGTCGAAGACGTGGTGTTTCACGCCACCCGCCACGTGATCGCGACAACGGTGACCACCATCGTGGGCTTTGTGCCGCTGATGCTCGACCCAACTGGGTTTTGGCCACCGCTGGCGATCGCGATCGCCGGCGGCCTCGGCGGCGCAACGCTGCTGGCCCTTTACTATATTCCCTCGGTGTATCGGCTGCTGACCCGCCAGAGGCACCCCCAAGCCAGCCTTGATCTGAGCGGCGATCGCGGTTTCCCCCAGACATGACCGGCAACTAGCGCTAGTCTGGCAACCTGGTGATGGGGCTGCCTCTGGCTCCATTTACGCCAGTTCTGCGGAAAAACGCGGCTTGTACTATAATCCTCGAGGCGATATTGTTTACAAAGCTTAATGCTTTCGAACTATGATCAATCCCATCAAGACGCTTCAGATTTCTGCCGTAGCCGGCCTTTTCGGTTTGGCCCTGACCAGTGCTGGTGCCGCGATCGCCGCTGACTCTTCTGTCAATACGGCTGCTGATGGTCAGCAGTCGGGGCTAGTAGCCCAGGCACCGGGTACTGTCGTTGAGGTTGCCGCAGGCAACGAGGCATTCTCTACCCTCGTAACCGCTATCCAGGCTGCCGAACTGGTCGATACCCTGTCGGGCGAAGGTCCTTTTACGGTGTTTGCGCCTACCAATGCGGCGTTTGTAGACCTTGATAACACCCTGATGTCAGAATACGGGATTGCCCTAGCTGATCTGCTCAAACCTGAGAATCAGGCTACCCTGCAGGCCGTGCTGACTTATCACGTGGTTGGAGCCGATATCATGGCTGAGGACATACCGATGGGAGTAACCGTCGTCCCTGCTTTGGATGAAAATGACCTGCGAGTTACCCGCACTGGCGATGCTGTAATGGTAAACACGGCTACCGTCACCGCAGCTGACATTGAAGCCAGCAACGGGGTTATCCACGTGATCGATACAGTCCTCATTCCCCCTCAGGTGCTAGCGGCACTGGAGGCCAGCGTGGCAGAACCCGAAGCTCCCGCTCAGCCGGCTCCCGCCACTGCCCAGCCCGCTCCGGCTGAGCCTGTGCGCGGGCTATGGTAGGGGAGGCTAGGCGATCGCTCTAGTCGGGTTGATGTCAAAGGTTCTGCCGGGTTGGCTTGATGGGCTTTTACGGCATAAAACACGCGTACTTTTTCCCAGCAGGGGCAGTGCTGCTGCTGGGGGTTTTCTCACCCGCTAAAGCCCAGCCGGATCTAGCTCAACCGGCAGCGATGGCCGTTGAGTTTTTCGTCGTACCGACGGTGACGTTCACGTTTGATGCTCCCCTCTCGCCCTCCCAAGACTATTTGCCTGTCGCCCCAGCACCTAAAGCGACCCATCTGGTGCTGAGTTTGAGCCAAAAGCGGGTTTATGTCTGGGCTGACGATCAAATACTAGAAGACTTTCCCGTGGCCATAGGTACTCCCGAAACGCCTACACCCACGGGAGAATTCGAAATTTTTCAGATGATTGTTGACCCCAGCTGGGAAAGTCCCTGGACCGGCGATGTGTACCCACCGGGACCAAACAGCGCTCTGGGCCTGCGCTGGATTGGCTTTGCCAGTCAGCTAAACGGCATCATCGGCTTTCACGGTACCCCAACGGTGTCGTCCATTGGTCAGGCGGCCTCTAATGGCTGCGTACGGCTCCGTAACGAAGATGTGCTGACCCTGTTCGCTTACGTTCGTATGGGGATGTCGGTTGTTGTCGAGCCCTAGGGAGGGGCGGTCAGAGCCCGGCTACACCAACGGATCTCACAACGTTAAAAACAGCAATTAAAAACGTCATTTCAATCAGGGTTAGCCCAGGGATGGTTCATACGCCTGCTCTGGTAAGCATCTGCCGTAGGTCTCTGAGGTAAAGTTCACGGTGCGAATCTCTTTAAAGCAGACACTTAACGCCATTGCGATCAGAGCCATAACGGGCTGGCAAATCCTGGCCCTGTCCCCTGTCCGCGCCGAGGTGCGGACAGGGTTGGCCCCGGTACCGCTGTGGGTGTCTACGGCCACCACCGCCGCTGATGGGTTTGTCCCTCCCCTCGGCAGCGCTGCCGATTTTTTGCCTCAGGTTTTTTTGCCTCAAGTTTTTTTGCCTCAAACTGACGCGATCACAGATACTCACCTACTCCTAGATCTGTCGGAGCGCACCCTCTATCTCTATCGCCGTGGAGCAGTGCTGGACACGTTTCCGGTTGCCGTTGGCCGCCAGGGCTGGGAGACCCCCACGGGCCGATTTACGGTATTTCAGATGCAGCAAAACCCCGTTTGGGAGCATCCCTTCACCGGAGAACTGGTGCCCCCTGGAGACACCAACCCCCTGGGCCACCGCTGGATAGGCTTCTGGAGCGACGGCACCAACGCCATCGGCTTCCACGGCACGCCCCAGGAAGCCTCGATTGGACAGGCCGTTTCCCACGGCTGCGTTAGGTTGTACAACCGCGATGTCTTGGTTCTCTACGAGCAGGTCGCCATTGGCACCCCGGTCTACGTTACGCCTTAGGTTGACTCAGTTGGGAGCTAAACGACCGCGATCGCTCTAACCCTATTCCTCGCCAAGCAGGGGGTTATGTCAAGACGGACATTCCGCAGGTTGATCAGCAAGTCAGATAATATTTTTGGCAGGGAGCACCGAGGAACCTCAAGACCTTCAGGCGTTCAGGGGTTAAATTAGAGATGTGAACTTGGCCGTTGAGCACGACTCGGTGAATGGCCTAAAAAGATTGAAAAATCCAGCGTAAGGTGGGCGTTCGGGTAGGTTGCTTGCGCTGGTTAAGCACCGTTTCATTGGCGTCTGCCAACGCCTGCCGAATCTGCCGTTGGGCTAGCGTATAGACCATCACCGCTAAGCCCATCACCATAGCCAACGCCGCAATTCGCTGCGGGGTCTTGAGAAAGACAATGGCGGTAAAGAACAAGGGGTCTTTAAGCAAGCCAAAGCTTCGTTCTGGGGCGTACTGCCCCTTGTAATCGCTCAACACTTGCTCAGCGGTCATCGTCGGGTCGCTGATTTCATTGGTGGCCAGGATAAAGCGACCGGCCTTGCGCTTGGCTTTGGCAATGGCCGCGTCATCGACGACCACCTGAGCCGTCAGGCGATAGGTGATGCAGCTCGGAGTCTCGCCCACCTTGGGTCGTCCGGCTCGTTCATAGTGGGAATGCTCCACCACCTGCACCTCAGCGAGGGTATGGTAGCGCCACCGGGCGGCTAGCGCTGGGGCTCGGTGACGGGCATCCTCAGCACAGTTAACGTCGATTTTTCCCTGCCGCCGGAGTTGGGTTTCGACCTGCTGTCGGTGTTTCTCTACCTGTCGCTCAATCTGCCGTCGGTCACTCTCAACTCGGGCTTGGTTCTCAACCACGACCCAGAGTTGCTTCACGCCCCCATAGGTGCTGCACACACAGGCCAGACGATAGCCGTCTCGCTCACTGGCCTCAAAGGTCTCGGCGGGTAAGTCACTGACGAGGGCTTGCGCCTCGGCGAGGGTCAATGGCACTCGGGTAATCCAGCGCAGGTCGCCCATCTGGGCTAAATTGGCGGCGCTATACAGCGCCCTATCGGCGACTAGAATCCCCTCTAGGTTCCACTGCTGGGCAAAGGCCGTCACGCGTTCTCCAAAGACGGCTTTATCCGATTGGTTCCCGCTCGACACCGTCAGGGCTAACGGCACGCCGCCATCGTTGCTGCACATCAGTTCCACGATGAACTGCTTCAGGTCGGGTCGATGATCTTTGGAGTAGCCCTGGGTGTTCTCGACACAGCCCACCTCGGGAGTCTCGGTGTCATACTCCCCATGAACGCTGAAACTACTGCTGTCGTAGTGGTAACAGCGAGGGGCTAAAGCAAAGGTTCGATAGGCGTCCATGACGATCCGGCTGTACAAGGCACTGGGGCCGTAGTCCCACACCTTATCCAGAAGCCGGCCTAGGTAGTCATCGTTGAGATGCTCAGGCGCTATCCCCTCCCCCAGTAAGTGGTCGGTCGCTTTGCCCCTAAAGAACCCTTCGTACAGATATAACGGCGCACTGACAAAGCCCAAGCCATTCAAAATCATCGCTTTCAGCCCTTGCCCTGGACTCACGATCTGCTGCGGATGGGTGCCGAGACAGTCATTCACTCGCTCCTCTAGCCCCATTTGATCTACAATCCCGGCGATGATACCGAGGTGGTCTAGGTCTTGAACGTCCATGGGCAGTTTATCGGCTCAAAAATCAGTACTGATTAAATTACCTCATTTCCTCGCCCAACCTGCGGAATGTGCGTTTTGAAGCAGGCCCGTGAATTTACTGAGAAATGATAAAGCTTTTATAAGCAACGTCCATCCCGGCATTGTGCAACCCATCGAAACCCAGTTTAATGGCTAGAAGTTTGGCCCCCTGGGCTAAACCCCTGAGGAAAATCGTCACGTGTGATTAGCACAGTCCCTAAGGAGTTTCTACAGCGCGCGTACATGTCTTGGTACATGTCTCCGTACATGTCTTCGTACATGTCTTCATAAACGCTTGAGCGCGGGTGCATAACCAGGTCGCTACAACCACGACCCACCACAAGGAAGGGGCTACGGCCTGAGCTGCTGTGGTTTGTGGGTGACCTGTTCTAGAGACGTAGTTAGCGGTAATAGACGGTTCGTTATGATTTCCTCACGATCTTTTTCTGCCGATGCGGAGCCACGCTCGTTTAGCGCTGCGCCCGTCAGCCACGACAGCAGCACCGTGGCCTCGCCCCCCTGGCTTTTAGACACGCTCTTTCGCAACCTGAGCTACGACCTAGAGCAGGTTGCCGACGTGATCGACCCCATTCTGACGGCCCAAAACCACTGCCATCGCACCGACTGGTACGTGCAGGGCATCGTGTCAGACGAGCGCGCTTTTCTGAGCACCAACATCAACGGCGATCGCGCCATTCAAGTCACCCTGTGCGGCACCCGCTGGCTGCTGGGCCAGAGCGATCGCTGTACCGTTGCCCTGCCCCTGCCCGGCGTTGCTGACTGCCACGCCGCCCTCAACTTTGAGCCGGGGCCGGGGTTCTTTCTCACCGACCTAGCCACTGTGGGGGGCACCTGGGTGAATGGTCGTCGCCTAGACCCTGCCCAGCGCCACTCCCTGCAAGACGGCGACTTGATCAAGCTGGGCAGCCTGCGGTTTGAGTTTTTGCAGCAGCACTGCGACCAGCCTGTCTGGGATCTCGACTAGCCCCGCTGATAGCGCATGCCCGGCAGCTGGGTGACCAGCCCCATCAGCTCTAGCTGCACCAGGGTAGCCAGCACCTCGCCGATGGGCTGGCTCAGGTCTTGTACCAGGCGATCAAGGGTGATGGGTTCGTCGGTAATGGCGGTGAGCACCTGAGCCATGGCTGGCGACAGCGGCGGGGCCGGGCTGGGGGC
>QBMN01000068.1:0-15240 GCA_003241845.1 Shackletoniella antarctica | reverse complement strand
GTCTGGTGGCGCGGCTGCGTCAGCCCTTGCGCCCGGTGGCGCAACCGCGCGCGACTGTGCGCCCGATGAGGCTATTTCACCCAGCTGCGGTAGCTGCCCCAGGGCAGCAATCAGGGTCATGTCGTTTAAAACCATCTGGGCACCCTGGTTAATTAGCGCCAGGCAGCCCTCGCTGTTGAGGTTATCTAACGACCCCGGCACCGCAAACACGTCGCGGCCATAGTCGTTGGCCAGGTGCGCTGTAATCAGCGCCCCCGACCGCGCCGGGGCCTCGGTCACCACCACCGCTCGGCTCAGCCCCGCAATAATGCGATTGCGGCGCGGAAAGTGCCCCCGGTCGGGCGGGGTGCCGTTGGGATACTCGCTCAGCAGCAGACCCCAACGGGCAATACTCTCTTGCAGAGCCTGATTGGCGCTGGGGTAGGCCTGGTCTACCCCGGTACCCAGCACGGCGATGGTGAGACCGCCGCTCTCTAGCACCTGCTGATGGGCGTAGCGATCAACCCCCTTCGCCAGGCCAGAGATCACAATTACATCGTGGGCCGCTAGCTGCTGGGCCAGGCGAATGGTCCACCGCTGGCCGTAGGCTGAGGGGGTGCGGGTGCCCACGATCCCCACCGAGGGCATGGTTTGCAGGGCGCTGACTAGCGCTGGGCAGCCCCGATAGTAGATCAGCGGCGGCGGGTCGGTAATTTCATAGAGCAGCGCCGGGTACTCAGCATCGGCAGGCGTCCAAAAGTTAGGGTGCTGCTGCTCATAGCTGGCCAGCAGCTCTAGGGGCGAAACCCGCTGCCGATACGCCACCAGGCTACCCCCCAGCCCCAGCCCAATGCCCTCGACCGCCAGCAGGTCAGCCCCGTCGGCCTGCCAGGCGGCAGCCAGGGTGCCAAAGTGGCTATGCAAACGCTTCAACAAAATCGGGCCGAGGCCGTGGGCCTGGGCCCAGGCCAGCCAGTATGCTCGTTCTGCCATGCCGGGCGGGGTAGAAAACTCTGCTTAGTATGCCCGCCCCTGGGGCAATAGCTGCTATCGGCGAGCCCTGGGCACGCGTTCACCGCCGCTGCGGCGAAAGAGATTTTTGAGGGGCAGCTGCCGTTTGCTGAGCTGGCGAAGAGTCGCCGGTATCTCTAGGCTGCGGGTGGGCTCGCCGCCGGGGGTGATCCACCAGGCCTGGATCGTGCCCCCGGCCAGCCCGGCCAAAGCCCCCAGCAAAATGCTGGGCACAATCCCGTAGTCGAGCAGCAAAAACACAAACAAAAAGGCTAGCCACAGCTTGAGCGCGGGTGGAATAATCTTGTCGGCCACCGGTACATCCTCTATGGAGCGCTAGGCAGATCTGGAGCGCCAGGCAGGTAGGTTAGAATCGCCTATGCCCCTACTATAGCGACTATTTGCGGAGCCACATCAAGGGTCGTGTCGATGGTGTTGACCAGGGGCTGCTCTGTTGGGGTAAAAGGCTCCAGGTGCTGTTGCTGGAGCACCGCCACGGTGGCATCGGCAATGTCATGGGTGCGATCGCGCACCCGCTGCTCTAGCACCGCCGGGGGAGCCGTGCAGTGCAGCATGGCCAAAGGCAACCCCGCCGCCTGAATCTGTTCAATGGCGGTCTGACGCCGGGCCTGGCGATCATACTTGGCATCGAGAATGACGGGGTACCCGGCTTTGGCCAGGGCCAGACCCAGGGTGAGCAGGCGATCGTAGGTTTTCTCGGTCATGGCTGGGGTGTAGAGGCTGTCGTCGCCGCGCTGGTCGAGGGGCACCCCAGCCAGGTGCTTGCGCACCGCATCGCTGCGCAGGTGAATGGCGTTGATCTGGCCAGCTAGCTGCATTGCCGTAGTCGACTTACCCGACCCCGACAGCCCCGCCATCAGGTAGATGCTGCCGCCCTGAGGCTGGCACATCGACCAGGCCAGACGGTAGTAGCCAGCGGCGGTCGCGGAGGCCTTGGCCTTGGTGTCGTCATCCACCGAGGGGTCGCCCAGCAAAAATGAGGTGACTTTGGCCCGCACGTAGGCCTGACGGCTAATGTACAAGGGCAACAGTTGCACCCCCTCCCAGTCGCCCGTGCGCTCCAGGTAGTGGTTGAGAAACACCGTGGCCAGAGCAGCGCAGTTCTTCGACAGCAGATCCATCACCACAAAACCCACGTCGTACATCACATCGACGTAGCGAAATGGCTCGTTGAACTCAATGCAGTCAAACAGATAGAGCTGGTCTTGCCAGAGGCAGATATTGTTGAGGTGCAGGTCGCCGTGGCAGGCACGAATCCGGTTCTGGGCTACCCGTTGCTCAAACAGATCTCCACGGGAGGCAAAGAAATCGTCCGTATAGGCTTTGGTCTCGTCAAACTGGGCCTGGGTTTGCGGCCCGCCGATAAACCCTTCGGTCTGGGCGTAGTTTTCGTCAAAGGCCTGGCGAATCTGATCGACCGCACCAAAGGTGCGAATGTAGTCGCTGGTCTCGGCCCCCTGGTGAAAGTTGGCCACCGCCACCGCCAGTTCTGCCATCAGCGCTGGGGTCAGCTCGCCGCGATCATACAGGGCGCTGAGCAGAGTGTCTTGGGGAAACTGCACCATCTTGACGGCGTATTCTACCGGGGTGTCGCCGCCAATCTGGTAGGTGTCTCCGGTTTGGGCGATCGCCACCACCTCCAAATACAAAGCCCCTGCGCCCCGCTGGTTGAGCCGCAGCTCTGCTTGACAAAAATGCTGTCGCTTCTCCAGGGTTGAATAGTCTAAGAAGCCAAAATTCACCGGCTTTTTGACCTTGTAGGCGTAGTCGCCGGTCAGCAGCACGTAGGAGACATGGGTTTGCAACAGCCGAATCGGCTCCACCACCGGGTGGGGGTAAAACCCCGGCTGACACATGTGCTGAATGAGTTCTGGAAGCGCGGAAGCTGTCATAACCTACCTGAAGAAGACTGCTTAACACTATAAAGGGGCTAGGAACTGTGTTCCTAGCCCCCAATGACCGCCACCAGCCCTAGCCTTTTGGCTATGAGCTGTTTAAACCTCATCCAAGTCCATCAACGGAGCGTTGCCCGTGGAAAACCCACAGCTCCCGAGCTGGACTTGATATAGCCATCGCCAGAACTGTTAGGACGTTACCTACACCCCTAGCACGATGGCGATCGCTATCTATCAGAGCCTATTCTGCTGCGGGTGCCGCTGCTGTTGCAGTGGTCACGGTCGACTCGCCATCAGGCGTGCGGCCCTGAAGCACCGTGGCAATGGTCTGGGTTTGATCGCCAGCAACCACAGCTCCCTCGGGCAGCACGAGGTCGGCGACGGTCAGCGAATCGCCGATGCCCATGGCCGACACATCCACATCAATGGTCTCAGGGATATCGATCACCTTGCACTTGACAGTGACTTCGTTGATCTCGGTGTTGAGCACGCCGCCGTCGTTCTTAACGCCGGTGGGTTCGCCCACAAAGTTGAGCACCACACCTACTTCCACTTCGTCCTGAGCCTTAACTGCAAAGAAGCTGAGGTGGTAGACGGTATTTTTCCAGGGGTGGGCCTGTACTTCCCGCAGCAGGGCCTTGCCATTCCAGGGCATATCTGGAATTTGCAGGTCAATCATGGTGTTGTTGACGGCGGCCTTACGCAACAGCCTGTCAGCGTCTTTTTGTTTGACGGTCAGCGACACCGACTCGGTGCCCTGGTGGCCGTAGAGCACCACTGGCAATAGTCCTTCGCGGCGCAGGGCGTTGGGCTTAGCTTTGGCGTCACGCGCCTTGCATTCAATCATCAGTTGCATGGAAAAATCCCCCCGTTAGTAAAACTCAAAAAAACAAACCCTGCAGCCCTAGGCTACCTGAGGCTCGCCATTGCCGTAGAGCAGTGCGCGCTTAGGCCCGTGAATCGGGTCTTCTACGATGATGGTCTGATCGCGGCTGGCCCCCAGCGACACGATCGCAATCGGCACCTCCATCAGCTCCGCCAAAAACTTGAGGTAGTCTAGGGCGGCCTTGGGCAGATCGCTCAGGGATCGGCAGTGGTCGGTGGGCTGTTTCCAGCCGGGCATGGTCTTGTAGATCGGCTGGCAGCGGCCAAAGGCCTCGGCACTGGCCGGTAGCTCTTCGCAGCGCTTACCGTCTAGCTCGTAGGCCACGCACACCTCGATCTCATCAACATCGTCGAGCACGTCGAGCTTGGTGATGGCCAAGCAGTCAAGACCGTTGATGCGCACGGCATAGCGACCGATCACCGCGTCAAACCAGCCGCAGCGACGGCGGCGACCGGTAGTGGTGCCAAACTCTGCGCCGCGATCGCAGAGCACCTCGCCCATGCCGTCGGTCAGCTCAGTGGGGAAGGGGCCTTCGCCCACCCGAGTGGTGTAGGCCTTGGCCACCCCAATCACCCGGTCGATCACAGTGGGGCCAATGCCGGTGCCAATACAGGCACCGCCCGCCACCGGGTTAGAGGAGGTGACGTAGGGATAGGTGCCGTGGTCGAGGTCGAGCAGCGTGCCCTGGGCACCCTCAAACAGCACGTTCTTACGCTGGCGAATGGCCTGGTAAACGTGGAGCGAGCTGTCAATAATGTGTGGCCGTAGCCGCTCAGCGTACTCGATGTATTCATCGATCACCGCCGCCGGGTCGAGGGGGGCCACATCGTACAGCTTTTCGAGGATGCCGTTTTTGTATTGAACCTTCCATTCTAGCTGTTTGCGCAGCCGGGCGTAATCCATCAGATCGATAACGCGGATGCCGATGCGCTCAGACTTGTCGGCGTAGGTGGGGCCAATGCCGCGCTTGGTGGTGCCAATTTTGTGGTTGCCCCGACGCTCCTCCGACGCCTGGTCGATCAGGCGATGGTAGGGCATGGTGACGTGGGCAGCGTTGGAAATAAACAGATTTTTAGAAGAAATCCCGAGCTCGTCGAGCTTATCGAGTTCGCCGATCAGGGCTTTGGGGTCGATCACCGTGCCGCTGCCAATCACGCACTCGGTATCGGGGTAGAGAATGCCGGAGGGAATCAGGTGCAGCTTGAAGGTCTGGCCTTTAACCACAACGGTGTGACCCGCGTTGACACCACCCTGATAGCGCACAACTACGTCTGCTGAACGACTCAGCAAATCGGTAATTTTGCCCTTACCTTCGTCGCCCCACTGGGCCCCAATTACTACAACGTTTGCCAAGGGAATTTCAGGCTCTAAAGTTCACACAAATTCCCATTATCACTAGGTAAATGTCGTTGTGTCAACTTGAATTCTTAAGCTCCCGCCTAGGCTCTAACGGTGGCCTGTGTGGGAACATGGCTCTCTAAAGCCTGAACCCAGGCAAATTAAATGTATTTAACCCTATACCCAATCAGTGAAATATGCGATAGAACGGTATGAACAAGCCATTCACATTTCTTTAGATTTCCTTTGGGCTTGCGATAGCTCTAAAGACTGGCTGTGAGGATCAGCGCGTAGCTTGTTTGCTCTTATTTATTATTCGGTAAAAGCGGAGGCTGCCATGAGTCTATATGCAGAGCTACACCGCCACCTGGGCGGTTCGGTGGTGCCCAGAGTGCTGTGGCGCTACTTTGAGCGCAACCGCCCCGATCTCTCAGGGCAGTTTGCCGACTACCCCGCCTTTGAGCAGTTTTACACCCGCCCCCGCAACACCCTGGCCGAGTACCTGGAGCTGCACACCCTGGTGGAAAGCGTGCAGACCCACGAAGCGCTGCCTTACTTTATTTACCGCCTGATTCGCGGGGCCTATATCTTTGAGAACCTCGCCTACCTAGAGCTACGCTACACCCCCTACCTGCGCACCCCCGAGCATTTGAGCCAAAGCCAGCGGATTGAGGCCATGGCCGAAATCGTTGAAATTGTAGGCAAGGCCAGCCAGCAGCCTGAATACCCGATTGTGACCAAGCAGATTCTCTGCATGCACTCGAGCCTGCCCGCCGAGGTGAATCGAGCGATTGTCGAGCTGGCGGGGCAGTACCCGCAGTACGTCTGCGCGGTGGATGTGGCGGGCGGTGATGCCAAGTACGGCGATCGCATCGACGAGTTTACCCAGCTCTACCAGCGCGCCCAAGACCTGGGACTCAAGACCACCGGACACCTCTACGAAACCGTCGATGGCGACCACCCGGCACTACTGCCCTACCTGATGCGCATCGGCCACGGCATTCAAATTCCGCTGCGCCATCCAGAACTGCTGCCGGAGGTGGCGGCGCGGGGCCAGTGCCTAGAGGTGTGCCCCACCACTTACCTTAAAACCGGCACTCTAGACGAGATTCACCAGCTCAAGGTCGTGTTTGACCGCTGCTTTGAGGCCGGGGTCGACATTGCCATCTGCACCGACAACGCCGGACTGCACAACGTGCGCCTGCCCTTTGAGTATGAAAACCTGCTCACCCACGACGTGATTGGCTTTGAAGAGCTGCAAGCCTGCCAGGAAGCCGCCTTTCGCCACGCCTTTGCCTGGCCCCACCGCCAGCCCCCCGCCGCCCTGCTGACGGACATGCTGCAAATACCGAGTCAGGCGCACCCGGTCGATCGCGAGGCCAGCGAAGAGGTGCTGGCGCTGTCTTAACTGGCCACCTGCGCCTGCCGCCCGCCCCAGCTCAAAACCATGGATGCCCGTTTCCACGGGCATGACAGCCCTTACGTCCTCATGGTCGTGAACAATCTGGACTAGGGCTGGGCAATTTCGGTTACGGTGCCGGGTTCTAGGGGCAGATTGGTGGCCCGAACTGAACAGCGAGAGGGCGAACTCTGGCTCTGCAAAACCTGCACGGTGGTCTCACCCCGGATGTTGACGTAGGTGGTAGCTCCAGAGCCAGTTTCCATGCGGGCGGGGGTATCTAGCCAGGTGGTCGAGTCGAGGCGATCGTACATACGCAGCATCAGTTCATTGCCGCGACGGTAGACGCGGGCGGTATTGCGGGTGGTGCCGTTGCAGACCATTACCGTGGTCTCAGGGGCCGGAACGCCCGGCCCTGGCTGATCTAAGATAGTGACGTAGGGGGCGTAGATCCAGCCTTCGATAGGGCCGGTGACGATGTACAGCCAGCTGCCTTGGGTTTCAATAATTTTGGCCTGGGCACCTCTGGGCAGGGTGCCGCGAATGCCGTGCACAAGGCCCGGCCCCGATCGCACATTGAGTCGATCAATCCTCACCTCGGCCACCTGGGCAACAGCGGCAGAAATCGATAGGCCAACAGCGGCGACAGCAGAAATTAGGGCAACAGCCAGGGTCTTGAGTTTCATTAACGTAATTGCTTAGGGTAAAAATCAGGGCACGACCCCGTGGGCACGCGACCTCAGCAGTGGTGATGGGTTTTCCCATACCTTGCCCACAATTAGGAGACTTATCTAAGGAATTAATAAAGCTGCCCCTGAGCGCATGGGAAAACTACCGATCCCGAGCTGGGCTTGGTATAGCCGCGAAATTAGTCGCAAACTCACGGTAGAGACTTGAGTCCGACTACCACGTTTATGCCACAGACCTAGAGGCTAAAACCGTCACCTTTCGCAAGTTTGAGGCCCAGTACAACATCCAGCAAAAAGACGGCAAAATCATTTGGCCGCGAGATGCCATTCGCGCCCTGCGCAAGCACATGAGCCTCACCCAAATGGACTTTGCTGAGCAGATGGGCGTGCGCCGCCAAACCGTCAGCGAGTGGGAAAACGGCGTCTACGACCCCGATCGCAGCACCTCTAAGTTCTTTGAGCTGCTGGCCAAAACCGCCCGATTTGAAGTGCCCCCAGCAGAAGACAGCTAACGCGCCCGACCTGCGCGCGCCGGGCGTTCATAAGGCTTTAGAGCGAGCTGGAATCTAGGCTGGCGGCCTCTTCAGGCGATTGGGGTAGGTGCAGGCCGCATTCTTGCTTCAGCCCTTTAAACCGGGTGTCGCGCTCGTTGTCGTCGTCGGCGGTAATGGGGCGGCTAGAGTGCCAGTCGCCCACAGACACATAGCCCTTGTCAAACAGCGGGTGGTAGGGCAAGTCGTGGGTCACCAAATAGTCGTAAACGTCTTTAGAGGTCCACTGGAGAATGGGCAGCAGTTTGTAGCGCCCGCCCTGCTGACCCACTCGATCTAGCGATTTGCGGTGGTCGGTCTGGTCAGAGCGCAGCCCAGTGAGCCAGGCGGTGGCCTGCAAGTCGGCCAGGGCACGCTGCATTGGCTCTACCTTGCGAATGCGATCGTAGCGGTTGAAAGACTCGACATCGTGCTGTTCCCACAGACGCCCGTGGAGCGCCTCCATGCGGGCGGGGCTGAGGGGCGACTGGTAGACCTTGAGATTGAGGTTGAGGCGACTCGACAACTCGTCGGCAAAGCGGTAGGTTTCTACCGGCAGATAGCCCGTATCGACCCAAACAACCGGAATATTTGGCACCACCTGAGTGACCAGATGCAGCATCACCGCTGACTGAATGCCGAAGCTAGTGCTTAAAACTAGGCCGTTGCCAAAGGTATCGTGGCCCCACTGCACCAGGCTAGTGGCATCAGCATCTCCCCGGTCTCGGTTAACGGCTGGCAGGTCAAGAACGGGAGCGGCCTCGGTCTTGCGAGGCAAGAGTGCGGCATCTGACATGGGTTTACTCCTTCCGTTCTTCGACCTTAGCTCATCCGTTGACGTCTGTTGATCATAAACGACAGCTAATGCACAATTTTGTAGCTACAGGCCAATTTTTCCCGCAAAATCAGATCTTTGCGGATCCGTTCTAAAGCCCTAGCGACTGTGGGTTACTGTACCACTGCCGCCGAAGATTTACGTTGCTTAGAGCTGTCTACTGTATACACTGGTTTTTGTCGTCAGCCTTCGCCGTCCCTATGCCTGCTCCTCCTGCCTACCCCCGCGATCTAGTTGGCTATGGTCGCACTCCGCCCCATGCCCAGTGGCCCGGCAATGCCCGCATCGCGGTGCAGTTTGTGATCAACTACGAAGAGGGCGGCGAAAACTGCATTCTCCACGGCGACGCCACCTCAGAAGCGTTTTTGTCAGAAAGCGTAGGCGCTGCACCCCTGACCGGGGTGCGCAATATGAATATGGAGTCAATGTATGAATACGGCAGCCGGGCCGGATTTTGGCGGCTGCATCGGCTCTTCACCAGCCGGGAGCTGCCCCTGACGGTCTACGCCGTGGCCATGGCCATGGCCCGCCACCCCGAGGCCGTAGCCGCCATGACCTCGGCCGACTGGGAGATCGCCAGCCACGGCTACCGCTGGATTGACTACCAGTACTTTGGCCTTGAGGTTGAGCGAGAGCACATCCGCAGGGCGGTGGAGATTCATACCCAGGTGGCGGGCAGTCGGCCCCTGGGCTTTTACCAGGGCCGCAACAGCCCCAACACCCGCGCCCTGGTGGTCGAGGAGGGGGGCTTTCTCTACGATGCCGACAGCTACGCCGACGACCTGCCCTACTGGAGCACCGAGTATGGCAGACCCCACCTGGTGATCCCCTACACCCTCGACAACAACGACATGCGGTTTGCCACCTATGCGGGCTTTAACTCGGGGGATCAGTTTTTTGCCTACCTGCGCGATGCCTTTGACACGCTCTACGCCGAGGGCGATGACGCGCCTAAGATGATGAGCATTGGCCTGCACTGCCGCCTGGCGGGCAAGCCGGGGCGAACGGCAGCGCTGGCGAGGTTTTTAGACTATGTGCAGGGGCGCGATCGCGTCTGGATCTGCCGCCGCATCGACATCGCC
The DNA here is from genome assembly GCA_003241845.1 of Shackletoniella antarctica. Lineage (GTDB taxonomy): Bacteria > Cyanobacteriota > Cyanobacteriia > Phormidesmidales > Phormidesmidaceae > Nodosilinea > Nodosilinea antarctica. The sequence goes on along the minus strand of QBMN01000068.1, from coordinate 5,575 downwards.
CGCCACTGGCACGAGCATCACAGCCCCTGACATTAGCCCTCTAGAATCTTTGGCACTTTGAAGAAGTCGTCTTCGCGATCAGGGGCGCCGTCGAGCATGGTGGCGCGATCGCCAAAGCTCTCCAGGCTGTCGGTGCGGGTAATGTTGGTCAGCTCGATGGCGCGGGTGGTGGGTTCTACAGCGTCGGTGTTGAGTTCTTTGAGCTGCTCGACGTAGTCGAGAATGCCGCTGATCTGATCAGTGAACTGATCTTCTTCAGCGGGAGACAGGTCTAGGCGGGCCAGGAGGGCAACTTTGCGCACTTGTTCGAGATCAATCATGAGAAGAGAGTTGAAGAGATAGGGAATGGAAGGGGATGAGATAGTGAGGCCACAACCATCAGGGAGTGAACTCCCTGGCTCACGGCGAAAGTCTGCTAAAGCAGACTGGGACAGCCGTTGTAGGGTGGGCACTGCCCACCATGGGGAAACTATTTTCTAGAAGTCGCCTTAAACGAAGTGTAACCCAACGCATTATTGCAGCTACACCAAGCCTACATAGCGACGGGTGAATGGTGGGCAGTGCCCACCCTACGGCTGAATTCTCACAGCCTAGAAGAAAATATCGTTCTTCATGCGGCCTGTATTCTTCATCCAGTTTTGGGCTTCGATGTAGTTGTTGGGGGCGATGGTAACCGCCTCTAGCCAGTAGCGGGCAGCTTCATCAAAGTGGTTCTCGGCGGATTCGTTGTCGCCGCTGGCCTCGGCCTGCTCGCCCTTGTAGTGGTAGATCACCGCAATGTTGTTGAGGGCCTGGCATAGACGCGGGTTGAGGTCGAGGGCTTCTTGATATTTCTCTAGGGCGATGGCGTGCTCACCGTTGCTGGCGTGGATCAGGCCCATGTTGTAGAGAATGAAGCTTTTGTCGTAGGGTTCTTCTTCTAGGGTGAGAGCTTCACGGTAGTTTTCCATGGCCTCGGCGTATTCTCCATCGGCCTGGGCCGACATGCCGTCGCGGTAGTAGGCAAAGGCCTCTTTCTCGCTTTTCTTCGCCGGCATCATCTTGAGAATCATGTCGGCCATGACGGTGAAAGATTTGTCGATGAAGTTGTCGTTGCGTTGGGTTCTTGGCATGGGTAGCGGCGGGCAAATGAGGGACTTGACGCTGACCTAAGCCCGGTAGTGGTTGAGTTGCCGCAGCAAAATCCCAGGGGTTAGGCTAGACAAAGCTATAAGTAAGCCTAGCAAATCGTGGGAGTTTAATGGACTTATCTCTACTACTGGCGATCGCCCTGATTGTGGCCTTGGTGGTGTGGCTCAACCGCCGCCAGGGCCAGGGCAAAAAAGGCTATCGCCTCAATACCCCAGAGCCCACGACGGCTCCAACTCGACCGGTACGCAGCCGTACCGAGCGGGAGCTGTTGCGGCTGGTGGGGGGCAACCGGGCTGTAGCCGAGCGTTTGGTCGAGCAGGTGCAGCTCCGCAACCCCCACCACAGCGAGCAGTGGTGCTGGGAAAAGGCCATTTACGACATTCAGCGCGATCGCCACAGTTCTTGAGCGATCGCTTAGTTCCGGTTATTGTTCACGTAGTTAATGCGGGTACCGGCCCAGTTGAGCTTGTTGCGCAGCGTGCCGTAGTAAGAATAGTCTTGCCTGAGAATAATAAACTGGGCCATGGCCTCGGCACTGCGCACATCGACCCGCTGCCCCGGCCAGATGGCGGTGCCCAGCACCCCATCGGTCCACAGCTTGGTGGTGAGGTCGGGGTCGGCCAGGGGCCACACGCTGACCACCGAGCCGGGCGGCAGCACAATGGGGCGGCTAGAGAGGCTCAGGGGGCAGATGGGCGTCACGACAATGGCATCCATGCCAGGGTGAATGATCGGGCCACCTGCGGCCACGGTGTAGCCGGTAGAGCCGGTAGGGGTGCTGATCAAGAGACCGTCGCCCTGGTATTGATCGACCACTTCGCCGTCGATCTCCATTTCTAGCATGGAGGTGATCATGCGATCAGGGGAGGCGGGCTTAATGGCCATTTCGTTGAGGGCCAGGTATACCTCGCTGACCGGGTCAAGATTAGTGCGGCTGCCTTCGTAGAGGCATGCCTGAAGCATCATCCGCCGCTGGACTGCAAAGCGATCGCTCAACAACCGCTCCCACACCGCCTCTGTGTCGTCCATTTCTTCAGAGCTTTCGGTTAAAAAGCCCAGGTGGCCGCCGATGTTGACCGCCAAGATGGGAATGTTTTCGAGGGCCAAATTGCGGGCTGCGGTCAGAGCTGTGCCATCGCCGCCAAACACAACCGCCAGGTTAATCGGGTGGCTGACCGAGGCTAAAAAAACCGGGTAAGGGTTGTCCTTAGAACCGCTGGGGCCGCGCAGCACCTTACTGCCCAGCGCCTCAAGCTGTCTGGCGCACTTCTCGGCCCACTGTTGGCTGAGCCGGTTGCCAGCTTTGTGAACGATAATGACTTGGTCGAGTTGCAAAGTGAGACTACCACTTCAGCAGGTTGTACTGCTCCATATCTACGGTGTCGCGGTTGCGGTAGATCGACAGCACGATCGCCAGACCTACCGCCGCCTCTGCCGCCGCAATGCTAATCACAAACACCGCAAACACCTGGCCATCAATACCGACCGGGTCGAGGTAGTTCGAAAACGCCAGCAGGTTTAGGTTCACCGCATTCAGCATCAGCTCAATGGACATTAGCACCCGAATCACGTTGCGGCTGGTGACAAGACCATAGATACCTATGCAGAATAGGGCGGCGGCGACAAGCAAAAAGTACTCAAGTTGCATGGCTAGGGCAGAAAGGGTGGTGGGATAGTGGAGAGATCCTGGGGTTCTTCCTGGCGATCGCTAGAGAATCTGGCAAATGCACCAGGAGCTCTCTGGGATCTGTGGACAGACTTAGCTATCGGCATCGGAGCTTGAGACCGACGACACCAGCTCGCGGGGACGCTCTGGCAGCTGTAAAGCTTCAGATTCTGGTTCGCCAGGGGCCACATCGGGAATGAACTCGCGGCGGGCCAGCACGATCGCCCCAATCAGAGCAATCAGCAGCAGCACCGAGGCCAGCTCAAAGGGCAGCAGGTAGTCGGTAAAAAAGTGGATGCCAATGATAACGGTGGCCATATCGCCGCTGGCTACCTCGCTAGAGATCGCCCAGGGCGTATTCAGCGTTGAGACAGTGAGTAGAGCAAACAGGCCAGCGCAAACCCCGCCCGCAGCCACTTTACCCACCCATTCTCGCTTGATGGGGGCGAAGGGCTGCTCTTTGTTTACCAGCATGATGCCAAACAAGATCAGCACGTTGACGGCACCGACGTACACCAGCACCTGAGCCGCCGCTACAAACCCGGCATTGAGCAAAATGTATAGGCCCGACATGCTGGTAAATACGCCGCCCAGCAAAAATGCTGAGTAGACAATATTCTCAAGCAGCACAACCCCCAGGGCACCCCCCAGGGTCATGGCGGTCAGTATGCCAAAGGCAACGAGTTGTACCCCTTCCGCTAGCGTCACAGTGCTGAACTCCTGGTAAACAATCGGGCGATGGGAGGCGTGGTTTTCACTTAGGCGAATGTACCACGGAACTCCAACGGGCGCATTAAGGGCCACTAGTTTGCGTTTTTGTCTGCGCTCTTATCTGTGCTTTCGGCTTCGCCTTTGGGCTTGGCCTCGGCCTGATCTTTCGCCTGGGCTGCCTCTAAAATTTCCTGGGGCATTTGGCCAGCCCGACGAGAGTTGGGCGGCAAATCGTGAGGATCCATCACCCCCTTGGGCAGGTAGGCCAGCTCGCGCAGGGGAGTGACCATTGGGTCTTGGGTGACCTTGTAGGGCAAACGGCCCAGGGCAACGCTGTCGTAGTTGAGCTCGTGGCGATCATAGGCGGCTAGCTCATACTCTTCGGTCATTGACAGGCAGTTGGTGGGGCAGTACTCCACGCAGTTGCCGCAAAAAATGCAGACCCCAAAGTCAATGCTGTAGTGCTTTAGATCTTTTTTCTTAGTGGTCTTGTCAAATTCCCAATCGACCACGGGTAGGTTGATCGGGCAGACCCGCACGCAGACTTCGCAGGAAATGCACTTGTCAAACTCAAAGTGAATGCGGCCCCGATACCGCTCAGAGGGAATCAGCTTTTCGTAGGGGTACTGCACCGTAATCGGGCGGCGGCTCATGTGGTCAAAGGTCACAGACAGCCCCTGGCCAATGTATTTGGCCGCCTGCAAGCTTTCTTTGGCGTAGTCGCTGACTTGTTTGAGAAAACCCAGCATGGGGGTTGACCTCCAGAGTTTTACAGGTTGTTGGGGCGGGGGCGCTAGTCATTACCCTAGTGATGACTACTTAAAGGGTAAAGCGGTATCCCCAGGCTAGCCACCAAAGGCAGCGGGAAAGGTGAGCTTGAGCGCCGCAGTCAGCAGCAGATTTACTAACGCAACCGGCAGCAAAAATTTCCAGCCAAAGTCGAGCAGTTGGTCAATGCGAATGCGGGGCATGGTCCACCGCACTAGCACCGCGATAAACACCAGGGCGTAGGCCTTAAACAGGGTCATCATGATGCCCAGAGAGGCGGTGATCACCTGGAGCCAGGGGGTAGTTTCGCTAATGCCTACCAGGCTGGCCAACCAGCTCACCGAAACCGGCGACTCCCAGCCGCCCAGGTAGAGAATGGAGACAATCAGCGCCGACAGCACCAGGTTGACGTAGGAACCGACGTAAAACAGGCCAAACTTCATGCCGGTGTATTCGGTCTGGTAGCCTGCCACCAGCTCTTCTTCAGCCTCAGGCAGGTCAAAGGGCAGGCGTTCGCACTCCGCCAGAGCTGCAATCCAGAAAATCAAGAACCCGGCGGGCTGACGCCAGATGTTCCAGCCCAAAATGCCGTAGCCCGACTGCTGGTTGACAATATCGATGGTGCTGAGGCTGTTGGACATCAGTACCACCGCCAGCACCGCCAGCGCCAGGGGAATCTCGTAGCTGATCGACTGAGCCGCCGCCCGCAGCCCACCCAGCAGGGAATACTTATTATTTGACGAATAGCCCGACATTAGCAGGCCAATGGGAGCAATGCTGGAGAGGGCAATCCAGAGAAAGATGCCGACGCCGAGGTCGGTGATCACCAGGTTTTGGCCAAAGGGCACAATCAGGAACGACAAAAATACCGGGATCACGACGATCGCCGGCCCCAGGGTAAACAGGATGGGGTCGGCCTTGGCGGGGGTGATGTCTTCTTTAAAAATTAGCTTGATGCCGTCGGCAGCCGCCTGGAGGGTGCCCAGTGGGCCAGCAAACTCAGGGCCAATGCGCTGCTGGACGGCGGCAGAGACTTTGCGCTCTAGCCACACCGTGACAAAAATGCTCACCGTAGCCCCAATAAGAATTACCACCATAGGCAGCGGTAGCCAGAGCGCTTTAGCTGCCCCAGCGGGTACCCCCAGGTCAGCTAGGGCGTCGACGAAGCTACCCCGTAGGTCAATTCCTTGATTCATGGGCCAGTCCTTAGCAACGGTAGGGTTAACTCTGGCAAAGAGGAAACACTTTGGAAACACTTTAGATTCTACAGCCATCTTCCCCAATCCACCGGGGCAGGGG
>QBMN01000067.1:5826-28035 GCA_003241845.1 Shackletoniella antarctica | reverse complement strand
GGGTGGGCGCGATCGTAGACGGCTAACAGCTGGGCCGCCTTGGTGACAAACCCCGACTCTTCAAAGATTTCTCGCTCTACGGCCCGACTGGGGGAGTCGCCAATATCGGCCCAGCCGCCGGGCAGCGCCCAGAGTCCGTCGGTGCTTTCTTTCACCAGCAAAAGTTTTTGGTCGCGAAACACGACGCCACGCACTTCTAGCTTGGGGGTAGCGTGGCCGATATCCTGCTGCAAGAGGTTGAGAATGGTGGGTGGGTCGGCCTGGGCCTGGGCGGCAAGCATGGCGACGGCAATGTCTTGCACCTGCTCGTAGCGCTCAACATCAAAGGGATGATTTTTGTAGTGCAGCCCGGTTTGGGCAATGCCCAGAAGCTGCTGAATCCAGCTGAGCCATGGTGAGGTCATAGTGAGTCAGTTGGCCTTTAGCCCTTTAGATCGGTTAGATCGGTGCCACTAGTATCAATGTCACAGATTAATGCCCCAAAGTTTACGGCCAAGATGGGCTTACGGCCAAGATGACTTACGGCCAGAGATGGGGCGATGGCCAGAGATGGGGCGATCTCGAGTATGCAGGCTGGTTCGTCGCCTATAGCCATCGCCAGAACCGTCAGGACACTCTATATACCCCTGGTGCGATGGCTATACGCCATGGCGCTGTCCCACGTTCTCAGCCGTGGCAGGTGTCCTAAGGGCAATGGCCATCGCTGTATATTCGCAGGCTAAATTCAGATTAAAAAAAATGATGCTTCCTTGCCCTACCGGCAAGAAAGTCGATGGGGAGCAAGAAGAAATCAGGTCAAACCCAGGAAAAATGCAGGCACGTCACCAGCATTCCTACGGATTCTTCCTCCCCTGGCTAGGACTCATAGAGAATTTACAAAACTTAGGTTAACCTTCCTCTGGCGGCAAAAAAATGTGCTACTGCCGCCAGCAAACGGTAAATCAGGGGATTGATGAGACTTAAAGTTGCTGCGATCGCGCCGCAACATCCCGTTACACACCCACTCCGCAACAAAGCCTTAGATTACTTAATAAAATTCTCATGAAGGCAGTGATAGGATTTCCTCAAGTCAGTCATAAGATTTTTTCATCAGTCGCTGGTCGCTGTTTTCTGGAGAACCCAATCATGTCTACAAGCCCCGTCAGAATCAAGCCCGAAACCCGTAATCACAAGGGATCTTTTGTCCAAAATGCCGACTACGAATTAGTCAGCATTGAAGCCTCAGGCTGGGCGCTGATCTGCGTTGACGACGCCGTTTGCCACTACGTTGACCCCGACAATTTGTTGATTCAGAATCTAGACGCCTAAGGGAAACCCTGTCCAAGTCCAGAGATGGAGTTCTGCCAGGGGGCAAACTACAAATCCCGAGCTGGACTTGGTATAACTTCGGATCAGCCACCGGCCCTAGCAAGGCAAATTTTATATCAATCAGTTAATACTCGAATCATTTTGGTAGGCTGCTCTCATCCTAGAGCAGCCTATTTTTATTTTAGGATCGGGCTGCTGTCCCGGTTCTCAGCCGTGGTGGTGGCTGGTTTCCTGGGCGCAGTGGCGATCGCTGCTCACTGTCCACAGCTCCTTATAATGAGTACACCCAATGAATACACCCGTGAAACCAATGCCGATTACGCAGCGCCTGTCTAGTATCATCAGCTGGGTTTTGGTGGTCGATCTGGGCTTGGTGCTGCTCAGCTTTGGCTGGTTTTTGGTAGCCGTGCTGGGGCGCAGCATGAACCTCGACCTGGGCTTAGACCTCTGGCACTCTCTGTGGAATCCGCTGATTTTGCCCGCCCTCAGCGTCTTGATGGCGGGGGCGATCGCCAGCGGCATCGTCGGCTGGGTGGGTCGCCGCTTTAATGCAGATGCGTCCTAGTGCGGGGTTCTGGGTTTTAGGGACAGCCTTTGGCCGACACCCGACACCCGCCCCCAAAAACCCCAATCACCACAGCTGTTGGGTGCGGGTATACCACCGCAGCAGCACCCGCGCCAGCCGCTCGCTGTGGTGGCGCACCGTGAGGTTTTCACTCTCTTCCATGACGTTGGCGGCAATGATGCGGCGACCCGAGTCGAGAATAGCGGCGCGATCGAGCAGCACCGGGCCAACCCCGGCTCTGGCGTAGTGGGTAATCACCGGGTCAGAGGGCATGACCTTCTGCACCAGCACCGCGTCAAATACATAGGCCCCGCAGGCCGAGTCGATCGCCCGAATGTGGTCAGACACCGAAAACCCGTCGGTCTCCCCCGGCTCGGTCATGATGTTGCACACGTAAATTCGGGGCACTTTGCGGGCCGAAATAGCTTTTACCAACTCCGGCACCAGCAGGTTGGGAATAATGCTGGTGTAGAGGCTGCCGGGGCCAATCACAATGTAGTCGGCCTCTTCAATCGCCTTCACCGCCTTGGGCAAAGCGGGCGGGTCGGGGGGCAGACAGCCAATGTGCACAATGTGGCCCCGGGCCTCGGTAATCTTCGACTCGCCCACAATCCGGCGGCCATCGCTCAGCTCGGCCCACAGTTGCACATCCACCAAGGTCGAGGGCAGCACCTGGCCCCGCACCGCCAGCACCTTAGAACTAGCGGCGATCGCCTGCTCTAGATCGCCCGTGATCTCATTCATGGCGGTCAAAAACAGGTTGCCAAAGCTGTGGCCCACCAGCCCGCTGCCCGACTCAAACCGATACTGAAACAGCTCCGTCATCAGCTTTTCTTCGTCGGCCAGGGCCGCCAGACAGTTGCGAATATCGCCCGGCGGCAGCACCCCCATTTCGCGCCGCAGCCGCCCCGACGACCCGCCATCGTCGGCCACGGTGACAATGGCGGTGATGTTAGAGCTGTACTGTTTCATGCCCCGCAGCAGGTTAGACAGCCCGGTGCCGCCGCCCACCACCACAATTTTTGGCCCCCGCGACAGCCGCCGCTGGGTCATCAGGGCGTCGAGCAGGTCTTCTTCATTGCCGGGAATCAGGACATCGGTAATCGCCCCCACGGTGCGGCTCTGGCCCCAAAAAATTAGCCCCAGCCCCAGTAAAATGCCGAGGGGGCCGCTGACGTAGTTGGGCACGTGGGTGGTAAACGTCCGCAGGGCCGCCCCCAGCAGCTGCCCGGTGAAAAACACCGGCGTGAGCCTGAGCCAAATCATCAGCCCAGTGCCCACCAGCAGCACGCCGGCCATGCTTAAAAACAGCCACCGCTTGACCAGCAGACCTGGGGCCATCCAGCTCACCATGCGGTTAACCCGCCGTGGCGGGGCCAGGGTTAAGGTCTCTTGTCTAACCCAGCGAAATAGTCTGGCCAGGGCTGTGTGAAAAGGTTTTAAGGACATGAATAGGGAAGCCCTCTCAGGTGTTTCAAACAGCCTCTGATCGGATTTAGCACCAGCGCCTTCGATTTTAGCGGCTATTTGATAGAGTCAAGGCATGGATGTGCCCTGACCCCGGTTAATGCTTGGTAAAGCCCCAGGTTGGGGTTAAGCGGGCGGGCACCTCACCCACGGAACACCCAGGCATACTTACGTCGGTAGGGTTTATGACCGATTCTCACAACCACAGCAGGGCCTCTGGTCAGCAGACGGCGGCTTTTTTGCAGCCTGGGGCGGCGGCTGAGGGCGGCGACGACCAGGTGCTGCTAGACCTGCGGGGCATTTCTAAGCGCTTTGGGGATAACCTGGTGCTCGACAGCGTTGATCTAACCCTTTACCGAGGCGAGGCGGTGGCCATCATTGGCCCGTCGGGCACGGGTAAATCGACAATTTTAAGAATTATTGCCGGGCTACTTTCCCCCGACGAGGGCGAGATCTATGTGCAGGGGCACAGGCGAGAAGGGCTGATTGAAGATGCTTCCGACCCGATAGGCATTGGCATGGTGTTTCAGCAGGCGGCTCTGTTTGACTCGCTGACGGTGGAAGAAAATGTGGGTTTTTTGCTGTACCAGCACTCTGACCTACCGGCCCGCCAGATTCGTCAGATAGTCGATGACGTGCTCGACATGGTGGGCCTGCCGGGCACGGGCAGCCGCTACCCGGCGGAGCTGTCGGGGGGCATGCGCAAGCGGGTGAGCTTTGCCCGAGCGATTGTCTCCAACCCCGAAAACCCCCAAGACCGCCCGGCGCTGCTGCTATACGATGAGCCTACGGCGGGGCTTGACCCGATCGCCTCGACGGTGATCGAAGACTTGATTCGCGCTATTCAACGCAACAATGGGTGCAGCTCTTACCTGATTGTGACCCACCAAGACAGCACCATTCGCCGCACTGCTGACCGGGTAATCTTTCTGCATCGGGGCCGCATTCAGTGGCAAGGCCCAGTCACAGCGGTCGATGACACCGACAACCCCTTTGTGCGGCAGTTCTTTAGTGGCCGAGTCGAAGGCCCGATTCAAATGGTGCAGTAGGCCAATGGTGCCAGAGACCAATGGTGCTATGGCGATTGGGGAATGGCGGTTGAAGAGTGGCGATCGGGGATCATAGCTAGGGGCTGGCGACAGGTGTGGTCATCCCCTAAACTGGCGGAGTACAGGGTTCCATCGACTAAACTGGCGGAGTACAGGGTTTGATCGCCCATGTAGGGCTGATGCGGTACAGAATTGGGTTGTGACACAAGGCTGTGACAGGATACGGTTGAGCGGTTAGGGCAGAGGACACCATGCGGGCAAGGGCAATTCGTGAGGGGTCGGTGGGGCTGCTAATTCTATTGGCGGTGGGGCTATTTGGCGGGCTGGTGCTGTGGCTTAGGGGGCTAAACCCGGGCAGCCGCAGCTATCGGGCTACCTTTGTGTTTGACAATACCCTGGGCATGCAGGAGGGCACTAACGTCCGCTACCGGGGCGTGCCCGTGGGGCGAGTGCTGCGGATTGTGCCCAACAGTAACGCGGTGGATGTGGCGGTAGAAATTGGCAGCAGTGAGCTGCGGATTCCTAGCGATGCGGCGATTGTAGTGAACCAGTCGGGATTAATTGGCGACACCACCATCGACATTACGCCCGAGCGCCCCCTGAGCGCTCAAGAAGCAACCCTTGACCCCATCGGCCCTAACTGCCCTGGCCAGACAATTATTTGCGACGGCGATCGCCTAGTGGGCACGGTGGGGGCCAGCTACGAGTCGCTGATTCGCTCGGCGGCGGAGCTGGCCAGCACCTTTGCCGACCCTGAACTTGTGGCCGACCTCAAAACCACCGTCAAAAACGCCACCACCCTGACCGAAACCGCTACAGTGCTGACGACGGAGCTGACGATTTTGTCGCGACAGGTGCAGGGCGAGATCGGGCCGCTGATGGCCTCGGCCAACCGGGCCGCCGACAACATTGGCAGTGCCGCCGCCGAGTTTGAGGTGACGGGCAGCGAGGTCAACCGCCTGGTGGTCGGCAACCGCAGCACCATTGCCACGACCCTCGACGATATCCGCCGCAGCGCCGCCAACCTTGAGACCATTACCGCCACCCTGAGCCCGGCGATTCAAGATAGTGAGTTTTTGGCTAACCTAGACCGCCTGTCTGGCGAAGCCGCCCTGGCCGCCGCTGACCTGCGCGCCATTACCGGCACCTTCAACAGCCCTGAGAACCTGGTGATGCTTCAGCAGACCCTCGACTCGGCCCGCAACGTGTTTCAGAGCGCCACCAAGGTGCTCGCCGACCTAGATGAACTCACCGGCGACCCGGCCCTGCGCCGCAGCCTGCGCGATTTGATCAACGGCCTCAGCGGCCTGGTTTCGCTAACGAACCAGCTGGAGCAGGCCAGCCAGGTGGCCGAGGTGTTGACGCCGCCCGCCGGAGAACAGCTGGAGCGAGTCACCTTTACCGCCGTGCCCGACGCCCAGGGCGCAGTCCCAGGTTCGGTAGTGGTTACCCATCAGGGGCAGACCTACCGGCTCAACGTGCAGTCTCATCAGCCCCGCTAGGCCAAGCATGATCCCAATGACTCGGGGAATTTTATGACTCTGGAGATGCTATGACTCAGGATGGCGATCGCGCTCCAAACAACTCCCCAAACAACGCCCCAGGCAATATCCCAGACAACCGCTTTTTTCAGTTTGAGGCCAGCTTTGTGGAGTCGCTGCGCTGCATACCCATGCAGGTGCGCCTCAAGCTCGACACCTGCGGCGTCAAGCTCAAGCTAGAGCACTGGCATCGGCTGAGCAGCACAGAGCGAGCCAGCCTGACCCAACTCCCCTGCGACCAAACCAGCAGCACCTACGGAGCCTACGTGCAGGATCTCGTCACGCGCATCCAAGGCACCCCAGCCTCTACCCTAGCCATAGACCCCAATCCGCCCTGGCACAACCTGGTCGCAGTGCCCGACCAGGTGCAGGCTGAGGCGGCTACTTTGGGGGTAACGATTGGGCTAGACCAGTGGCGATCGCTCGCCCCCCTAGAGCGCTTTGCCCTGATCAAACTCAGCCGCCCCGGCCACGAAAACCGCAACTTTTACCCCGCTCTGGTAGAGTTTGGCCTAGCGCTGCCAACCGATCGTGCCGACATCCCCCCAGAAAATCGGCAGGCATAATGACTACAGCAGTCTCCACCCCCTTAGGTCTATGGTCACTCTGCAAACTAGCCCCACAGCCCCCACCCCAGACCAGCTCCAGCAGACCCAGCAGCGCATCGACGCCTACGTGCAAACCATCGCCAGCAGCCCTGACCAGCGGGCAGGCGCATTTCCCTACTACCTGTTTCACGGAGCCGGCACCCCGGTAAAGGGCACCGTTCTCATGTTTCATGGGTTTAGCGCCAGGCCCCACCAGATGGCGCGCCTGGCCGACTACCTGTTTCGCAATGGTTTCAATGTCTACCAGGCCACCCTGGCGGGCCACGCCTACTGCATCCCTGATAAGCACTGGCCCCAGGTCGATCTCAAGCCCGAGATTTTGGTGCCGCTGCGCGAAAAAATTGCCGCTGACCCGGTGCTGCAACACTACTTGGCCAACCTTGCCACCGCTGGCGATGTTGGCGCTGTCACCCCCTCCCCGGTGCAAATGGTCGGGCTGGTGGCCCGCCTGCGCCAGCTAGAGCCGCGCCTGCTCGACATCGTTGCCGCCATTGAGCGCGACAATGACCCCGACTTTGACCGCTACTATGTGTCGTCTCACCTGGCCTACCTGAGCGATGCCCAGGCCCGCCTGGCCGAGCTAGAGGCCCTGCCTGGCCCCGTCTACACCGTTGGGCTGTCGGTGGGCGGGGCTGTGGCCCTGGCCCTGGCCGCCCAAAACCCCCAGCGGGTGACCAAGACGGTGGCCTTTGCCCCCCTGCTGGCGGTCTATGGCGAAACCCGCCGCCGCTACGTCAATCTGGCTGGCCCCCTTGATGTCAAAGAGTTTGGCTGGGATGAGCTGAAATTTCCCCTGGGCTGCTTTACCGGAGCCAATCGGTTTGGGGCCTTTGTGCGCACCAGTGAGAATGTTGCAGCCCTGCGCCCCACCCCCACTCTGATCGTGCTGACTGAAAACGAAGACGCCGCCGATCCGCAGACTACCGAGAGTTTCAACCGCTCCCTCAGCCGAGCCTCGCTCTTTAAGCGCTACGACAACCATTACCTGCATACCTTCCCTAGCGAGGCCCTGGTGCCCCACCCCATGGTTGACCCGTCAGAGGTGAGTCAAAACATGAGCAACGACTACTGGAAACCCATGTACCAGGAGACCTTTCGGTTTTTGACCAAAACTGAGTTTAAGAGCAGCAGCCTAGAGCAGATTGAAGCGGTCTCAGATCTACCGCCAGTTGTCGCTGTTTAAGCGTATTCCATCTAACAATACCTTTGCCATTCCCCTGGCCCGTACGTAGGCAAGGGTGGGGTAAGTTGTAGTCATTCAAACTGCACTAGTACAATCGTCACAAAGGCCTTGCAACAAGGGCTTTACAGAATCCATCATGCAATTTAGATGCTCAACAGCTTACTGACCTACCGGACGTTGTGACGTTCAAAAGCTGACGTTAAGCTGTTAGTCATTCAAACTGTACTGGTAAAATCGCCACAAAGGCCTTGCAGCAAGGGCTTTACAGAATTCATCATGCAATTTAGATGCTCAACAGCTTAAGGCAAGGGAATAGCTTACTTTCCTGCCAGCAAGACGGATTTCGCGAAGTTGAGTAAAGAGGTATGAATAATATACATTTAACTGCTACCCGAGACTTATCTCCTAGGCTAGGGAACCTAATATAGGGACTAAAGTAGGCACGAGAACCTTAATCTCTAAATTATTTTTCTACTAAAATAGGGAGAGTGATTATGTCTTTGATATCACAAGTCTATCAAAGGACTCCAGCCACTAGCCTTAAATCAAAAGATTTAGTTGATCAACTTTTAATTAGCCAAGACATTAGAATTCTGGCGGAGCAGGATGCTTTAGCAGGAGTAAATCCTTGGGATATTGTCTGTAGAGACAATCAGCGAAAGAACGTAATCAATCAGTTCAGGACATTCAAAACTCTAGGACTCGGCAATACTTACATCCAGGGACTATGGCACTGTGAGCGAATTGATCTTTTGTTTGAGCGCCTATTCGCGCTCGACGTAGAAGGGAAAAGAAATTCTGTTATTTTTGAGTTGCCCAATTCGCCCTACTTGCTTCTAGAGCAGCTTCTCTACAAGGTCTTTAATATTTCATTGCTTCGGCAAATGGATGTTGCTAAGACCCACTACGACCTCCCTATTGAATTATATGAAGGTTTTCTGGGAGAGTCTATGAAATACACAACGGGAGATTGGACTGGGCTGACTCAAGTACCCGAAAACCTTACCGCTGCCCAGAATCAGAACCTAGCCTATTGGGTTAACGAACTGAACATTAGCGATGGGGATGTAATTCTAGATTGTGGTTGCGGATGGGGGACGCTACCAGACTACTTGAAGCATCAGTTCAACATAACCTACATTGGAATCACAATTTCAGACGTACAGGTCGACTACTGTCGCTCCAAGTTTGAGGGGCTGAAGAACTACCACTTCTTTCATCATAGCTATCACAATCGCCATCAAAATATTCTGGCTCAAGCTGGGGTTGAGCAAATCACAAAGTGCATTTTCCTCGAAACTCTAGAACACGGCGGCAGCCGAAACCTGCCTCACATTCTCAGAAATGTGCGCGAGGTAATCAGTCCTGATGGTCTACTGGGAATTCAAACCATTGGAGCTGATCACCCCACTTTGATCTGCGACCCTTATATCAATCGATATATATTTCAGCATGCTTCGCTTAGCTCCCCATCGCAACTGGGCAAGGCGATCGAGAGCAATCGTCAGTTTGTAAAGATTAAGGAGAATAACATTTTCGAAAATTACCCAGCAACATTACGCTCTTGGAATCACTACTTCCAAGAAAATTGGGATGACATCAAGCCCCATATTCAACGCATTCTTGACTCAACCACTTTTAAGACCGTCGACGAATGGAAGCGCCACTGGGAATTTTATCTACTAATGTGTGTTGGGGCTTTTGTGCCAGGGACGTATCCTCAGGTTTACCAAATTACGGCGAGGCCTAATTTCTTTGTCAAGTTGTGAGAGAACTGTAGACTGATCGCCTTTAACTCGACCCGTTGGGCCTAGCGTCGCGCCGCGCCCGGCTCGCCCAGCACGTTTGAGCCAAACAGCCCGGCGGCTTCCTGCTGGATGGCGGTGTACTGGTCGATCACCGGCTGCACCGCCGCCTCTTCACGCTCCACGTAGTCGTAAAACTGAGTGAAAATGCGCGCCACCTCTTCGTAGATGATCCCTAGCTTTTCGTTAAGGCGGCTGGCAATCTCGGCTCTACCGGCCTAGGGATGGAAATGAGCGCCTGAGCGCAGGTAAATGAGGGTAGAAACAACCGCCAGGAAGGCGCGAAGTGTTTGATATACAAGGGATTAGCTAGAATTAGAGGATAAGAGCCGAACAACGTTATCGGTGAGAGCTATGCTACTGCAATCCCAAGCGAGCCAATTGACTGAACTACTGGGTCTTCCTGAGGCCAAGGTAGAGGATATGACCATCATTGATGGGGTTGGCGTATTTTTCGTGATCCGCTCAACCCGTCGAGATGCGGAGTGTCCTCGCTGCGGGAAACGCAGCCGCCATTTGCATACGAATAACGGTTACGACATAGAGGATTTGCCCTGGAACGACCAGTCGGTGGTGTTGCGGGTGAACCGACGGCAGTTTTGGTGTGAGGGATGTGGGGAGGTGTTTAGCGAGGAACTCGTCTTTGTAAACAAGAGACGGTTGTATACAAAGCGGTTAGCGAACCAGATAGTGGGCCAAGTGTTGGGGAGTAGCATTCGCAGTGTGGCGGCCCGAACTGGGATGAGTGAGGATCAGATTGAGACGATGCTGAAGGATGCGGGGGAAGCCTATTTACTAGAGACACCAGAGGGGTTGAAATATCTGGGGATAGATGAGATAGCGGTGGTGAAAGGACAGGGTAAGTATTATGGGGTGCTGGTGAACCTCGAGACGCACTAGCCGATTACGTTGTTACCCTCGCGATCGCCACCGCCAGCTACGGCTGTCACACCGCCTAGCCGACCCCGACGCCGGTCTTAAATAACTATTTAGCTAACTAGTAATATAATGCCTTGCTGGCAGCTCGCAAGATAACTGATTGGCCATACAGTAAAGATAAAACCACCTGATTCTTCTGGGAGCTTTGCATTGTGGACAATGCCTTAATCTTTCGGCAGCTGTTTGACGCCGACTCGTCTACCTATACCTATCTGCTGGCTGACCCCACCTCTAAAGAGGCGGTGCTGATCGACCCCGTTTTTGAGCAGCACCTGCGTGATCGCGCCCTGATCGAAGAACTGGGCCTCACCCTGCTGGCCACCCTCGACACCCATTGCCACGCCGACCACGTCACTGGGGCCTGGCTGATGCAGCAGGCGCTGGGTTCTAAAATCGGCATTTCGGGCCGCTATGGCGACATGATCACGGGGGCCGACTATCTGCCTGACCATGGGGATACGGTGACATTCGGAAGTCGCGCCCTTGAGGTGCGCGCTACCCCCGGTCACACCGACGGCTGCATCACCTACGTGCTCGACGATCACTCCATGGCCTTTACCGGCGACTGCCTGCTGATCCGCAGCGCCGGACGGTGCGACTTTCAGCAGGGAGACGCCAAGCATCTGTACGCCTCCATCACCGAGCAAATCTTTACCCTGCCCGACAGCTGCATCATCTGGCCCGCCCACGACTACAGCGGCCGCACCTCGTCTACCGTGGGCGAAGAAAAAGCCTATAATCCCCGCATCGGCGGCGAGGCCGACGAGCGTGACTTCGTGGGTTACATGGACAACCTAGGCCTGCCCCACCCCAAAAAAATCGATATTGCCCTGCCTGCCAACTCCGTCTGTGGCCAGCCGGAGGACGGCAAAATGCCTGCCGTGGCCGACTGGGGGCCAGTTCGCCTGACCTACGGCGGCGTCAAGGAGATCGACCCGCAGTGGGTGGCCGAAAATCTGGGCAAGGTTCACGTGCTTGACGTGCGCGGCGCGGACGAGTTTAACGCTGAGCTGGGCCACATCAGCACGGCCCAGCTGGTTCCCCTGCCTGAGCTAGAAGCGCGAGTGGGTGAAATTCCCCAGGGGCAACCGGTGGTAGCGGTGTGTAAGTCGGGGGGGCGATCGGCCCAAGCCACCGTCATTCTCAAAAAGCAGGGGCGAGCTGAGGTGGTCAGTCTGCGCGGCGGTATGCTGAGCTGGAATGCCGCTGACCTACCGGTGTTGAGCAATTAGTCCCCAATCCTGTTTGGGTATTCTACCGGGGCCGCGCAAATACTTGGGTCCAGTAGGGGCGTTCGGCCCCCGTGGCATAGCCAATGCCTAGCTCGGTAAAGGCCGGGTTGAGAATGTTTTGACGGTGGCCAGGGCTGTTCATCCAGGCGGTCATGACCGCAGCCGCAGAGGGCTGGCCCAAGGCCACGTTTTCGCCGATGGTTGACCATCTGTATTGGGTGGCATCAATGCGCGATCGCATGGTGGAGCCATCAGACCCAGTGTGGCTCATGCGGCGGCTGGTGGCCATATCCTGAGAATGGCGCTGGGCAGCTGCCATGAGCTTGTCATTCAGCACCAGGGGCGGCGCGTTTACCCGCTGGCGTTCAGCGTTGACCAACTGCAGCAGTTCTTGCGCCACGGTGAGGTTGGCCTGGGCCACTGTTGTTGTGGCCGAGGTTTGGGCGATCGCCTTAGGGGCGATCGCCCCAGGCAAAAACACGGCGGTGAGAGCGGCCAGCAGGGCCAGGGCCTGAGTTCGCAGCAGCAGTTTCAAAAGGTGCATCGGGTGCTCTTCTTTATATTTGTAGAGATGTATTGGTAGAGATGTATTGATGGAGATGTATTGATGGAGATTCGGTTGCTCCAGGAGACGCCCTATCCCCCTTGACGGTGGTAGCGATCCCTCAGTTCCACCTAGCATGCCCTACTGAAATGGCCTAGCGGGGGTTCTGGGCCATCAGCCGCTGCACATCTTCAGCGTGGTAAGAGCTGCGGGTCAGGGGCGACGACACCACCTGCAAAAAGCCCTTCGCCTCGCCCACCTGCCGCCAGGCGTCAAACTGTGCCGGGGTGACAAACTCCGCCACGGGCAAATGCTTTGGCCCCGGCGACAGGTACTGCCCCAGGGTCAAAATATCGCAGTCCACGGCCCGCAGGTCATCCATCACCTGCTGCACCTCCGCATCAGTTTCGCCCAGGCCCGCCATCAGCCCCGATTTGGTATACACCCAGGGGGCCAGCTCGCGGCTGCGGCGCAGCAGTTCTAAAGAACGGGCATAGTCGCCCTGGGGGCGCACCCGGCGGTAGAGGCGAGGCACAGTTTCAGTATTGTGGTTGAGCACGTGGGGCCGGGCGGCCAAAATCGTCTCCAGCGCCTGCCAGCTGCCGCACAGGTCAGGAATCAGCACCTCAAGGGTGGTGGCAGGGGCCACCTGCCGCACCGCCTCAATGCAGGCCACAAACTGGCTGGCTCCGCCATCGGCCAAATCGTCGCGGTTGACCGACGTGATCACCACATGGCTTAGCTTCATGCGTCGCACCGACTCCGCTAGCCGCAGGGGCTCTGTGGGGTCAAGGGCTACGGGCTTTTTCTCAAAGTCGATGTCGCAGTACGGGCAGGCGCGGGTACAGGCCGGCCCCATGATCAAAAACGTCGCCGTACCAGCTTTAAAACACTCGCCAATGTTGGGACAAGAGGCCTCTTCACACACGGTGTTAAGGCCTAGATCTTGCAAAATCGACTTAACTTCGCCAATGCGCTCCCACTGGGGGGCCTTGACCCGTAACCAATCTGGTTTTACTGCCACAGTCTCAAACCCCAGCACTATGCCTGCGCTTCAATCATATCAACCCTCCGCAGCACTTGCCCTATAGCACCGACCTGGGCCGCATTCTAGAACCTGGGGATGGCAGTATGCTGTAGATCGGCACGCTCGAACAAACCCCCGTCGATGGATGCGCTATCTCCTCTAAATCGCTGCCTTATGGTGCTGTGCTACGCCGCTGCGGGGCTGCTGGCTGCCGGTGCCTGGCGTGACCAGGTTACAGCCCGCTGGCAGTTTGAACAGCCCTTTGAGCGCACCCGCTTAGCCCGGCTAGCACCCATCATTACCCAAGCGCCAGAAACGCTGATGACCGCCAACACCAGCGTGGTGATTAGCCTCAGTCGGCGACGGCTGATGCTCTACCAAAACGATATCGTCAAAGACGAGTTCCCGATCGCCATTGGCCAAAATGAGTGGCAAACCCCCACGGGCGAGTTTGCGGTGCGAGACCTGCGCACCGACCCGGTGTGGCAGCACCCGATTACAAAAGAAGCCGTGTATCCTGGCCCCAGCAACCCCCTAGGCTCCCGGTGGATTGGTTTTTTAGTGAAAGACAACTACCACATCGGTATCCATGGCACTAACCAAGAAACCCTGATTGGCGAGGCGGTTTCCCACGGCTGTGTGCGGATGTTTGAGGCCGATATTCAAACGCTGTACAGCCACCTTAAAGTGGGCACCCCAATCAAGGTGATGCCTTAACCATAGTCAGGCCCTAAATTTCAGCCTTGACAGGCCACTGGGGGCACTCGTCCACCTAAGCCGCCACCGACAGCTTTTGGCCCACGGCAGTTAGCTCAAGATCCATGCTGTGCCAGGGCTTGCCGTCTAGGGCCATCTGCTCAATCAGGCTAGCTAGCCGCAGAGCCTTGAGCGCCTGTTCACCCCCTACGGAGGGCTGCTCTCCCCCCCGCACACAGTTGATAAAGTGCTCTAGCTCAGCGTGGAGTGGCTCAATGTTGCTGGTGTAGACCTTCTCAATCAGCCCATCTTGACGGTAGAGCACCTGGCCGTAGTCAGTGGAGCAATCGGCGGTGGTCTGCCGATGAATCAAAATCTCATTGTTGAGAAAGTCAGCATCGGTAAGGGAATTTTTGCAGTGGGCGGTAATGCTGCGGATCTTGCGATGGGTGACCTTGCTGGAGGTCAGCGTGGCCACAATGCCGTTGCTAAAGCCCAGGGTCGCGGTGACATAGTCTAAATAGCCTGAGTTAGAGGCCCGGCTGCCGCTGGCGGTGAGGGTGGCTACCGTAGACCCGGCCAGCTCGAGCAACAGGTCGATGTCGTGGATCATCAGATCGAGTACCACCGACACATCGTTGGCCCGCTGGGAGTAGGGGCTCATGCGGCGAGCTTCGAGGGCCAGCAGTTCTTCGGTTTTGAGCACCTTGTGCAGTTCTTGGAAGGCTGGGTTAAAGCGCTCAATGTGGCCCACCTGCAAAATACAGTTGGTTTCGGCGGCGGCATTGACCAGCGATTCGGCTTCGGCAATGCTGGCGGCGATCGGCTTTTCAATCAGCACATGGACGCCTGCGCTCAAACAGGCCATCCCCACGGCGTGGTGTAGCCGGGTGGGCACGGCTACACAGACGGCGTCAACATGCTTGAGCAGCTCTTGATAGTCTTCAAAAAAGCGAACTCTGTATTTGCCTGCGGTGTCTAAACCCCGCTCCACATTGACATCAGAGATGCCGACCAGCTCTACATCTTTAAAGCGGCTGAGCACGCGAGTGTGGTGCTGGCCCATGTTGCCTACGCCGATGACGCCAACACGAACGGGGTCGGGCAAATTTCGAGATAGGTGCATGTCTAAGGCAGATGACAACATTGAATCTTGCACGCCTGTCCTCCCTTTGGGAGAAGAAAATACGCCGACAGCCAACAGATTACGAACGTTAGAGCGGGTGAGGAACTGAGACGGCCAGGTAAAATTACTCAGATATTATCACAATGCTTCACTCTGTAAAGAATAGCAACAGCGGCCCACAGAAAGATAGCTGCTGATCATCCCATGACGCCCTAGGATAACCAGTCTTAAGCTGGATGGCGCTTTATTTTTACCCAGTCCAGATCGGGATCTGTAGTCTTTCTCAGGCAGAACTCTACTTCTGAACTTAAATTTCTAGACTTAGATCAGGCCTATCTCACCATACCGACCATGCCTACTGGCGTTCAGGCGGCTGTGGCAGTTCTCCAGGTGTCTTGGGCTAGGGGAGAAGATTGCTGGTGGAGTTGTCTTCTGGTAAACGAGAGAAGGCCTGGGGCTGGGTATCTAGCTGGGTATCTATGGTGTGCACCAAGATATCCTCTAGGCGCGGCCCATCGGTGGATAAAATAACCCATTCGCGCTCAGCAAAAATCAGGCGATCGCCCGCGTGGGGAATTTTTTGCATTTGATAAATTAAGAACCCTCCCAGGGTCTGGTAATCGTCAGCGTAGGGGAGATCTAGATTGAGCAAAGCGTTGACTTCTTCTAGATCGATATGGGCTTTGATACGGTACGACTGATCGTCGACTAGATGCACCAGTTCTTCGGCGGGGGCATTGGGTTCATTAACTTTACCGATGATTTCGGTGGTCAGATCGCGCAGGGTTAGCAGCCCTGCGGTGCCGCCAAACTCGTCAACCACAATCACTAGCTCTTGGCCAGTGCGCTGCATAGTGGCCAGCAGTTCGTGCAGCGGGGTGTACTCGGGCACAAAGCGGGCGGGTTTGACCCAGGGGGCAATGGGGTCATCGACGGTAATTTGCTGGCGGGCTAGGGGTTGTAAAAACTGCTTCAGCTCTACCGTGCCCTGAATATCGTCAAGGGAGTCGCCCATGACGGGATAGCGAGAATGCTCGGTTTCGGCCACTACCTCAACCAGGTCGCCAAAGGTGGCCGCCAGGGGAATAGCGCTAATTTGAGTGCGCGGCACCATAATCTCTCCGGCGGTGAACTCGCTAAACTCAAATACGTTGTTGAGCAGCTCTCGTGCTTCGGCCTCTAGACCGGGGGTTTCGGCGGTGGTGCGAATGATCAGCTGGAGTTCTTCGGGGGTGAGGCGGGTGTAGCTGACCTGGTCGCTGTACTGAATTCTGGCCAGGCGCAGCAGCAGCCGAGTCGACTGGTTCAAAATCCAGATGAAGGGGTTAAATAGGCGAGCAATGGTCAGGCTGGGGGGGCCGAGGAAGCGAGCCACCTGCTCGGGATAGACCATGGCCACTGACTTGGGGCAAAGCTCGCCGAGCACGATTTGCAGGTATGCCACCAGCACAAAGGCTACCGGAATGGCCAGGGTGTGGGCTAGAGCTTCGCTTTGGGCTGTGGTCAGCGGGGTCTGGGTAATCCAGAAGGCTAGGGTGACGGCCATGGTGCTTTCTCCGACCCAGCCTAGGGCTAGGCTAGAGAGGGTGATGCCAAACTGGGTGGTAGACAGCAGGCGGTCAAGGCTGCGCTGGAGCTGCTGCACCGTTTTGGCCTGCACGTCGCCCTGGGAGACTAGCTGGCTAATGCGCGATCGCCGCACCGACACCATGGAAAACTCTGCGGCCACGAAAAAAGCGTTGATGCCAATCAGCACCAGTACCGCCAGCAGACGAGAGGCGATCGCCGCCGGGGGCAATACGTCAGGAATAGTAACGGTCAACAAGGAAGGAAACACACCCATAGCCCAGTGCCTAATAGCTACTGGCCACCACTAGTGCGGGCTTTGACCTGTTGCAAAACTTCGGCTTCATCGACTAAGAGCACGACCCCATGGCCAGGGTTGCCTGCCTCACGACTCACGGGGGCACCGCTGGTGGGTCGGCTTTCTGGCTGACGTACACCGGTTAAGGCTTGGCGACCGAGGGTAAACCCCCAGGACGCGCTAACCACCCCCGAGCCAATCATCAGCGAGAGCAAAATTAAGGTAAACGCTACGGCAGGGTTCATGGCAGGGGCGAGAGATGAACGTTCTGAGAGAGCTAAGGCCCAGCAACCGAGAATTAGCTATGCCCCAATTATAAATTTGAGACTAGAAAAAACTTTAGATCTGGCTTTAAACTCGAGTCATACAATAGTATATGTTTTCCCTCTGTCTTGCTTTAAGGTTGAGAGGGAGAGTCCCAGGGTTGGCCGAGCGGATTAGGCAGCGAACTCATAATTCGCCCCAGGCAGGTTCAACTCCTGCACCCTGGATTGTTTTACCCAGTTGCCTACGGTTGAACCTGCCGAGGGTGTTTGGGGCCTAGAACGGGGCCTAAAACGACTCGAAGATAAACTCTGAACCAACGCTGGGTCGGCTGCTGCTGGGCATGGTCAGCAGGCTGGTGGTGAAGGGGGTGGCCAGGTCGGGCACCCGCAGGGTGGGGTCAGCCGTAGATTGCAGCATCCACAGATCTCGAACTGCCTCAGCAGTGGCGTTTGAGTCCCACTCTAGCTCGCGCTCGGGGTAGCCAAGGCCGACAATGCGCTTAGCCTGACGGGTCATGCCCCGGTTTCTGAAGTAATCGCCAGAGTAGGTGGTAGTTAGCTCGTCTAGGGCGTCAGGAACAGTTTGGGGCGAGGTTTCCTGACTGTGCCCGGGGGGGGCAATAACGGCTGCCGCCACCAATAGCGCCAGCGTCAGACCAGAAATATGATTTAATTGAATGCCCATGGCTAAGCCTCCTCAACTCAGTGGATTGGTGCGGTTCTGGCCTTGCACTGTCTGACTTTGAGCCGACCCTAGGGAAGCTAAACCCCAGGCCAGGCCAAAATTTTGCCGAACCGATCACCCAGTGCATGTCCTTTATAGCGCGATCGCCAAAAAACGGAGCATTTTTAAGGAATTAACTGCCCATGGATGAGCTACTGTTGAAAACCCCCTCGGCGGATCTACTGAGCCGGGCAACGGCTGAATTGCGATCGCCCCTGCTCGACCTGTTTTGCCAGGGAGCCTACCAGGAGGGTGACTTTGTGCTCACCTCAGGGCAGCGCAGCACCTACTACATCAACGGCAAGCTGGTCACGCTGCACCCCCAGGGAGCGCTGATGGTGGGGCGTTTGCTGCTGGAGCTGCTAACCCCAGAAACGGTGGCCGTGGCCGGTCTCACCCTGGGGGCCGACCCGCTGGTGACGGCGGTGAGCCTGGTGGGGGTCTACGAGGGCCAAACCCTATTTCCGCTGATTATTCGCAAAGAGGCTAAGGGGCACGGCACCCGCGCCTATATTGAGGGTCTGGCTCTGCCTCCGGGCAGCGTGGTCACCGTGCTCGAAGATGTGGTCACCACCGGGCAATCGGCGCTCAAGGCGGTTGCCCGGCTTCAGCAGGCTGGCTACACCGTCAACCAAATTCTGGCCCTGGTAGATCGAGAACAGGGCGGTGCCGAGCTCTACCAAAGCCACAATCTGCCCTTCAAGGCGCTATTTACCATTCAAGCTATCCAGGCCCACTGGGCCACCCTCAACCCTGTCTAATGGTAGCCCTGCCCCGGCCCGACATCGGCTTTAGGCCCACTCGGTAGATGCCACGGTTGCCCTGGTAAAGCTGGCTGAGTTGACCTCAGCCGAGGTGTGCGACGCAACGGTAGTTTTTATCTACCGGCTGCCTCACCTCAATCTGCGGCTGCGATCGCGCCTCCAGACCTAGCTGCGCCTCGTCAGCCACATGTTTGCTATGGGCGACTGGGTGCCCGATATCACACGACACCTAGAGCAATCTGAAGAAGACTCGGTACTCTACCTCTGGCGCATTCCCCACCAAAAAAGCCCCTGATTGTTCAGGGGCAACGGGCGACATAAACTCTACGACCTAAGCTGCTGCTGGCTTGCAGCACACCCAGTATTTGCTCATGAAGTGTACCTGGTTGCTCACCTGCTCAAAACCCGCGTCGCTCAGGCGCAGGTTGAGGTCATCGGTGGTGTAGTGGCGGTAGTAAGGCTCGTGGAACATCTGCGGGAAGTTTTCCATCGCCACCTCAAACTCCGGCGAGTCAAGCCGTTGGACAGAGTCGCACAGCACCACGATGCCGCCAGGCTTCACCACCCGATACATCTCATTGATCACGTTCTGCCGGGCCTCGGGCGGCAGCTCGTGGAACAAGAAGACGCTGACTACGCCATCAAAATAGCCGTCTACAAAGGGCAAGCTCTCGCCATTAGCCTGAATCAGTTGCGGCAGCGCACCGGGCTTTGCGGTGAGATTTTCGTTGGCCTTGCGCAGGTAGGTCGGCGATAGGTCAACCCCATAGAGCGAGGCTTTTGGCAAAGCATCGCTCAGCATGCTGAGCGTGCGCCCAGTGCCACAGGCGACGTCCAAGACCTTAGCACCCGCCAGCTCACCAGCCTCAGCCAAGCCCTGCTTTAGGGGAGCCAAAACCCGGCGACGCATGGGGTCGGCGGTGCCGTTAAAGAGAATCTCAACCTGTAGGTCATACAGGTTGGCCGACAGATCGCTCAGGTAGCCATTGGTCTGGTGGTGAAAGTTTTGCAGGTAATACTGCGGGTAGCCGGTGGTGTCGATGTCATCGGTAAAGGTCTGATAGTCGCGCTTGTTCAGCCGATCCCAAATGTTGGGTAAGTCTAGACAGACCAGAGGATAGAACTTGAAAAAGTCGTCCCAGGGATTGTCGAACAGCAGCTCTTTGGCATAAATCCCGGCCTCTGCATCTTGCCAATCAAGCTCCAGCAGGGCATTCATGCGCTGCTGAAGCATTTGCAGCATCTTCAAATCCATTGGGCTGGTCTGAACATGGCGCGGCGGATTGACCGCCTGCATAACCTGGGTGCTAACGGTTTTGTGGGCTAGCCCAAAGTAGCTCTTGCCCTGCTGAAAGGCCTGATAGGCCAGTTTAGTGATGGTGTCAGGCATACAACCAACGGTGAATTAATGTTGAGTAGATATTAATCAATTATGAATGATTGTAACGAAGTTTTTGCAGTGGTGTGGATGCCCAAGATATAGAAAAGCGACCCGCCCCATCGGTTGATATGGGGCGGGTCGTTTCTCTGATGCAGTAAGGCAATTTGCCCTGCGGCGTTCTGCCTTACTGCAATCGATATGGCCGAAATCTAAGCTCGAGCGCTCTGAATCTGCTGGGCAAACCCGTCGGGGTTGCCCAGCAAAACCGCTTGTGAGAGGCTGGTTTGATCGCCTGAGGCCAGCCACTTGACCTGCACGGTGCCCTGGGCCGCTTCGTCGTCACCAACGATCAGGCAGGCCGCAGCTCCGCTACGATCGGCTCGCTTAAACTGTTTGCCAAAGGCCGATCCGCTGAGGTCAAGCTCAACCGCTATCCCCCGGTGGCGCAGTTTCTGAGCTAAGAGTAGCGCGTTAGCCTCGGCCAGTTCTCCGCGGGAGACCATATAAACATCTGGGGCTACGGCCACCGGCTGCTGAAGGGCTTCTAGCAGCAGGGTGAGACGCTCTAGGCCAATGGCCCAGCCTACCGCCGGGGTGTCCGGGCCGCCCAGTTCTTCGACTAGGCCGTCGTAGCGACCGCCGCCGCAGACCGTGGCCTGGGCACCCAGATCGCTCGACTGAATTTCAAAGGCGGTGTGGGTATAGTAGTCAAGCCCCCGCACCAGGCGCGGGTTTAGCTCAAAGTCAATGCCCAGGGCGCTCAGCTGGGCCAGCACCTGGTCAAAGTGGCGCTTAGAGTCAGGTCCCAGGTAGTCCAAAATGCTGGGTGCGGCGGCGGTGATCGCCTGGGTCTTTTTGTCTTTGCTGTCGAGAATGCGCAGGGGGTTGCGGCTGAGGCGATCGCGCGAATCTTCATCTAGATCCGCTGCGTAGGGGGTGAGGTACTCGACGAGGGCGGCGCGATAGCGGGTGCGATCACCCCTGTCTCCCACCGAGTTGAGATAAAAGGTCAGGTTTTTTAACCCTAGGGTTTTGAGAATATCCGTGGCCAGGGCAATTACCTCGACATCGGCGCGGGGGTCGGCGCTGCCCAGCACCTCAACGCCCACCTGGTGAAACTGCCGCTGCCTACCCTTTTGGGGCCGCTCATAGCGAAACATAGGGCCGGTATACCAGAGCCGCTGGACGCCGCCCAGGGCGTAAAGGCTATTTTGAATGTAGGCTCGCACCACGCCAGCGGTGCCCTCGGGGCGCAGGGTACAGCCGCGATCGCCCCTGTCTTTAAAGCTGTACATCTCCTTGCCTACCACGTCGGTGGCTTCGCCAATGCCGCGCTCAAATAGCGAGGTCGCCTCAAAGGTAGGGGTGCGAATTTCTCGGTAGGCGGCCCGGCCAAAAATATCTCGCGCCGTTGCCTCTACCCGCTGCCAGGTGTGAATGTCAGCCACCTTCAGGTCTTGGCCCACATGCTGTGCCCTAGGCAAAATATCTTCGGTTCCGGGCAGAGATTGAATCGGCTCCATAGCTGGGCTAGCGCTCTAGGTAGGCAAAACAGAATACCCATCATAGCCTGTAGGTTGGTCCCTAGGCCTCCTGGTTCTCAGGCTTGACCTGGGGAAGCACGCAGCAGTTAACCTCGTCAATGCAGACCTTGCCCGCCTGTAGCGCCCACCGAAACAGGGCCACTCGGTTACCCGTGGCGGTCTTCGTCAAAATATTACTAATGTGGTTATCGACGGTGCGCTTGCTAATTTCAAGCTTTTCAGAAATCTCTTGGTTGGTCATCCCTGATGCCACCAGCTCAACGATCTGTAGCTCGCGATCAGAGAGATTGCCTTGACCGGGCATCGGAGACGGATCATCGCTTGCCATAGCGGTCTGCGTCCTTAATCATTATGTATTTATGCCTATGTCTACTATCACTATAGGCGATCTGGTTTCGGGTAGGCTGGGGGAAAGCGTTATGGGCTATACCGTTATGGGCTTTGGGTGGATGGCGATCGCCGTTGGGACTCTGCTGTCCAGATTGACCCGTGATCTCAGCCGCCTGCTGCTGCTCACTCTGGTCGGTGGCCTGCTGCTCTCTATGCCCACGCCTGCCCTGGGGGCCACGGCAGCCC
>QBMN01000067.1:0-5798 GCA_003241845.1 Shackletoniella antarctica | reverse complement strand
CCCCCCCGGCAGAGGCGGTTGCCCCCCCGGCCCCTGCTCAGCCCGACGCCAACGACATTCCCTCAGACACCGTCAGTCGCTTTGTCAAAGCCTACATAGCCGTGGTCAAGCTGATTGAATCCCGCGAGCTGGGCCTGCAGCGGGCCGAAACCGACACCGAGTCGCGCCAGATGCAGCAAGAAATTCAGGCCGCTGCCCTCGACCTGATCCAGGCCAACGACCTCACCCTGTCAGACTATTGGGAACTGCTGGGGCTGGCCAACAGCGACCCAGAGTTTCGCGATCGCGTTCTCGCCCAGATCGACGAAGCCAGCCCCTAGGGCTGCACAAACTCCGAAGGTCGCTTAAAGTTCTCCACCGGCTCGTTCACCAGAGCCTGCTGCATAAAGTCCTTCCACACCGGCGCGGCGTAGGTGCCGCCCGTAGCTCCAGACCGCATGGGCGCGTTACTGTCATTGCCAATCCACACTGCCGTCGCCAGCTGAGGCACATAGCCCACAAACCACACATCCCGCTGGGAGTCGGTGGTGCCGGTTTTGCCCGCCGCCGGTCGCCCGATCTGAGCTCCTTTACCCGTTCCCCGCGCAATCACCCCTTGCAGCACGTCGGTCAGGGTCGCTGCGGCCCAGGGGTCTAACACGAGCTGGGGTTTAGGCGTATTGTCAAGCAGCACATTGCCGCTGCTGTCTGTCACCTGCACAATAAAGGTCGGCTCAGAGTGCCAGCCATTGCTGGCAAAGGTGGCGTAGGCCCCTGCCATTTCCATGGGGGTTAGGTCTACCGCCCCTAGGGGCAGCGAGGTTACCGCCTGCATGGGGCTGGTAATGCCCAGGGTGCGGCACAGCTCGATAATTTGGTTGATTCCCACCGCCTGGCCCAGCTTTACCGCCGGCACGTTGCGCGACACCTCTAGGGCAGTGCGAATGGTGATATTGCCCATAAAGTCGCCCCCGTAGTTTTTAGGGCTGTAGGTGCGGTAGCCATCGGGATAGCTCACCGGGGTGTCGGCAATGGAGCTAGCTGGGGTGTAGCGTCCGGTAGCGAAGGCGGTGTAGTACACAAATGGCTTAAAGGCCGACCCCGGCTGTCGGTAGGCCTGAATCGCCCGGTTAAACTGGCTGGTTTCGTGATCGACCCCGCCCACCATGGCCTTGACAAAGTGAGTGCGGGGGTCAATCGACACCAGGGCCATTTGATCGGCAATGTTGCGAATGCGGGCATTATGACGCTGCACCGTAGCTTCTGCCATTTGCTGTATGCCCAGATCT
Organism: Shackletoniella antarctica; assembly: GCA_003241845.1. Taxonomy (GTDB): domain Bacteria; phylum Cyanobacteriota; class Cyanobacteriia; order Phormidesmidales; family Phormidesmidaceae; genus Nodosilinea; species Nodosilinea antarctica. The sequence goes on along the minus strand of QBMN01000067.1, from coordinate 4,530 downwards.
ATGGTGGTCTGCACCCGCATGCCGCCCTTCACCACCGCCTCGCTGCCAAAGCGCTGTTTCAGCTCCTGCACCGCCGCTTCAGTGATGTAGGGAGAAATACTGCTGCGGAACGACTTAACTTCGCCGATCAGCAAAGGCGCATCCCGAGCGGCTACCTCCTCCTCGGCGCTAATCCAGCCCAGCTGACGCATGCGGTTGAGCACCACCGCCTGACGCTGCTTGGTGAGCTGGTAGTTGTAGAAGGGGCTGTAGTTTTCTGGGGCCTGAATCAGCCCCGCCATTATGGCCGCTTCGGGCAGGGTTAGATCCGCCGCCGATTTATTAAAGTAGCTCTGGGCCGCCGTTTCTACCCCGTAGTTGTTGTGCCCCCAGTACACCTGGTTGAGGTACATCTCCAGAATTTCATCTTTGCTGAAGATTTGCTCTAGGCGCAGAGCCAGTACGGCCTCTGCCACCTTGCGGCTAATGGCCCGCTCAGGGGTCAAGAACAGGTTTTTTACCAGCTGCATGGTGATGGTTGAGCCGCCTTCTACGGTCGACCCGGCCTCTGCGTTGGCCAGCAATGCCCGGCCCACACTGCTGGGGTTGATGCCATTGTGGGAATAAAAGTAGCTGTCTTCTACCGCTAGCACCGCCCGCTTCAGGTGGGGCGACATTTCGTCAGTATCTACCACCTCGCGGTTGGCCTCGTCGTGAAGGCTATGGAGCAGGGTGCCGTTGATGTCGTAGATGTAGCTGGTTTCACTGGGCACGTAGTTGCGCAATACCCGCACGTCGGGCAGGTTGCGAAAGCTAATGGCCAGCCCCACCAGCCCGCCCGCCATCACCGAGCTGACAATCATGGTGGTGCCCAGCAGCGCCGCCGCCGACACCTGACCGACATCCTGCACATATTTCAGCAGGTTGGGCGCCCGGCGCAGAGGCTGGGGCTGAGATCGACTGTTGCGGCGAATAGTGGTTGACACGTTGGCTATTAGAGAATTTTAAAGACAACTGTGAAGCGAAATGAGCGGTGGGGAGACCGTGGAGCTGACCGTGCGGCTTACTGCGCGGACTCAGGCGTAGATGCCTATCAGTAGATGACGGCTAGGCCATTATAATAACCCTCTAGACAAGTGAACCCAGTCGTTATCACCCAGACTATTTCAGAGCTCGCTCCCCAGGGCATTGTGGCTCCGCTTATCCTAGCCTCGCAGACGCTTATAAGGAGACGCTAAGGGCCACTTTTACCTGAATTTATAGCGCCGGAATGTCGGTGTTGGAATGTCTACCTCTGGCGCTGTCTCCTGTTACCGCTCTTCGCCACCCTCGTCCTTGAACCCAGCTTTCACCATGACCCAGGCCAACCCTAGCTCGCCTCCTGCCCAGCTTGAGGGCATTTTTGAGGGCATCTACAGAGGTATCAGCGAGGTATTTCCCCACCAGCCCGACTCCAGTGACCCTGAGCAAAATCTGACTCAGCGGCTGTTACGGAGCGATCGCCCCCTGCGGATCAAGCTTGGCATTGACCCCACCGGCAGTGAAATTCACCTGGGCCACAGCATCCCGGTGCGTAAACTGCGTGCCTTTCAAGACGCTGGTCACACCGCCGTGCTGATCATTGGCGACTTTACCGCCCGCATTGGTGACCCCACCGGTAAATCTGAGGTACGCCGCCAGCTCACCGCAGCCGACGTCAGGGTCAACGCCGAGACCTACCTAGAGCAGGTGCGCCCGATCCTCGATTTTGACAGCCCTGGGCGACTGGAGGTGCGCTACAACTCCGAGTGGCTGTCGTCCCTTGATCTGGGCAAAATTCTGACCTTGCTCAGCACCATGACCGTGGGGCAAATGCTGGCCAAAGAAGGCTTCTCCGAGCGCTATGGCAAGGGCGACCCGGTGTTTCTCCACGAGTTTCTCTACCCGCTCATGCAGGGCTACGACTCGGTGGCCGTGCAGTCAGATGTAGAGCTGGGCGGCACCGACCAGAAATTTAATATTGCCGTGGGTCGCGACCTCCAGCGCCACTTTGGGCTCAGGCCGCAGTTTGGCATGCTGGTGCCCCTGCTGCTGGGTACCGACGGTAGCCAAAAGATGTCAAAATCCCTGGGCAACTACGTGGGGCTGCAAGAAGACCCGCTGAGCATGTACTCTAAGCTCGAAAAGGTGCCCGATGGGCTGATTGGTGACTACTTTGAGCTGCTCACCGCCATCGATGTAGACACCCTGCCGGAAAACCCGCGCGATCGCCAAAAGCTGCTGGCCCTAGAGGTCACCCGCCAGTTTCACGGTGAAATCGCCGCTCTCCAGGCCCAGCAGGCCGCCATCAGCCTGGTGCAGGGCATCGGCGACGCCACGGGTGGGGTACCCGAGTTTTCCCTGGCGGCGGTAAACTTTCCGGCCAAGCTGTTTTACCTGGTGGGTGCCACCGACCTGTGCGCCAGCAGCAGCGAGGCCCGTCGCCAGATTCAGGGGGGGGCCGTCAAGCTCGACGGCGAGAAGGTCACTGACCCCAACCAAGAGTTTGCCAACCCCGACGGGCTAGTCGGCAAAGTGGTGCAGGTCGGCAAGAAAAAATTTGCCCGACTGGTGCCCTAGATGGTTCTATGCCAAGTCCAGCTCGGGATCTGTAGTTTTCCCCCAGGTAGCACTCCACTGCTGGACTGGGATGAGGGTTATTGGTACAGAAACAATCGCTTGGCGGCGCGGGTAAAGGCCACATAGCAGAGCTGGTTGCGCTCAATCACGTTGCGGTTGGCCAGCATCGAGGGCACATCGACAAATACATCTTGAAAGGTTGACCCCTGGCTTTTGTGGATGGTGAGGCTGTAGGCGTAGTCGACCGAGTGGAAGCGCTGCTGCAAGTCCCAAAACTCCATCCAGCGCTTTTCTTTGGCGAGAAAGTCGAGCCTGGCTTTAAACTCCCCCTGGCCCGACTCGTGGAGCACCCGCAGGGTTTTGTCGTCGCCCGTCTCGGTTTCGACCTCGAGCAGCCACAGGGGCCATTCGCCCTCGCGGCTGCGGGCGATGTGCAGCACTTCGCACTCGCCCGAGGTGGGCAGCACGATGCTCTCTTCTTTGAGGCAGGGGCTGACGGCGATCAGCCGCTCGCCGGGCACAAAGCGCTGGGCGTCAGGGCCGTAGATGGCGCTGCGAATCAGCTGGTTGAGCTGGGCAACGCGGCGGTTGGTGTAGGCCAGCGCCCGCACCTGGTCAGGATTTTTTTGGTAGGCGGGGCTGGTAAAGGCGCGAATCAGCAGATCGTGCCAGCCAGGGCGGGGCAGCGCAAAGCAGCCCTCGGTATTGTCGGCGTTGGTGTCGCTGGCGAAGCGGGGCAGCTGGTCGCGCTCTAGATTTCGCCGCATGTCTTCGGCAATGACGGCGATCGCCCCCCCGTAGCGCACCACCTCCGTCAGCTCAGATTTATGCACAATCTGCCGAAAGCAGGCCGACTCTGGCTCGTTGACCGGGGGCAGCTGGGCCGAGTCGCCCACAAACAAAATCTGGGTGCCCCGGTACAGGTTTGACACCGCATTCACCAGCAGCTCCCATAGTTCTTGATTAATCATTGAGCATTCATCGACGATCACCAGTCGGTAGCGGTCGATCTGGCTGGCCTGCTGGCGGTCGATGGCAAACACCTGCTTGCCGCTTTCTTCGTCGATCACAGGGCGCAGACCCAGCAGCTTGCAGCAGGTCATGGCGTCGATCTCGATCCGCCACTGGGCCGCCATCGCCGCTAGCACCTTGGTGGCCTTGTTGCTAAAGGCGCTGAGCACAATCGGGCGGTCGTCACCGCGATCGCGCAGCCCGCTGACAAAGGCCTGCAACAGCGTCGTTTTGCCGGTACCGGCGTAGCCGGTCAGCAAATAGAGCTTTTCTGTGCCCTGCACAAAGGCGTCGAGGGCCTCCAGCGCCGCCCCTTGCTCGACGGTAAGGGCAAGACCAGGAGCGGCACCCGAGTTTGTAAATTTGGTCTGGGGTGTGGCCATGGCTGCGGAACAAATGTTCTCTACCCAGATTAGCTCGATTCCCCGCCGCCGCTGGAGCAGCGGTAGGGAAATCTCAGCGTTTGAGCCACAAAACCCCTAGGGACAAGGGATAGAGGTTAGGTTGCTGCCCACCCCGTTGGCACCCGTGCTAGCTACCCAGCCGGTGCTGCCAGTAGAAAGTCTCACCTGTATCCAGCGGCGACCGTCGGCAGAGATCTGCTGAGTGGGTGGGTTGGCGCTGGCAATGACCGTATCGCCCGCGCTGTAGCCCGCTAGCACCGCAGAGCTTGAGGTGGGGTTAGACCGCACCACCAGGGCAACCTGTGACCTAAAGCAAGCGCCCGTGGGCGGCGGGGTGCTGCCGCAGGGGCCGAGGTTGGCCGCGTTGAGCCAGCCCACGGGCTGCACCGACGACAGAGTGCCGCTGCCGAGAAAAACCTGGGCGCGCCCCGGCGAAACCGCCCCGGTGAGGGTGACCTGGGTGCCGGCGTTGAGGGTGCCAATGCGGTTGGCGGCGGGGCCAAGGGTGGAGTTGTCAAAGATCTGAGCAGATTGATTG